>CAVBRV010000080.1:0-11438 GCA_963597965.1 Paludibacteraceae bacterium | reverse complement strand
TTCTCCACTCAGGGACACAAATCATTTCAATGCTGTAGTGACATTACGCACAAATGGGACCGGTCGAAATGACGAACTGTTACGATTTGAGACATTAAGCCCTTACGGCTAAAGGTGAAGAGATTTCTCCACTCAGGGACACAACTTATTTCAATTCTGTAGTGTCATTACACACAAATATGATCGGTCGAAATGGCGGGAACCAAGTGGAGGCAATACGTGTGAAACATGGTAGTTACCATGCAGGAGGCGGTTTTTATGAGTGGATTCGTCTACATTTTGTCGAATAAATGCAGAACTACGTTATATATTGGAGTCACGAGTAATATCCAACGCCGATTGTATGAGCATAAGAATGAATTAGTGGATGGTTTCACTAAGACGTACCATGTGCATGATCTGGTTTATGTGGAAGGTCATAATCGTATTGAAGATGCTATTATCAGGGAAAAACAACTCAAGCGGTGGAGCCGAAGGAAAAAAGAAGACTTGATTTCACAAAGTAATCCCACTTGGAAAGATTTATCGCAGGAGTGGAATTAATGAGTGGGTAAATATGCAAAGAACGATGTGTATATATTGCGGTATATTTTCTCTATCCGTCATTTCGACCGATCGTATTTGCACAAAGTGATGATACGGAAATAAATAGATTTGTGTCCCTGAGTGGAGAAATCTCTCAGCACTAGCGGAAAAGGCGAAGTGAAGAATGACGTTATTGCGGTGTTGCAATTTGAGACAGTAAGCTCTTACGGCTAGATGTGAAAAGATTTCTCCACTCAGGGACACAAATTATTTTAATTCTGTAGTGTCATTACGCACAAATGAGACCGGTCGAAATGACGAACTGTTACGATTTGAGACATTAAGCCCTTACGGCTAAAGGTGAAGAGATTTCTCCACTCAGGGACACGAATCATTTCAATTCTGTAGTGACATTACGCACAAATGGGATCGGTCGAAATGACAAACTATTGCGATTTGAGACATTAAGCCCTTACGGCTAGATGTGAAAAGATTTCTCCACTCAGGGACACAACTCATTTCAATTCTGTAGTGACATTACGCACGAATAAGACCGGTCGAAATGACGTGCTGATGTGATTTGCATCATTAAACCCTTACGGCTAGATGTGAAGAGATTTCTCCACTCAGGGACACAACTCATTTCAATGCTGTGGTGTCATCACGCACGAATGGGACCGGTCGAAATGACGGTACTGCTGTTACGTTAATAGTCAACCGCCAACTTATATAGAAATGGAGTATATCTATGCTAACCCAAAAGAAACCAAAAATTGTATACATGACCAACGTGGATCGTCGGTATTTCATGATGAACCGGGCCATGAAAGAATTGCAAGAGAAAGACGCCATCAGTGCGGACTGTGTCACGCTGAAAACGGCGGATACAGACGTGTGGAACCGGACCTGGGAGAATGCGGTGGAGGGAGCGTCTTTGGTGATGATTCGGTTCATGGGGAATACGATTCGCACGAAGTTCTGGACTGCTTGTATGCAATTCTTGGAAAGCCACGGGATTCCGTACTACATGGATGCCCAGGGGTCGGCAGAAGAGGAAAGTGTCAGTGGGGTCGGGAAGAAGGATATTTCCCTTTTCAAGGAATACAGTTTCTATGGCGGTCTTGGAAATTATAAAAATCTGTGGCTCTATGCGTCTCATCTTTTCGATGACACCATGGAAGCACCGGAGGCACCGACGCCGCTTTGCTGGGCGGGGATGTATCATCCGGGTATGCCGGAGAAGTTCATGACCGATTTGTCTCTCTATGAAAAGACCTATATGAAACCGGGGCGGCCTACGATTGGGTTTGTGTTCTACCGCGATGAGTGGGTGTGGGATGATTTGCATTACCAGGATGCGTTTATCGCGGAGGCGGAGAAGCAGGGGCTGAATATCATTCCTGTTTTTACCAATGGACTGCCCAATCCAGAGCTGGGGATGCCCACGATTTCCCAGGTGTTTGAGAAATATTTCACTAGAGATGGCAAGCCTGTGGTGGATGCCATCGTGAATGTGATGAAATTTTCCTTCACCACGTCCGGTTCTATTTCTACAGAGAAGCTGAAAGAAATTGGCGTGCCCGTGCTGCAGGCCTATTCTCTCATTGCCCCGAAGGAAGAGTGGGAAAATTCGCCAGAGGGGATGAACGCCATGGAAATTTCCATCAGCGTCACCATGCCAGAAATGGACGGGATTGTCCATGGGGTGCCTATCGCGGCGAAGCATGTGAAGGAAGATGGGGAAGTGGAGTACTTGCCGATCCCGGAGCGAGTGGCGTACATGGTGGCTCGTGCGGGGGCGTGGGCGCGGCTTCATCAGAAGGCGAATCAGGATAAGAAGATTGCCATTATTTTCCATAATTATCCGCCGAAAAATTCCAACATCGGTAGCGGGCTGGGGCTGGACACCATCGAGAGTATGAATCGGTTCATGAAGCGTATGCAGGAGGCGGGGTACCAGCTGGATTTCTTGCCGAAGGATGGGGCGGAGTTGATTTCTATGCTCACATCGCGGGCCACCAATGACATCGATGTGATGACGGAGCAGCAAATCGAGGAATGCCAGAAATTGCCGGTCCAGCAGTACTTGGATTTCTTTGCCACTTTCCCCGAAAGTGCGAAGGAGCAGATGGAGAAGGATTGGGGCAAAGCACCGGGAACTGTCATGGTAGATGATGAGGGAAATATATTGGTGCCGGGGCTCATGGATGGAAACGTCTTCATCACGGTCCAGGCGGCTCGTGGCTATGGTTTCGACCCGGATAAGGTGTATCATGATCCTTTCGTAGCACCGACCCACCAGTACTTGGCATACTACCAGTGGATTCGAGATGTGTGGAAGGCGGACGCGGTGATTCATGTGGGCACCCATGGGAATTTGGAATGGCTGCCGGGGAAGGGCGCGGGCCTCTCGCAGGACAGCTATCCTGATTTGGCACTGGGCTCTTTGCCGAATATTTACCCTTACCACATGACCATTACTGGCGAAGGCATCCAGGCGAAACGTCGCGGCGGGGCGTGCTTGGTGGACCATCTGCCGGCACCGCTCACCGATGCAGGGACCTATGATGAATTGGCGGAACTGGAAAAGGCCATGGATGAATACGCCCATTTCGAGAAGACTGAACCGGAAACGGCGAAAAAGTTGGTCACGTCCATTCGAGAGCTGGCGGTGAAAGCAGATTTGGATGGGGAGGTGCCTTATGATGAATCGGCGCCTTTCTCGGAATACTTGGGAAGTCTTCATAGCTATATCGAAGATTTGAAAAATAGCGAGTGCCACGCGGGGCTTCATATCATGGGGCAAATGCCAGAAGGGGATATTTTACGAAATGAAATTCTCCAAATGCTTCGTCTGCCGAATGGCGACCAGCCGTCCATTTTTGAACTTTTTGCGGAAAAAGAAGGAACCACAGTGGATACACTCATTCGCCGGGCCCAGGAACTGTTGCCATGCGGACTGACGGGAAGTGAACTGATGCGGAAGCTTCGAGGCGAAGCGGAAGAATTTGTAGCAGATCTCATGGAAAAAGATTTCACCCCGGAAGGATTGGCTGATGGGATGGCGCTTTCCTTTGTACAGGAAGCGGAACCGGCTTGGCAGGAAAAACTCAGGGCTCTTGGAAATTATATTTCCAGTGACCTGTACCAGCGGCTCGCTCGGACAAAGGAAGAAATGGAACACACCTTGGAAGGCATTTCCTCCAAATATATCCAGCCGGGACCGTCGGGTTCTCCTCATGCCGGCGGTGTGTCGCTCATTCCGGCGGGGCTCAATTTCTACGGCATCGACCCACGGAAACTTCCGACCAAAGCGGCTTGGGAAATCGGAAAAGAACTGGGGGACCAAGTCATCAAGCAGTACATTGCGGATGAAGGGAAATATCCAGAAAACGTGGGCATGGTCTTCTGGTCTGGGTCAAACATGCGAAGTCACGGCCAGTGCATCGCCGAATTTCTTTATCTTATGGGGCTGAAACCGGTGTGGGAAAAGGGAAGCCTCCTGGTGAAAGAGCTGGAAGTGATTCCTCTTTCTGAACTCAAACGGCCTCGCATCGATGTGACCGCCAGAATCAGCGGCCTCTTCCGAGATACCATGCCGGTGGTGGTGAAACTGCTGGATAAGGCGGTTCTTCTGGCGGCGTCCTTGGACGAACCGGATGAAGAAAATTTCGTGAAACATCATATTTCCGTAGAAAGCCAGGCCATGGTAGAAAAGGGAATGAAACCGGAAGAAGCTTGGCGAGAAGCAGCGTATCGTATCTTCGGTGATGCGCCAGGAACCTACGGCGCCGGCGTGGCGGCTCTTTTGGAAAATAAAAACTGGGACACCATTGATGACCTGGCCCACGTCTTCGTTCGCTGGGGCGGTCATGCCTACGGCAGTCAATCCAATGGCACTTACAAACCGGAACTCTTTGAAGCGCGCCTGTCTCACATGGACGTGACCATCAAGAACGAAGATAACCACGAGACGAACATGATGAGCAGCGACGACTACAACGCCTACCACGGCGGCCTCATCGCAGCAGTGCGGTCCTACTCTGGGAAGAAACCTCACTCCTACGAAGGGGACAGCACCGACCGGACCCAAGTGAAAGTTCGGACCGTGCAGGAAGTGGCAAAGCGGGTTTTCCGGGCGGAGTCCATCAATCCAAAATTCATCGAAGGCATGATGAAGCATGGCTACAAAGGCGCAGCAGACCTTTCCAGCCGGGTGTCCATCAGTTTCCAGTGGGACGCCACCAGCGATGTGATGGAGGATTGGATGTATGAAAAGTTGGCAGAAAAATATGCGCTGGATAGCAAGGTGCAGGATTGGATGAAACAGGTCAATCCTTGGGCTTTGCAACGGATTACAGAAACGTTGCTGGAGGCAGAAAAGAGAGGTCTTTGGAATGCGAAGGAGGAGACACTGGACCAACTGCAGCAGCTGTACTTGGATGTAGAAGGGGAGTTGGAAGAGGATGAGTAGGTAAAAGTTAGCAGTAGGCAGTTGGCGGTTGGCAGTAGAATTGGGATGTAAAATGGGCGGTGCGTCATATGAGATGCACCGCTCTTTTTTGTTGCTGGTTGCTGGTTGTTGGTTGTTAGTTGTTAGTTGTTAGTTGTCGGTTGTTTGGTTCCAACAACTAACAACTAGCAACAATCGCTAATTCGGTTTCTTGTTATTGAAAAATGAATTATCGAGCATCCACTACTTAAATTTCTCATCAGTAACATGGTGATTCATTTCGATGCTCTCAAAGAAATATGGACTTATGGTAGCACCGAAACTGTCATTTCGACCGGTCGTATTTGTGCGAAATGGAATAAGAGTTGTAAATACCAATGTGTCCCTGAGTGGAGAAATCTCTTCAGCATTAGCGGTAAGGGCTTAAAGACAGGGATGGTATTCTGTCACCAAGCCTTTATCGCTAGTGGCACTGAGATTTCTCCACTCAGGGACACAAATCATTTCACAACTTCTACATCACCTTGCACAAATACGACCGGTCGAAATGACGGCTTCGCTGCTACCTTTTTCTTGGTTTAGCAAGATTCCTCTTGAAGGGCCTGATGGGCCTTTAAATATCGATTGATGCCATAACTATATCGAGGCAAAGTAACATTTTGGAAATGGGAAGTTTGAGTTGTTAGTTGTTTGTTGTTGGGGAAAACAACCGACAACTAACAACAGTGAAGTATACCGTTAGAGGTAGGCGGTACAAAATTCGTGTGATATGTTCATTGTATTTCATCCCGCAAGAACAGCCCCCTCTTTAATTCTCCCCCGACGGGCAATGTCATTAAGTTAAGCGAAATATGCGATGATTTCTGCTGATGTAAAGGTTACTCAGGTTTCTCAGGATGCTAAGGTCTCTCACGTTTCTCGAATGAGCTAATGACGCCAGCGACTATTGGCACATTCGAGGAACCTGAGCAACCTTAGAACCCTTAGAACCTTGAGCAACCTGTAACCGCAAGCGTTAGCATTCCTAATTACTCTAATCCTTAACTTAATGACATTGCCCGACGGGAGAGACAAGTCGCTGGTGGTGCTATCGAAAGAATCTCTAGCGCCACTGCCAACCGCTAACTGCCAACTGCCAACCGCCAACTGCCAACGTTTCCACTAGATTTCTATTTCTAAACGCTATATAATAAGGAAGCGTATTATCATTTTAATAAAAGTGACTAGTGACTGGTGACTTGTGACTAGAAAATAACCAGTCACGAGTCACCAGTCACTAGTCTACCCATAGAAGTAGGAGGAGATTTCATTGTTAGCATCCAAATTATACAGTCCAACTCTTAGAGAACTCCCGGCTGATGCCGTGGTGATGAGCCATAAGTACATGCTGAAAGCGGGCATGATGCGTAAGATTGCGAACGGCATGTATGCCTATTTGCCATTGGCTTTCCGGTCTATCCAGAAGGTGGAGAAGATTATCAGGGAGGAAATCAATAAGACGGGGGCCCAGGAAATTTTGATGCCTATCGTGCAGCCGGCGGAAATTTGGCAGAAAAGTGGCCGTTGGAATGTATATGGGGAGGAAATGTTTAAGCTGAAGGATCGGCATGGTAGAGATTATTGCTTGGGGCCGACTCATGAAGAATTGGTGACTACCCTGGTTTCTTTGGATACTTCTTCTTATAAGCAGTTGCCTGTGTCGGTGTACCAGATTCAGAATAAGTATAGAGATGAAAAACGTCCGCGTTTTGGTCTGATGCGGAGCCGTGAATTTATCATGAAGGACGGCTATACGTTTGATATGGATCAGGAGGGCTTGGATAAGCAGTACAAGCTCATGTATGATGCGTATTATCGTATTTTCACTCGTTGCGGGTTGAATTTCCGCCCGGTTATCGCCGATTCCGGCGCTATCGGCGGCAATGCGTCTCATGAATTTGAAGTACTCGCGGATTCTGGGGAAGCGGATATTGTCTATTGTAAGGATTGCGATTTTGCGGCCAATATCGAAGCTGTGGAACCGAATACGTTGAAATGCACTATTCAGAATGATAAGGAAATGGAATTGGTGGCAACGCCGGGTCAGCATACGATCCAGATGGTGTGCGATTATCTCCATGCACCAGTGGAACAGTCGGTGAAGGCTGTGGTGTACAAGCTGGATGATACGGTGGTGCTGGCTATGGTTCGCGGGGACCATGAAGTGAATGAAGTGAAGCTGCAGAATCTCTATGGAGCTATCAGTGTGGATATGGCTTCGGAAGAGGATTTACAGCGTTGTGGTCTGGTAGCTGGCTACATCAGTCCGATTGGTCTCAAGAAGGTGGACCATTTTGAAATCGTTTGTGATGCGTCTGTCATGGAAATGCAGGATGCTTGCTGCGGCGGCAACCAGAAGGATATGCACTATATTCATGTGAATCCAGCTCGCGACTTCGGTGATGTGAAGGTGGCTACCATCCGTCAGATTGATGCGCATGATGTTTGTCCCCATTGCGGCGGCCAGATTGTGATTACCAAAGGCATCGAAGTGGGCCAGGTATTTAAGTTGGGCACGAAATATAGCGAAGCCCTGGGGGCGACCTGCTTGGATAACAATGGGAAATCTCACCCCATGGTGATGGGCTGCTATGGCATCGGTGTCACCAGAACGGTAGCAGCTTCTATTGAACAGAACCACGATGATGACGGAATTATCTGGCCTGTGGCGATTGCGCCCTATGAAGTGGTCATTGTGCCTGCAAACAATAAATCCGAAGAAGTCATGGGTGCCGCTTGTGAGCTTTATGAAAGCATGGAAGAAAAGGCGGACGAAGTGGTGCTGGATGATCGCAATGAACGAGCTGGCATCAAGTTCAAAGATGCGGACCTTATCGGTTATCCGGTACGCGTGACCATTGGTAAGAAATGGCAGCAGTCTGGCAATGTAGAAATTCGTCTCCGCCGCACCGGCGAAACCATCGAAGTGCCCCTTTCTGAATGCAAGGCGAAAGTGATGGAACTGCTGGACAATTTGCATAAGAATAATCAGTGATTTTGGTTGGCAGTAGGCAGTTAGCAGTTGGCAGTAATTATTGACTTATTGATTGCCTGGATATTTACATTTCAGTTGATAAGATATTGGATGATTGTTATTGGTTGTTGGTTGTTTGATTCTAACAACTGACAACTAACAACTAACAACAGGCAAGTCAGTACTTTATAGTAATGGAGAAAACATATTTCCGTGTCTACTGCCAACTGCCTACTGCCAACTGCTAACTAACATAAGAGGTATGCTTATGGACGAAAAGGAATTAGAGGAACTCAGACAGTCGGTGCGACAGATTGATAAAAATCTAGTGGCGCTGTTTGAGAAGCGGTTGGAAGTGGCGCAGTCGATTGCCCAGTACAAGATCAAAGCCCACAAGCCCATTTACGATGCGGCCCGGGAAGAGAAGAATATCCACGAGCTTTCTGCCTTGTTGGAAGATGTCTCTCAGCGTCCCGATTTCATCAAGTGGTACCAACTTTTGATGGATATAAGCAAAAAGGTACAACAAGCGGTTGTAGGGAAGAAGAGGCAGTAGGCATGTTAGCGCTTGTGCTTACAGGTTGCTCAAGGTTCTCAGGGTTCTAAGGTTGCTTAGGATTTCCAAATGAGCCAATAGACGCTAGCGTTATTGGCTCGTTCGAGAAACCTGAGAACCTTGAGAACCCTTAGAACCCTGAGCAACTTTGGGAAAGCAGAAATTGGCACGTATGAGGCAATCGTACATGGGAGGAACATCATGACAGAAGAACTGAAGGGCATGGTCCGAAAAATTATTTTTTCCAGTGCTGATGGCAAGTTCTCTGTATTTCTCCTAGAAGAGAAGGAAAGTAAAAAAGTGGTGACCGTAGCGGCGAGCTGCGGGGCACCTTATAGTGGAGAAAGTGTATCTATGCGGGGGTGTTGGCAAAAGCATCCCCGTTTTGGCATGCAATTCAAAGCTTTTTCTATGGAAATGGTCAAGCCTGAGGGAATGGAAGAAATCAAGCAATTCTTGGCGTCCGGTATGATCACCGGTATCGGGGATTTCATGGCGTCTCGCATTGTGGACCATTTCGGGCAAAAGACCATGGATGTATTTGAAAATCATATCGAAGCCCTTCTTGATGTGCCAGGCATTGGACCGAAGACGTTTGAGAAAATCAAAGAATCTTATGAACAGATTTCTGGTTTGCAGGAAATCATCATGTTTCTCCAGTCCCTAGGCATCGCAGAGCATTATGCGGTGGATATGCAGAAACTGTATGGCGACCAGGTGATGGAAGTCATCGAGAAGGACCCGTACCGCATGGTGTCGGAAGTGAACGGGCTCGGATTTCGAGATGTGGATCGGATTGCATTGTCGAAGGGGACGGACCCAGAAAATGCGGAACGTATCATCCATGGTATGAATTACATGCTGTCCATCGCGGCAGGCCAGGGCCATTCTTGTGCGCCAGAGGATTCGGTTTGTAGAAATACAGCCACCATGCTTCACTTGGAACTGGATGTGGTGGGGACTTGCGCGGAAGAGGCCATCGAGAATGAAGAAATTCCGTCTGTAGAATATGAGGGCATCCGGTATTTATATTTGCCATTTTTATATGAAGCAGAAACAGAGTCCGCTATTCATGTGCGGCGGCTCATGAAGGAAAATAAATTGGGCAGTGCGAAGTTGGCGCTAGAACGGTTTGAACGAGAAAATCATATCCAGTTGGCAGACGAGCAAAAAGAAGCAGTGCAGCAGGCTTTGGAATCGGGGCTCATGGTGATTACTGGTGGACCAGGGACAGGGAAAACCACCCTGGTGCGGGCCATCATCACCGCAGCCGAGCAGTATGGGCTAAAAGTGCGCCTCATGGCACCTACCGGTCGAGCCGCGAAACGATTGGCTCTTTCCAGTGGCATTGACGCCGATACCATTCACAAAGCGCTGGAAGCGGAAATGCACGAGGGCGGCGGTACCTATTTCAATAAAAATGAATCGGACCCGCTGGATGCCGACATGGTCATCGTGGATGAAGCGTCCATGATGGATATTTCCCTTTTCTATCGCTTACTTTGTGCACTGAAAGAAGGGGCACGCCTCATTCTCGTAGGGGACGTGGACCAACTGCCACCGGTAGGACCAGGGTCTCCACTGCGCTCTCTCATTGCGTGGAATGAAGTGCCGGTGGTGAAACTGATTCATATTTTCCGTCAGAAAGATGGGAGCGGTATCATCGAAAATGCGGCTCTTATTCGAGAAGGGGAACTATGTCATCCCGATGAGGAAGGAGAATTTCGTATTCTTCCTGTTTCCTCGGAAGACGATGCTTATGAGAAAGTACTGACTCTTTGCGAGAAATTAAACTACGGCGGAGAACGGGAAAAAATGGCGATGCAGGTTTTATCTCCTATGTATCGTGGGCAGTGCGGCGTAGATAGTCTGAATCATGCCATACAGGAACGAATCCATGGGAAACCCATTCCGGCGGGGACAGCTCATTTCTTGGTGGGCGATAAGGTCATGCAGAAACGAAATGACTATGACAAAGGCGTCTATAATGGGGACCTTGGCATTGTTTGGGCGGTGACGGAGAAAAAGATATTCGTCCGATTCTATGAAAAAGAAGTCTCCTACGAAGGGGACCAACGGCGTGATCTCCAACTGGCCTATGCCGCCACAGTCCACAAGAGCCAGGGCAGTGAATACGATACGGTCATTTTCGTCCTGCTACCGACGCAGAGCGTGATGCTCCAAAGAAATCTGCTCTATACCGGTGTGACTCGCGCGAAAAAATGTACTATCCTCATTACCACCGACTATGCACTGGAAAAAGCAGTTTCCACTCATGAGACGACCAATCGGTATAGTCTTTTCTTGCCGCTATTGGCGAGGGAGGCGAAGTAGAGCGAAAAGGTTATGATTCTACTGTACACTTTTAGCGTTCATAGCAAAATTTCGCTTGCAGCAAGGTTATGATTCTACTGTACACTTTTAACGTTCATAGCAAAATTTCGCTTGCAGTAAGGTTATGATTCTGCCATGTTCTTTTTTACCAATATAAAAATACCGTTAGCGTCAGGGTTATAAAAGGTTATTCAACGCATTGATTCATAACCTTTTATAACCTTAATGCTAGCGGTATTTTTGTGTTGGTATTGCAGTTCGTGGCAGAATCATAACCTTAATGCAAGCGATGGCTTCGCTATGAGTTTCAACGAAATCAGCAGAATAAATAATGGCTGCTTGTTAATTCATTTTTCAATAGCAAGAAACCGGATTAGTGCTTGTTGCTGGTTGTTAGTTGTTTGTTGTTGGAACCAAACAACCGACAACAAACAACTAACAACAGTGAGTGCAAAGGAATCTGCACAATAGCCCGTATTTCTATGCACTTGAATGACAAAATTTCACTGCATATATTCAGTAAACATCGGGCGTATGAATTATCGAGCATCCACTAA
>CAVBRV010000079.1:0-11494 GCA_963597965.1 Paludibacteraceae bacterium | reverse complement strand
GTTGTTAGTTGTTTGTTGTCGGTTGTTTGGCCCCAACAACAAACAACTAACAACTAGCAACAATCGCTAATTCGGTTTCTTGCTATTGAAAAATGAACTAACGAGCAGTCACTACCTAATGCTAATTCCTTGTCCAAATGAAATTGAACCTACTGATGATTCCTAACTGGAGTAATATTTTCCTAATCCCTAGCTACTAATCCCTAATCCCTTGACCAGTCACTAGTCACCAGTCACCATAATATAATAATGCGGCGCTTTATAAGTTGTGCGCCGCCACCTCAATTACTCATCACTCATTTCTCATTACTCATTGTTTTACAAATTTCCTTCGCCCACTTTCCTGCAGCGGCAAAGTCCTCTTCATTCGGATGTTTTTCTGCTTCTTCCAATCGTGCCAAGCGGGCGGCGTCCATGGTATGGGCCGTTTCTTGGGGAAGGCCGGCTAATTTCTTTTGATGGAACGAATTGACTTTGCCCTGGCAAATGAAGGTCCCTACACAAGTGCTGCTTTCTGGCAACAGAGCGGCTGCATTGGCGAGGTACATTTTCGCCGGTTCCGAATCGGGATAGGTGCCGGCAGTAGCGAAAATAGCGACTTTCTGATTCTCCAAGGATTGCAAGGTCTTCTGTGCCACCGGATCCGCCCCGCGGCGATAGCCCCAGAATCCTACAAAAATCAAATCATAAGAAGGCAGGTCCTTTCCCTGGCGACCTTCTTCCATGATTTCCTTCTCTCCCGGCAGTGCGTCATAAATGGCTTCTGCCACGGCTTTCGTATTTCCCGTGCGAGAACTCCAAAGAACTAATGATTTCATGATTACCTCCTCTTGTTTATAATGCGTAATAATTTGGGTGACTAGTGACTAGTGACTTGTGACTGGGAATTAGTAGCTAGGGATTAGGGATTAGAAACTAGTCACCAGTCACGAGTCTACCAGTCACCAATGCCAGCCATTTTCACTCATAGTCATACGCTGACGTTACATAGTATCACAACTATAAGTATCTTATCCGTTATTTTCTTTCCTGTCAAAAGTTTGACAGTACTTTTCATTCCGATTATGATGAAGGAAATGCTTATAAATATCTAAGGGTTTTCAAGCGGAATGATACGCCAGTGTACTGTATCATTGCAATTTGGCGAAATTGTCAATCATTGGGATATAGGTTTTAGGTTTAGGGTTTAAGGTTTTAGGATTAGTAGTTATTTACTCGGCATTAAACCTTAAACCAATGAGGCTTTCTTTACGGCAAATTGATTCATACGAACGTGGAATGTAAACCATAAACCCATATATTCTAATTTCCAAATATTCTCAACATAATACACTATCGTTCATTGGCATATACAAGAAACCTGAGCAACCTTAGAACCCTTAGAACCTTGAGCAACCTGTAACCGCAAGCGTTAGCATACCTACTAACGCAATCCGAAAGTGAGGTGACATCATGCGTCGTTGGATTATGCACGTCGATATGGATGCTTTCTTTGCATCCGTAGAGCAACGAGATCATCCCGAATGGAAGGGACTGCCTGTCATCGTAGGCGGAGAGAGCCGGCGAGACGTGGTGGCCACCGCCTCTTACGAAGCACGGAAATATGGGGTTCACTCTGCCATGCCTGCTACCAAGGCCAAGGAACTTTGTCCCCATGGCATTTTCGTGAAGCCCCGTTTCGAGGCCTACAAAGAAGCGTCCGATGCAATTCACCAAATCATGCTGCATTACGCCGACGCTTACGAACCCATTTCCTTAGACGAAGCGTTTCTAGATATTTCCGGCATGGGCACCCAATACCCCACGCTGGGCAGCATTGGCCGAGCCATCAAAAAGGAAATCCAAGGCAAAGTGCGCCTCACCGCTTCTGTGGGTATTGCGCCCAATAAATTTCTCGCCAAAATGGCAAGCGACATGAATAAACCTGACGGCCTTTGTATCATTCCGTATGGGAAGGAAAAGGACATATTGGCGCCGCTTCCCGTTCGCCGTCTTTGGGGCGTAGGAAAAGTAACGGAACAGAAACTCATTGCTGCCGGTTACACCCATATTTCCGATATACAAAACGCCCCGCCCGGTGCCTTAGCAAAATTATTAGGCAATCAAGGGCCTCTCTTGCAGCAATTATCCTTCGGCATCGACAATCGGCCCATTCAAAAAGATCGGCAAATCAAATCCATCGGCGATGAATCCACCTATGACACGGATTTGACGGATAAGAAAGAAATCGAACGCCAAATTGCTATCCACAGCGATATTGTGGCCCAGCGTCTCCGGAAACACGGACTTCAAGCCCGCACCATTTCTCTCAAAATCCGCTTCGCCTCCTTCCGCACCCTCACCCGCAGTCGCTCCCTGGAAGAAGGCACCAATTTGCAAGAAGACATCGATGCTATGGCCCGCGAATTGCTTTCCCACCTCTACATCACCGAAGGCATCCGCCTCATCGGCGTCACCGCCTCCAACCTGGGCCCCGAAATTTCCATGCCCTCCCTTTTCTCAGAAAACAAAGAAAAACGCACCAAAGCCGCCAAAGCCATGGACGAAATTCAAGCGAAATTTGGAAAGAAAGCGTTGCAAAAGGGATTTTGGCTAGAAAAGCAGTGAGAAGTGACAAGTGAGAAGTTAGAAATGAAGGAAGGGGCACGACAAATTTATATAGCGCCCCATATTCTATTTTATAAAAATTTGCGGCGCTTCCAAATTTTATGCGCCGCCACCACCATTTCTCACTTCTAACTTCTCACTTCTAACTATGTCTTTTGCGGTATAATAAAAGTACGACAAAATAAGATATGAAAGGAAAGATACAAATGGTTAATCAACAACGTATGAAAAACACGTTCACCGATTTGGTGAAAATGTATGCTCCCAGCAAAGGAGAAAGAGACGTCTGCGAGTATTTGAAAAAGAAACTCAAAGCCCTGGGTGCTTCTAAAATCATGGAGGACAACAATGGCTCCGTCAATGGCGGAAATTGCGGCAACTTGATTGCTGTGTTCAACGCCAATGCGGAAGGACTTCCCAGCATTGCCCTCACCGGTCACATGGACTGCGTGGAATGCTGCCAGGGCATCGAGCCCGTATTGGAAGACGGCGTATTTCGTTCCAAAGGAAATACCATTCTCGGAAGCGATGACAAAGCCGGCGTCACCGCCATCCTGGAAGGGCTCTCTCTCATGAAAGAAAATTTCATTCCCCATGGAAAAATCACAGTCATTTTCACGGTGCAGGAAGAAATCGGACTTTTCGGCTCCCGCTACATCGAAGAAAAATACATCCAGGGCATTGACTTCGGCTACGTGCTCGATGCCGATGGCCCTGCCGGGTCTGTTTACAACGCGGGCCCTTCCGAATATAAACTGAACATTGTCTGCCAAGGCGTAGCCGCCCATGCCGGCATGTCTCCCGAAAAAGGAACCAACGCCATCGCCATGGCTGCCGCTGGTATCGCTGCCTGCCCCACAGGCCGCATGGATGAAGAAACCACTTGCAACATCGGCACCATCCAGGGCGGTACGGCAAGAAATATTGTGCCCGACTACTGCGAAGTCATCGCCGAAGCGAGAAGTAGAAATAGTGAGAAGTTGGAAAAGCTGGTTGCCCAGATGGAAAAAGCCTTCACCGATGCAGCAGAAAAATTTCCTCAGGGCCACTTGCAAATTCATAAAGAAAAAGCCTATGACTCCTTCCTCATCGAAGAAACCGATCCCGCCCTCCAGCTCTTCGCCAGAGCTTGCCGCGCCATGGATGTACCCATGAAAGTAGCCAAAAGCGGTGGCGGCAGCGACGCCAACTGGTTTGGCACCAAAGGCTTCCCCGCCGTTCTAGTCGGCGTAGGCATGACCGATTTCCATACCAATAAAGAAAACCTGAAAGAACAGGATTTGTACGATGCGGGATTGTTGGTATATCAGATTATTGCGGAAGAAAGCCACTTAAAAAAGCAGTGAGAAGTGAGAAGTACGAAGTGAGAAATAGTAGAAGGGGCGCACAAATTATAAAGCGCCCCAATACCCCTTTTATAAAAAAAGAACTCGGACGAAATGAATGCATTTTCTCCCGAGTTCTTTTTTATTTATATTTGCGGCGCTTCTAAAATTTTATGCGCCGCCACCACCATTTCTCACTTCTAACTTCTCACTTCTAACTAAAAGCGGTATACCGCCATATGAACCAGCAGTATACCGTCTTCCATGATTAGTTCCCAAACTCGTCCTTCCCACCACTCTTCGGTTCCACCTTGCAGTACTTGATCTGCTGGCAGATGCATTTGTCTTTCAGCTTGTACAGTTCTGGCAAGAAGTCCATGAGACGATTGAAGGTGTCATCATTGATAGAATATTTCGTCCAAAGTCCTTCACGACGAGCATTGACCACGCCCGATTCGATAAGAATCTTCATATGATAAGACAAAGTGGACTGGGACAGTGTGAAATTCGACAAAATGTCGCAAGCCGACATTTCCCGACAAGAGAGCATGTCCACCACCCGCAAACGTGTTTCATCAGACAGTGCTTTGAAAATAGCCGCAAATTCTTTGTAACTTGGCTGTTGTTCCATAATTAACCCCTTTTCTAACCAATGCTGCTTCGTTACGGTTTGAATGAGTTGGTATGATTTTGCTAGTGATTTCAAGGTTCTAAAGGTACTGAGGGTTCTAAGGGTACTTAAGTGTACCAATAGACGATAGCGTATTCCATTCATTTAAAGAACCTTTAGAACCCTTTGTACCTTTAGAACCCTTTACTACAGCAGAAATCACCACATATTTCATCTAACTCGGCAGCATTGCTTTCTACCTCATAACCGAAAATACCTTTCGATGTAAATCGATACATTTAAATGTTATTTTACCGTAATATGAAGTAGATGTCAACGGGAAAGACCATTTGAAATTCGAGTTAGCTGGTATGATTCCGCCAGTAGTTACAGGGTTCTCAAGGTTCTCAGGTTGCTAAGGGTTCTCAGGTTTCTCGAATGTGCCAATCAACGCTAGTGACATCATATCTACCGTCATTTCGACCGGGCGTATTTGTGCTTGATGATGTAGAAGTTTTGAAATGATTTGTGTCCCTGAGTGGAGAAATCTCAGTGGCACCAGCGTTAAAGGCTTGATGACAAAATCCCATCTCTGTCTTTAAGCCCTTATCGCTAGTGCTGCTGAGATTTCTCCACTCAGGGACACAAATCCATTTATACCACTTTCGTCATTTCGCACAAATAGGATCGGTCGAAATGACGGATAGAGATGAAATCATTTTATTAACATAACAACATTGTCCATCAGGGGAGACAAGACGCTAGTGCTTCTAACGTCATCAGCACATTCGAGAAACCTGAGAACCTTGAGAACCCTTAGAAACCTTAGTAACCTGTACCATTTCTCACTGCTTTTTAAATGTCCAATACCTTGGCACAAAAATGTCTTCAAAGAGATTGATGGCGTAGTTATCGGTGAGACCAGAAATATAATCCACCGCAGCCCTAGGAACATTGCCACCGGCCAGGCGGAGTTGTTTCTCTGGGAGGCGGTCGGGGAAATACTGGCCCTTCTTGTCTTTTTCCGTGTAATACTTGAATAGCATTTGCACTACGTTACTGCCTCGTTTCCGGTCGGGGATGAGGTTGTCTGACATGTAGACTGCGGTGAACATGAATTTCCGGAAATCCAGCAAATTCTGGTCTCCTTCTTCGCTCATGTGAATCCCGTCGGTTTCGTTTTGCATGGAATGTTCCACCACGTCGGTCACCATGGCGGTAATCATGGAGGAATGGGTGGTGCCAATGCGGTTTCGGATGGAAACAGGAATATCCGTAGCTTGGATGAGGCTCATAGATTCGGCGTCTTCGTAATCGTGACAAAGGTAGGCAATACGGTCGGCGTACTTGATGAGCGAGCCTTCTAAGGTATGGGCTTGGAGATGACCGCAATGATTCAGCATACCATCTAGCACTTGGGTGGTCAGATTAAGTCCTTGCCCGTCCCGTTCCAAACATTCGGCGATGCGAACGCTTTGTTCATTGTGCTCGAAGTGACCATAGATTTCCTGTAAAGCCTGTTCTCCCACATGGCCAAAAGGGGTATGTCCCAAATCGTGACCGAGCGCGATGGCTTCTACCAAATCTTCATTGAGCTGCAAAGCCCGCGCCATGGTGCGTCCTATTTGCGCCACTTCTAGGGTATGGGTCATGCGGGTTCGGTAGTGGTCTCCCTGGGGCGCAATGTACACCTGGGTCTTGTGCTTCAAGCGGCGAAAGGAATTGCTATGAAGGATCCGGTCTCGGTCTCGTTGAAACGCCGTCCGCAGCGGATCCATTTCCTCCGCCCGCTTCCGCGTAGCATTCTTCGTCAAAAAAGCACGAGAGCAAAGCAACTTCTTTTCCATTTCTTCCGATCGTTCTCTAGGCGATAGCATATGACATGACCTCCTTTTTTACATTGGTATTTATTTCATTGTAGCAGAATTAATGCGTAATGCGAAGTGCGTAGTGCGTAATGATGGCCGGCGAGCGCACCGAATTGCTCTTATACGGATTAAGTTACATTTGAACGTTATCCATTTCTATATGCTCGCCGATTTTGACAGACCGTTAGCAGTAGGCAGTTAGCAGTAAGCGGTATGCAAATACTGCCAACTGCCTACTGCTAACAGCCTACTTTATATAAAAGGGGTATTGGGGCGCTTCCAAATTTTCTGCGCCCCTTCCGCCATTACGCACTACGCACTTCGCATTACGCATTCAAAAAAGACCGCTCGTCGCAAGCGGTCTTTTCGATAGTGTCTCAATATTTATCCCCGTAGAGTTCTTTATTTTTCTGAATAATCGCCATGATGCGGCTGGCGGTTTCTTCGATGGCTTTGTTGGACACGTCGAGAACCATGCAGTGGAGCTGGCGCATGACTTCTTTCGCATAAGCCAATTCGTCTTCGATGCGGGCGATGTCGGTGTAGTTGGCGGTACCAGAGAAGCCGAGAGCTTTCATTCGTTCGCTGCGGATGGTATTCAGCTTGTAGGGGTCAATGATGAGGCCAATGATACGGTACGGCGGCACTTGGAAAATTTCCTCCGGCAGCTGCACTTCTGGCACCAGGGGCAGGTTCGCCACTTTGAATTTCTTATGGGCCATGTACATGGAAAGCGGTGTCTTGGAAGTACGAGATACGCCAATCAAGACCACGTCGGCTTTGGTGAAACCGGCTGGATTTTTGCCGTCATCGTATTTCACCGCAAATTCGATGGCTTCCACTTTTTTGAAATATTCTTCATCCAATTTGTGGATGATGCCCGGTTTCATTCTTGGCTTGGTATCGGAAATCGTTCCTACCATATCCATCATGGGTCCCAAAATGTCCACATAACGCACATGGTGAGCATCGGCGATTCGTTCAAAATTAGCCCGAAGTTCTGGGCTCACCAAGGTGTGGCATACCACAGCCCCATGAGCTGCCGCTTCTTCGATGACCTTCTGGATTTGTTCCGTATGACGGATAAAAGGCACTCTCACTACATCGATATCTTCATCAAACTGGCTGATGGTCGCCTTAGCCACACTCTCCGCCGTTTCCCCTAAAGAATCGGATACTACGTATACTTCCGGTATTTTTGACAAATCTATTCCTCCTTATGCTAGCGATTTTACCGCTAGATTCAATTAGCATGCAAACCATTCAGTTAGAAGTTAGAAGTTAGAAGTGAGAAGTGAGAAATGAAGGTGCGGCGCACAACTTATATAGCGCCGCAAATTTTTTAATTTTAAAACTCAGCCTGGCTATATGAATTGTGCCAGGCTACCACCATTTCTAACTTCTCACTTCTAACTTCTCACTCATATACTCTATCAAAACCTTGACATGTTTGACAAGGAAAATATCATATTACCGTTTCCCTTTTCCCAGTTCCAGGAAAAGTCTGGTGATGTTGGTTTTGGAAATACGTCCCATGAGGACAAATTTCTTTTCTCCATCTACATCTTTGAAACGGCCTACCGGGAGACAATCGATTTCGTAATCGATGAGTTTCTGGGCAATAGAAACCATGTCTTCGTCCGGTTCGGCATAGATCATCTTGGAGCGGGAGGTCATGACCATAGAAATCGGCACTTTCGCCAAATCTTCCCGTCCCATGGCGGATTTCAAAAGGTCTTTTCGAGAGACCACGCCCAATACGTCATCTTCGGTTCCCACGAAAAGGGTGCCGATATCTTCGGTAAAAAGAAGAACGGCTGCATCATAGGCGTTGGATTCTGCATTGACCAGGACAGGCCGGGACATGCAAGCTTCTGCGGTGCAAGAACGAATTTCTACGGCGGCCGGGTCTTCTCCTCCTCCGAGATAGTAATAGCCCAATCGACGACGTGCAGCAATCACTTCCCCGGAAAGAAGGACTGCCAAGTCACCTCGCAAAGCGCTTCGGGTCACGTGAAGTCGCTCTGCAATCATTTCCCCTGTGATTGGACCGTTTTCCCGCACGATGCGAGTAATTTCTTTTTGGCGGCTGGTTAGCTGCATTGTTTCCTTCCTTTTCTTCTGTTCTTAATAGGTGACTGGTGACTAGTGACTGGTGACCAGGAAAATCCCCCAGTCACTAGTCACCAGTCTACTAGTCACCCACTCTAACAGAAATATGGCAAACCGGAGCTGCAAAAACAGCCCCGGTGCCGGAAAATCTTATGTTGAATGCTGATTTCCAGCATAAAAATAAGTGACTAGGGACTAGTGACTAGGGACTGGGCATGAATCATAATCCTAGTCACCAGTCACTAGTCTACTAGTCACTTATCTATTTTTACCTTACCACTTATAATCTTCTACTTCCTGAAGTCCTCTGCCAGTGGCTGCGTCGAGCATGAGTCTCTGTTCGATGCGTGCTACATTTCTCTTGGTAGCCTTGACCATATCCGGGTTGACGGAAACATAGTCGATGCCGCTCTTGACGAGGAATTCGGTGAAGTCTGGGTATACAGACGGAGCCTGGCCGCAGATGGAAACGGTCTTGCCATCTTTGTGTGCGGTTTCGATGAGGTGACGAACAGCTCTCTTGATAGCCAAGTTTCTTTCATCGAAGAGGGCAGAAACGGTGTCGTTGTTTCTGTCGCAGCCGAGAACCAGCATGGTCAGATCGTTGGAACCGATGGAGTAGCCATCTACAAATTCATTGAACTTGTCAGCCAGAATGATGTTGGCCGGAATTTCAGCCATGAGGAAGAGTTTGAAATCTGGACCTCTTTCCAGGCCTTCTTCTTTCATGATGGCAGTGACTTTACGAGCTTCATCTACGGTTCTGCAGAATGGAATCATGCAGTTCAGGTTCTTCAGGCCGAATTCTTCACGAACTTTCTTCACAGCCTTCAGTTCCAGACGGAATGCAGCGGTGTATTTCGGGTCATAGTAACGGGAAGCGCCTCTCCAACCGAGCAGGTCAGCCGGTTCTACTGGTTCGTATTTGTCGCCACCCTTGAGGTTTCTGTATTCGCCAGACTTGAAGTCGGAGAAACGGAGAACTACCGGACGTGGAGCCAGGGCACGGCATACTTTGGAAATCCCTTCTGCCAGCATGTCGATGACTTTTTCAGGTTTGCCCTGTTCAATCAGGTACAACGGATGTTCATGGATGAAAGTAGTCCAGATGAATTCTTCACGCATCAGGCCGATGCCATCGCATGGAAGGCTTGCATATTTGTCAGCCAAATCTGGGTCGCCCAGGTTCATCATGACGCCAGTACCAGTTGGCGCGAAGTATTCAGCCACCACGGTCTGTGCTGCACCAGTAGCAGCCTGCTGTGGTTCATCTTTCTTCACCAGATCTGCTACGATACCTTCGTAAACGATACCATTCTGTGCATCGATGGTGATGTCCTGACCAGTTTTCAGTACTTTGGTCGCTTCTACGCTGCGGCTCTTGGTACCAACCACGCAAGGAATACCCAATTCGCGGGAAACGATGGAAGCGTGGCAAGTCATGCCGCCTGCATCGGTGACGATAGCAACAGCTTTCTTCATAGCCGGTACCCAGTCTGGAGAAGTCATAGTGGTGACAAGAACTTCACCTTCCTGGAATTCATCGATGTCTTTCGGATCGGTGATGACATGGCATTTGCCAGCAGCCATTCCTGGGCTAGCGGGGAGACCTTTAACGAGTACTTTATGATCAGTTGTGAGTTTCACTTCATTGCCTGCTTTCTTTTCTTTATTTTTCTTGGACCAAACGGTTTCTGGACGAGCCTGGAGAATCCATACACGGTTCTGATGATCTACAGCCCATTCCATATCCATGTAGCAACCATAGTGTTTTTCGATGGCTTTGGCATAAGAAGCCAGCTGTACCACCTGTTCATCGGTGAGAGCCTGGGATTTAGCCAATTCTTCCGGAACTTTTCTTTCTTCTACATCGCCGCCCGGTTTACGAACCAGTTCAATGGATTTTTCATTGATGGTACGACGTGAAATGGTGAGATCATCTTTATTGATGAGGAAATTATCTGGAGTAACAGTACCCTGTACCACATATTCGCCGAGGCCCCAAGCCCCTTCGATCATGATGGTCTTGTCATCGCCGTTGGCAATGTTCACCGTAAACATAACGCCAGCCACTTTAGAATCCGCCATCATCTGTACAGCAGCGGAAAGAGCTACATTTTCATGGTCAAAATTTTTCTTCGCTCTATAATATACAGCGCGGTCGGTGAAAGTGGATGCATAGCATTCCTTCACCTTGCGGATAACCATATCACGGCCAGTGACATTGAGGTAAGTATCCTGCTGACCAGCGAAAGAAGCATCCGGCAAGTCTTCTGCGGTAGCGGAAGAACGAACGGCCACATAGGGATTTTCTTCGTTCACTTTCTTAGCCAGTTCTTCATAAGCATCGCCAATCTGCTGAGCCAAGTCTTCTGGCATTTCAGCGGAAACAATGCTTTCGCGAATCTTGGTGCATACTTCATGGAGTTCCACAGAATCTTCTACATCCTTCAGCCCCTGAAGCAGTTCATGAATCTTCTTGTTCTGTCCAGTCGCTTCCATGAAATAACGGTAAGCATGAGCTGTGGTAGCATAGCCATAAGGAACCGGAACACCAGTCGAAGTGGTCAGTTCACCCAGGGAAGAGGATTTGCCCCCTACCAAGTTGACATCCTTTCTGTGCAGTTCATCGAACCATAATACATATGCATTTTCTCTTGCGTCCATCATGTCCTCCTAAAACAATGAAGATAAGGTTGTTTGAAATGTATACTTAATTTCAAATTTCTTCACTTATAGTATACCTAAATGGCACAAATGTCAAATGCATATTTAGAAAAAGTGTTACTTTCTTTAGAAATAAAGATACGCTTTATGGTTGGCAGTTGGCAGTTAGCAGTAGGCAGTGAATGGTAGCGATTTCCCATATCGTCATTTCGACCGATGGGATTTGTGCTTGATGACACACTAGGGAAACACTGATTTAATCAAAGAATTTGAAATGATATGAATTTTTATCCAAAGCATCGTCA
>CAVBRV010000078.1:0-11598 GCA_963597965.1 Paludibacteraceae bacterium | reverse complement strand
AGTCACTCTTTTTGTATTATTATACCAAAGAATTTAACAAAAGTTTATAAATTATTGACGGAAAGTCGAAAAAGTGCGTTTAGAAAATAAAAAGATTGTCATGTTTCACGTGAAACATTTTTAGTTAGCAGTAGGCAGTAGGCGGTTCGCAGTTTTTCTGCCTACTGCCTACCGCTAACTGCCTACTTTCATTTATAAGGTTAAAAAGGGTTATAAAAGATCATGGGGAAAACGCAATTCCCATAACCTTTTATAACCCTTATAACCTTTTGACAAGCCGCATATCCGCCATGTGAAACAGCCAATTCAGCAGAATAATAACCCTTTCTCCCCACGTTTCACGTGAAACGCGAGACAAACGATTTCCACCACGAACGACTGCCAACTGCCTACGGCTAACTGCCAACTATCAATATCCCTTGATCTGCTTCTCCCCGCTCATATCAAAAATCGGTCCATACCCCGCATTGGCCATGGCCTTCACTGCATACACACAATTCTGAGACGCCGCGTAAATATACCGATCCTCGATAGGCACGATATGCTGCGCCGCCCGCATGTGGGCAATCGCCGGGTTCGCCAAGAAATCATCCCGATATTTCCCGGCCCCCGTGGTATCCGACTCTCTATCGGTGGAAACAAATAAAATATCCGGGTCCACCTTCACAATCATTTCGGGAGAAATCGCTTGCCCATTGGCACTGCCCGCCTTCTCGATGGCGTTGTCCAACCGCGCGCGAGTTAAGAGCTCATGATACATGGACCCCGGTCCGCCATAGCGGGTCATTTGGGACACCAGAAATACCAACGGTCTCTTATCGGTTCGTTTCCCCAAAGTCTCATCCACCTCGGCCAGCTGGCGATCCATTTCCTTCACCACATTCTCGCCCCGTTCCTTCTCGCCCACCGCAGCGGCGATGATGCGCACATCATCCTTCACCTGCTGGATAGACTTCGGCCCGTCGATGACCACCACCGGAATGCCCAGATTCTTGTACATCTGAATTTCATTGCCGTTCGTATAGGTAGACGCCACAATGAGGTCCGGATGCGCCTGGGTCACTAGCTCCATGGAAAGCCCCGCCAGGGGCACGGTCATCTGAATATCCTTCGTTTCATCGGCGATATAGGAAATAGCCGGGTCTCGGTCCGCCTCCGTCGCTCCAATGAGATGGTCCGGCGTCACCACGCCCAAAAGCATGGTATCAATGGACGCCGAATTTCCCAAAATCCGCTTTGGCTTCCCCGGAATCTTCACCTCCGCCCCAGTGGCATCCACCACGGTATAACTCTCCCCAGTGGCGGACTGACTGACCGTCTTCGTCCCGCAGCCGGAAAAGAGCACCCCGCTAACAAGCAAAGCCGAGAGACAAATGCCGATTGTAATTTGTTTTTTCATAAAATATCCTTTCATGGAAATATGTTGCTGGTTGTCAGTTGTTTGGTCCCAGCAACAAACAACTAACAACTAGCAACCACTATATTATATGTATCATACCATATCTGATATTACTTTTCTAAAATAATTGAATCTTAATCCCATTTTAGCAATAAAATCGATATAATTGAAATAAGCAAGTCCTAATATATTCCAAAAGAGAACTCATGAAATACTATTTCGGAAAATTCTTTTGGGATATATCCAAGTTTCACGTGAAACGATGTTAGTTAGCAGTTAGCAGTTAGCGGTTGGCAGTTGGCGGTTGGCAGTTGGCGGTTGACAGCAAAAACTGCTTACTGCTTACTGCCTACTGCCTACTAATAATGTTTCACGTGAAACTTGCCCCATCGACAGGTGAGAAAGTGGGTACCATGTATGCCCTACCCCCTGTCAGATGGTTTCTATTTCTTTTTTGACACAGGTTGCATAGACTATACCGTGAAAAGAAATATGGCTTGGTTTTGGCATTCGTGCCAAACAACCAACAACAATTTCTATAACATATTTACACACTATGCAATCAGTCAATCCGTAAGGGAGGAATTATTATGAATAAGAAAATCGTCCTAGCGTCTTTGGCAGCACTCGCTCTCACCGGAGGCGCTTTTAACGTGTCCGCAGAAGATACGCCCGTCTATTCCCTAGACGCTATCGTTGTCACTGCCAATAGAACCCCAGAAAAACAGATCGATGCCAACGCGAATGTATCTGTAGTGACTTCTAAGGAAATTGAAGAACATCATTACGATGATGTAGCACAGGCAGTGAAAAATGTTCCTGGCGTATTCATTGGTTCTCATGGTGCCAGTGGTCAAACCACCAATAGTGACCAAATTTACATCAATGGTTCTTCAAATGTAGTCGTTCTTGTAGATGGTATGAGAAAAAATTTCAATGGTAATTCTTTGATGAATGTCAGCATCGGCGAAATGGTTAATATGGATTCTATCGACCATATTGAAGTATTGAAAGGCTCCGCTTCTACTTTATACGGCTCTGATGCTCAAGGTGGGGTTATTAACATTATCACCAAGAAAGCGAAAGAAAATGGTGTCAGAACCACTCTTCGCACCTCTTTTGGCAATGCGGATAAAGAAAAATACACCCTTTACAATGAAGGCAAAGAAGGCCAATTCTTCTGGAATGTAGAAGCCGGCAAAGAACTCATGGGTGATTATAAAGATGGCTGGGGACGTAAAGTTATTAACCATCTCAATGCAGAACACTATAATGTCAAATTAGGCTATGATTTGGGTAATGACTCAAACGTAGTTTTAAACTATGAAAAATATAATTCTGATTACACTATGCCTAATTATGGAAGCAATGACAAAACCCCTTCCCCCGCTACAAAGAAAAATGAATCTATTAGTCTGCAGTATCAAGCTAGATTATCTGACCGCCTAACCAATCAGTTCTCTGTATATCGCAATACCACTAAATTTGATATTCCTATGCAGAATTGGGCAATGAAAATGAAGACGACTGGTATTTCTGATCAACTTACCTATACACTGGATAATCAGACCTTAATTGGTGGTTTCGATTGGTATAAAGATGAAATTCCTTATGCCCATGATGATACTAACGATTCAATTATGGGAAAACATGTTAATAACCTTGCTTTTTATCTCCAAGACAAAATTGATTTAAATGAACACTGGAATATTACGCCAGGTGTTCGTGTCGATCATCACTCTGAATTTGGTACTCATACCTCCCCAAGTTTATCTATTGGATTTAAACAAAATGAAAACACCAATTACTATGTAAACTATAAAACCTTCTTTGTTGCACCTAACATGTATCAATTATATGCTGGTGTTCCATATTACGGATATGCACCTATTGGCAATAAAGATTTAAAACCTCAAGAAGGTAATACCATTGAATTTGGCATCAATCATCAATTCAATGACACTTTATCTGGTTCCTTTAATGTTTTCCATACCCACGCCAAAAACATTATAACTGGTGATTATGATGCAAGTTATAATTATCATTATTTCAACGGTGGAAGAGCCAATATCAATGGTTTTAGTATCAACCTGAACAAGGAAATTTCTCAACATTGGAACACTAATATTGGTTATTCCTATATCCATACCTCAAAACTTTCTAGTTCCTTCAATCCAGACCAAAACAACAACTTGGATGGATATTTACCAGCAAGTACTTTAAATATTGGCGTAGGTTATCAAGCAGACAAATTTAACGCTAACCTTTCCGGTCATGGTGCTATGAACCGGTATGGAAGTAAAAATCATCCAGAAATGCGTAACTATGCTAACTACTGGACATGGGATTTAGCTGCCAACTACCAATTTGCCAAAGATTCTACTCTCTTTGCTAGATTGAATAATATCTTTGACCAGTTCTATACAGATGTTGGTTCTTCTTATGGGCCAAACAGTACTTGGTACTCCGCTCAGGGCCGCAACTTTGAAGTGGGCCTGCAGTTCCAGTTCTAATCCTTATCAGTTGGCAGTAGGCAGTCAGCAGTTTGCAGTTTTACTGTCTACCGCTGACTGCTAACAGCCTACTTTCTCCGTTTCACGTGAAACTTTTTTAGTTCACAGTAAGCCATCAGCAGTTCACCGCTTTCTGCCTACTGCTGACTGCCAACTGCCTACTAGCAAAAACCGCCCCGATGACGTCCTCATAGACCTCATCGGGGCGGTTTTTGTTTCACGTGAAACATTTCTCCAGCGGTTTCACGCCAGAAAGCCCCTTCCTCAGGAAGGGGCAGGCGAGCCTGCGAGCCGGGGATAGGCCGATGAAGAAGAGTGGTGAAACTAGCCGCTTTCTCTAGACACCTACATCGCTATGAATCTCATTTCATCCATACCACTACCGCGAGCTATCCCCCCTGCCCCCCTTCCAAAGGAAGAGGGTAAACGCTAGTGCTTCTTCCACCATTCTCATGTTTCACGTGAAACTTCTTAAGTTAGCAGTAAGCCGTCGGCAGTCAGCCGTTTTCTGCCTACTGCTAACTGCCTACGGCCAACTATCCCTGTTTCACGTGAAACATTCCTAATCCCTAGGGCCTAGCCACTAATCCCTCCTAGTCACTAGTCACCCTTGATTTTCTAAAGAAAAAAGCATAAAATAATATCGGTCAAATTCACACAAGGTATCTCAAGAAAGGAGGATCTTCAGCACGCTGGAGCCCTCCTTTTTTATGAGACACACGTAACTACCGATAGTGCATCACTATAACTAAACATGATAAGTACCAGTGACTGGTAGACTAGTGACTGGTGACTGGTAAATACGCGCCTAGTCACCAGTCACTAGTCACCAGCTACCTTCATGAGACTGTCACTATCCATATTACACAATGAAGGAGTATTTCTATGAGTAAACGCATCATCGAAGTGGAAGAACGATTGCCCATTCTTCCCACCATCCCACTGGCGCTGCAACATCTCTTTGCCATGTTCGGCTCCACCGTGCTGGTTCCGTTCCTTTTGAACGTGGACCCGGCTACCTGTCTTTTTATGAACGGCATCGGCACTTTGATTTATCTCACCATTTGCAAATGGAAACTCCCGGCGTACTTGGGTTCCTCCTTTGCTTTTATTTCCCCCGTCCTCGCCGTGACGGCCACCGCCGGAATGAGTTATGCCGACGCTCAAGGCGGGTTCATCGCTTTCGGACTGTGCTTCATGGTGCTGGCCCTTCTGGTGAAGAAAATCGGCGTCCACTGGATTGACGTCCTATTTCCACCGGCTGCTATGGGCGCCATTGTCGCAATCATCGGATTGGAATTGGCGCCCCTCGCTATGACCATGTCGGGCTTCATCGGCGAACCGCAAGGCATGTCGGCCACCACTTCGATTACGATTTCCATGTTCACCTTGGTGGTCACCATCCTAGCAACGGTTCTGGGGCGTGGTTTTATTTCCATCATCCCTATCCTCATCGGCGTCATTGCGGGCTACATTCTGTCCGTTTTCATGGGCGTGGTGGATTTCTCCCATGTAGAAGAAATGCCCTGGTTCGCATTCCCCACGTTCTATGCGCCCCATTTCAATCTGTCCGCTATCATGATGATTCTCCCCGCCCTCTTCGTGGTGCTGGCGGAACACATCGGCCACCTTTTCGTCACCAGTGATATTGTGGGCCGCAATCTCATCCAAGACCCCGGCCTCCATCGCTCCCTCTTTGCGGACGGCCTGTCCAATATGATTTCCGGTTTCGTCGGTTCCACACCGAATACGACTTATGGGGAAAATATGGGCGTCATGGCTATGACCGGCGTCTATAGCACCTGGGTCATCGGCGGCGCCGCTTGCTTCGCCATCCTTTTCTCCTTCGTCGGTAAAATCGCCGCTCTCATCCACGCCATCCCCACTCCCGTTATGGGCGGCGTATGCATCCTCCTCTTCGGCTTCATCGCTGCGTCCGGCATTCGCATGCTCATCGAAAAGCAGGTGGATTACACGAAATCCAGAAATCTCATTTTGACCGCTGTCACCATGATCTCCGGCCTCTCCGGCGCCACCATCGTCCTCGGCCCAGTGCAGCTGAAAGGCATGGGCCTGGCAACGGTGGTCGCCATCCTCACGTCCCTCGCTTTCCTCATTTTCGATAAAACCCATTTGGCAAACGATGAAAAATAAAAAAGTGACCGGTCACTAGGAAATATTTGCTCCCAGTCACGAGTCACTAGTCTACCAGTCACCTATTTTATAAGAAATATATCTCTGTCCTTGTGATTTTATGATATACTATGACCAGACATCGTGATTGACCGGAAATCGCCGCTCCTCGGGGCGGCTTTTTTCGTGTTTCCCGTGAAACATTTGACGCTATATGCTATAATATAAAAAATGAGATAGTTGGTTATCCAGGGCGCGGATCTGGCTTTCTCAAAATAATGATGTTTGAAGGAAGCCTTCCAAGCCATTGGGTGGCTTTTTTCAATGCTACTTTTTAGAAGCAGTGATGATGAGGACGATCAGTGAGCCGAACGCTATCATGAGTGATAAGTTTTCATAAATAGTGGCTGCTCGATAATTCATACGCCCAATGTTTACTGAATACATACAGTGAAATTTTGTCATTCAAGTGCATAGAAATACGGGCTATTGTGCAGATTCCTGTGCACTCACTGTTGTTGGTTGTCGGTTGTTTGGTTTGGCCCCAACAACAAACAACCAACAACCAGCAACAATCGCTAATCCGGTTTCTTGCTATTGAAACATGAATTAACAAGCAACCACTATTTAGTCCCCCCTTCGGGGCAGTGCTAGTAAATCAAGAAAACGATTTCATCTCTATCCGTCATTTCGACCGGTCGCATTTGTGCAAAATGAAGAAAGCGATATAAATGGATTTGTGTCCCAGAGCGGAGAAATCTCATCAGCACTTGCGGTAAGGGCTTAATGCTGAATCCGTTTTATGTCATTATTTCGTGTTTCCCGTGAAACATTTGACCCCATATGGTATAATATAAAAAATGAGATAGTTGGTTATCCGTGGTTGGGAATTGGCTCTCTCTAAATTTGAAGTTTGAAGAAAGCCTTCCAAGCCATTGGGTGGCTTTTTTCAGTGACTACTTCTTAGAAGCAGTGATGATGAGGACGATCAGTGAGCCGAACGCTATCATGAGTGATAAGGTTTCATATGTACTCATTGTGACCACCTCCCTCTTACCCTGACGTAAGAGAAAAGCCGTACCAACTATCTCGAATCACATTATATCATAATCGACTAACACTTGCCGCTCTTAAGGGCGGTTTTTCATGTTTCACGTGAAACATGACGACAACGGACTCACCTCCAGCGTCTCGGCTCCCCCTCTGGGGGGAGCTGCCGTAGGCTAAGGGGGCAGTTCTAGCGGTATAAAAAGAGATGTGAAAATTTCCCTTTCTCACTATTTCCACATCTCACTTTATCCGCTAGAACTGCCCCCTCTTTGATTCTCCCCCCAAAGGGGGAGACAAGACGCTAGAAATAAAACCGCCATCCTCATGTTTCACGTGAAACTTTTTAGTTAGCAGTAGGCAGTAAGCAGCTAGCTGTTTTTCTGCCCTCTGTAAACTACCTACTGCTGTCCCGCCGGATATAGCAACTGTGCCTCTCGCACGCAATTTTTCAATATTTCCTTATTCTTCCGTTCCACCATAGAGGAAATACGGAACAAATCCACAAACCACCAAATCCAACCAATAGCGAGGCACATCAGAAGCCAAAGAACAATATTCATCACCGGCCGCCCCAGGTAGAAATAATACACCGCAAAAAGCACCCACAAAACATAGGCAATTGATTTTTTCTTCTCCCGCCCGGCGTACAATATCAGAGCATGATGTTTCTGATCTGGTGTGAGCGTATTCAAAAGGGCAATATCCCCCGTATCAAGCATTTCATCCATAGGTATTCTCCTCATTTTTCAATTTATTAAAATGTTTCACGTGAAACATTTCTCATTCCAAGTCACCAAATTCGATCCTTCAGTTTCATCGCCTTCCACTTCGCAAGCGCCTGCTGCGCCTCTTCCGGTGCACCGTCTCTCAATGTAATATTTCCCTTGAGCCGCTCCTGCATAGTTACAGTTTCCGCAATATAGGGTTCAAATACTTTATACAAATTCATCTTCGTAATTTCTTCTGACATATCCATGGGTATCCCTCCTTTTCTCTCATTGTAGCATAATCAGTTAGCCGTTGGCAGTAGGCAGTTCGCAGTAAACTTCATGCACCCGCCAGTGCATCACTATCAATGAAAATGCTGAGAGATTAAGTGGCTAGGGATTGGGGATTGGGGATTAGGGATTAGGAAATGCTCATTCTAATCCCTAATCCCCAATCCCTTACTACATAAACGCGGCGCTTCCAAATTATGATGCGCCGCACCACCACTCCTCACTCCTAATTCCTCACTCCTCACTGCTTTTATGTGCTATACTTTTAAACAGAAAGGAGTACCATGTCATCTATATCATTTCATAAAAAATGGACCATCGCCGGAATCCTTATCCTCCTGCTGGTCCTGTGTTATTTCCTATTTCCCTCTTGCAAGCCCCATGAAATCGAACCGTCTCGCGAGAAAGTCGCTCCCCTCCAGGAAGGGGACACCATCGGCATCTTAGCACCCGCCGGACGAGGGGACATGGCGGAATACAGCCGAGCCATCGAACTCTTAGAATCCTTAGGCTACCAAGTGAAATTGGCACCCTCCGTCAGCGAAGGAGTCGAATACCTCTCCGGCACCGACGAGGATCGGGCCAAAGACATCAACGATTTCTTCGCCGACGATTCCATCAAAGCCATCCTCTGCCTCCGCGGCGGTTACGGCAGTGCTCGCATCCTGCCACTTTTGGATTACGACACCATCGCCAAGCATCCGAAACTGTTCATCGGCTACTCCGACATCACTGCCCTCCACGCCGCCATCGGCGAGAAATGCCACATGGTCACCATCCACGGCCCCATGCTGTCCAGCTTCAAAGACTACGATTACACCGCCTTCACCCTCTATCTGTTTGAAAACGGCCTCTCCGGCAGCTATCCCATCGGAAAACTCCCCATGCCAGAAGGCGAGAGCCTCACCACCGTCCATCCCGGTGAAGCCAGCGGCCTTCTGGAAGGAGGAAATCTTACCGTCCTAGCCTCCCTTTGTGGCACGCCTTACGAACTCCAAGGAAATGGATCTCTCCTCTTCCTAGAAGACACTGGCGTGGACCCCTACCAAATCGACCGCCTTATAGAGCAGCTCTACCAGAACGGTCTCTTATCTCGCGTCAATGGCATCCTCTACGGCGATTTCTACGGCGCCAACCACAAAGCTCCCTCCGAATCCCAGCAGGCCATTATTGATAAGATTATGAAACACTACGCCGACCTGGCGGACAAACCAGCCATCAAACACCTCCCCATCGGCCACGGCGAAAACAACCTCTTCCTCCCCACCGGCATTCACGCCACCATGAAAGCGGAGGAAGAAGGAAATGCGAGTGTTACGTTGGATGAAAGTTATTTGAAAGTCGGCAGTTAGCAGTCGGCAGTTGGCAGTTGATGACTTACCGCTATCCAAATGTTTCACGTGAAACGGGATAAAAGGTTATTATTCTACCATGACCTTTTTAGTAACAAGCGTAATATACCGATTATCACAAGGTTATGAAAGGTTAAAAAGGGTTATGTGCTTACCGTAAGTATCATAACCTTATATATACCCCTTTATAACCTTTTGATAAGCAGAATCATCTATATGTGTGTAGAATAGAACCAGGCAAAATAATAACCTTTTATCTCTGTTTCACTTGAAGCATCCCCCAGTCACCAGTCACCAGTCACCAGTCACCCCAAATTATATCAGAAAGGTCGTAATCATCATGTACAAAATCCAAGTCTATCTCCCCCTTGAATCCATTGATCCCATTCGAGAAGCCATCAAAAAAGCCGGCGGCGGTCGCATTGGAAATTACGCGGGCTGCATGTCCTGGTGGCAAGTCCACTCCGCCTGGACGACATTAGAAGGTGCCAATCCCTACAACGGCACCATTGGTGAAGAAACAGAAGAAGACGAATACATCCTCCAGTGCCGCGTAGACGAATCCCACCTCCGTGATGTGATTTGCACCATCAAAGTGGTGCATCCTTACGAGGAGCCTGTGATTGATGTGGTAAAGTTGGAGAATGTATAAGTAGGCAGTTTGCAGTTTGCAGTTTGCAGTTGGCAGTTGGCAGTTAGTAAAAAGCGGAATCAGCTCTAGCGTCTTGTCTCCCCCGCCGGGGGAGAATTAAAGAGGTGTGCAAGCGAACTGCATCGTTAGAAGCGTAGCGACGCAAGGATGCAGTGAGACGCCATTTCAAGCAAAACGAAGATGGGCTGCTCTAGCGGTATACTTCGCCGTGAACACATCCAGCGAACTCGGTGATACCTGCACCACTGGAAACATTTTTGTACCAGATTATGATTCTGCTGATGGCTTATCCAAATAAAAGAAGTTACTTCCTTTCACAAGGTTAAAAGGGTTATAAAAGGGTTATGGAATTGCATTTTTCGCATAACCTTTTATAGCCCTTTTATGTTTCACGTGAAACATGTCACTAGCGAAAGTATCTCTAGCGTCTCCCCCGCCGGGCAATGCTATTAAATTAAGCTAACGTTATAAAAACTCCCGTCATTTCGACCGATCCTATTTGTGCTTAATGGTGTAAAAGGATTGAAATGATTTGTGTCCCTGAGTGGAGAAATCTCTTCAGCAGTAGCGACAAGGGCTTAATGACAAGTCTGTTTCATGGCACTATTTCCTGCTTTCCAGCGGTCAATCCCTAATCCATTTTTGCCTGTAAGCCCTTAACGCAAGTGCTGAAGAGATTTCTCCACTCAGGGACACAAATCCATTTATACCCTTTTCTTCATTTCTCACAAATATGACCGGTCGAAATGACGGATAGAAATGAAATCGCCAAAGTCATGTTTCACGTGAAACATCCTAATCCCTAGCTACTAATCCCCAATCCCTCATACTAAAAAGGCGGCGCTTTATGAATTGTGCGCCGCACCACCATTTCTCACTTCTAACTTCTAACTTCTAACTATTCACACCCATTTGATTTTCTCTCCAACAATATTTGGTGCACCCGATAGATATACCCACTCCCATAGGTCACCTTCTCCGCCGCCACATAACTCTCATTTCCATCAATGAAGCGAATTTTCGATAACTCCCCCGCCATATCCATATACGTCCAATAAGCGCCCCCATTTTCCACCTCAAAGAGCACAAACAAATAAGGCGTCAAACTAGACACCTGAGACTTCCCCTGCTGGATGGCATGCAGGATCGCTTCCCCATTCAAAGAATTTCCACTTTCCAATGTTTCCCCTTCGATTTTCGGAAGCTGATGGACAAACTCCTTCGGCACCGTAACGATGCTGAAATACCGCACGGGGTAGGCATTGATTTTCTTTTCACTCATAACAATCTCCTCTATCTGTAAATGCGTAATGCGAAGTGCGTAGTGCGTAATGGTTGCCGGCGAGCGCATCGAATTGCTTTTATACCATAAGATACTATTACACCATAGTTCGTCTCTATATGCTCGCCGATAATATTTTATAAAAAAAGGGGTATTGGGGCGCTTCCAAATTTTGTGCGCCCCTTCCTTCATTACGCACTACGCACTTCGCATTACGCA
>CAVBRV010000077.1:0-11709 GCA_963597965.1 Paludibacteraceae bacterium | reverse complement strand
TAATTTAACACATAATTATGTCTTCCCCACGATCCTGTTGCAACATCAATCGTGCCAGTATTTTGATTTTGGGCTTTTCTAGTAATAATGTTGATAACACCCCCAGTAGCATCCGAACCGTACACAGATGCACCTGGTCCTTTAATAACTTCAATTTTATCAACATTATTAATGTCCATTACATTATCAAGTACTACACTACCACCTGCTTGAGTAGAAGACATGCCAGTAATCATACTAGATACAGAGTTATCTACACGCTTTCCGTCAACTAAAACAACAACTCTTGCATCCCCATTAATAGAAAAAGTATTATTATACGCCCAGCCATCACCATAGTCTATGCCGCGATAGCCAGTGTCAGAAACACGTACACCTGGAATTCTTCTAATCGCATCCGTTAAAGAATTATAGTTTTTCTTTTCAATATCTGATCTTGTGATAACGTCAACATCCCCACCAGTTCTGTAATAAGATTGTTCTGTAACAACGTTACCAAATTTATCTTTTACCTTGTCCCCATAGACAAAGACTTCAGGAAGTTCAGCTTCACCACCTTTAGCACAAACGGTTGTCCCCCCCTGTATAATTGTAAACATAGAAGCTGTAAGAAGTCCTAGAATGATTTTTTTCTTATTCATAAGATTAACTCTCCCCTTTTACCATCTTGTACTATTGATATAAGTAAATATAAAATTCTCTGTAGCGACCCAGTCTTTCCAGTTGTCATCAAATTTCCCAAGATTCAGCGTCAGCTGACGAGAACCGTTACCGCTGATTTTGACGAGTGGAATTTTCTTCGGTGTGCCTACGAACTGGTACTTGCTGCCATCGCTTCTGGTGAAGGTGATTTGGGTGGTAAATTCATTGATTTTTGTGATGCTGAGATCGCCACGTTTGTTCTTGAAAGTCCCACGCATAAGTAAATCGCCTTTGTCTGTCCACACTTTTTGCGGTGTCCATTCCAGAATCATAGTATCCGAGGACTGTGTCGCCGCAGATGCAATGAAGGATGGAATGAGGCAAGCACTCAGTATGAGTAGGCTGGCCAGAAACCATTTTTTCATTGTTCTCCTCCTTTCTTCTTGATTTTCTAACAACCGGTGCTTTCGGATAGAGGCAATTGCCTTTATGGTGACTAGTGACTCGTGACTGGTGACTAGAAAAAACAATCATCCCAGTCACGAGTCACCAGTCTACCAGTCACCAAACCTCAAACACAAAACAGAAATATATTTCCACCTCTCCGCCGGTCTTTTCCATGTTTCGACCGCGGGAGGATAGAAAACTTATGTAAGTTAGCAGTTAGCCGTAGGCAGTTGGCGGTATATCTCCATGTCCACTAGCGAAATCTGGCCCATCGGGCAGTCCCCCATCGGGGGGAAGGTGGGGCCGTAGGCACCAAAGGGGGTGTATTTTTTCAGCCGTAGGCTGGTTGTATGGTTTTCTTGAATACCAAGCGATTTGAAAAATTTTGACACTAGCATAACAGCGTAATTTATACCGCTTAGTATTTAAGAAAACCATACAACCGGCCTAACGGCCGAGGGAAATGCACCCCCTCTTTTTTATTTCTCCCCCGATGGGGGAGATGCCCGATGGGCCACATTTCACTAAATAAACATAGCATTTCATACCGCTTTGTATTTAAGAAAACCATACAACCAGCCTAACGGCCGAGGGAAATGCACCCCCTCTTTTTATTTCTCCCCCGATGGGGGAGATGCCCGATGGGCCACATTTCACTAAGTAAACATAGCATTATTCATACCGCTTAGTATTTAGGAAAACCATACAACCAGCCTACGGCTGAGGGAAAAGCATTCCCTCTTTAATTCTCCCCCGATAGGGGCGACGTCCTACGGACCTGATTTCGTTTTCGTCAAGCAGCATACATACCGCCTACTGCCAACTGCTAACTGCCTACTAAAACGACAAAACGCCTTTCTCCTACATAGCAGAAAGGCGTGAAAAGGCGCAAACGGCAATGGCGCTCCAAAAACAGAACTCCATCGCTCCTTGCTACCTTCACCCTGTCCACCGCAGGAGGTATAGCTTCCCATCACAGGCAGTTCTTCTGGCTTCCATTCCTCGCTTTGTGATCCTTCTCAGATTGCTCCAATGGATTATCACGCGCTCCTGGTTACAGCGGCGGGACCGCTCCGGCTTGTACCGGATTCTCTTTTCAGTCTTTTATCAAAGACACCTATGATGCATCTATTTTTCTCATTGTCTTAGCTTTTTCGCTTAAGGCTTTATCATTTTACATCAATCTTTTGCGTAATTCAAGGTTTATTTAACATTTTTACTATTTTCTTTCATTTATCAATAGCCATCTATCCATACGAAGTCATGCTATTAAGTTAGTGACTGCATGTCACAGTTTTTTCAATAGCAAGAAACTGGATTGGTTATTGCCCTCGGTTGTTGGATTCAAACAACCAACAACCGAGGGCAATCTAGGTGAAGTAAATACATGACCGCCTACTCTATATTTGCCTTATACCTATTTATGCTTTACAATGAGGGTAGAAATGGAGGTGCTTTGTATGACAACAGACATGCTATTTACTAATCTCAATGAATACAACTACAACCCCATGAACGATGTTCTATTCAAATTCATCTTCGGCAAAGAGGAACGTAAACAAATCACCATCGACTTTCTCAATGCCGTCCTGGAGCCTAGCTTGGGCCATCCCATACGGGACCTCACCTTCGCGTCCACAGAAATGAATCCAGAACATGACAATGACAAACTCACCAGGCTGGATGTTTCCTGTATTTTAGACACGGGAGAACAAGTGGATGTGGAAGTGCAAGTTCTTAACGAGAAAAACATGAACCGCCGTACTTTATTTTATTGGGCCCAGATGTACCTCATGTCCCTCCCCGCTGGCAAAACCTACAATGATCTGAAGCCAGCTATCACCATTAACCTCTTAAGTTTTGCTTTTCTCCCCCAAAAAGAACCGCACGCCATGTATGGCATTTATAACAAAGCCAATGGTCATCAACTCACCAAAGATTTAGAACTTCATTTTTTAGAAATACCCAAGTACGCAAAGCAAGCCAAACATAAATCCATCGCACAAATGACCAAGATGGAACGCTGGTTAGCCTACTTTGCTAATCAGCTGGATAAAAAAGGAAAGGAGGAACTGGCTATGAGTGAAGCCGCTATTCAAGAAGCCATGGACGCCGCCCGCGTATTTTTTGCCAATACCGCTGAACGCCGGCAATATATTAATCGCGAAATGGCACGGATGGATAGAGATTCTATGATTCAAGATGCTCATAAAGAAGGCCAAGTTGAGGGATTCTCGTTATTTGGACAATTAGCAAATATCCTTATCGCAGAAGGAAAATCCAAAGATTTACAAATTGCCATTGCTAATCCTGATTTTCGGGACACCCTACTAAAAAAATATCACCTCATATGATTTCTGAAAAAAGCAACAATTTTTGAGTGAATCATCCATTTTCAAAACCACCTATCTATTTTTTCAATATAGGTAAGAAATTTGAGAAATGACTGACCTTCCTTCACTTCTCTTCTAACTTGCACCCAAAAGCGCACCCTCTTGTAAAAGAAGATGTGCTTTTTGTACGTCATGAATCATTACTATGATATTGGAATTTAAAAGTTAGCAGTTTGCAGTTGGCAGTTGGCAGTAGATTCTGCTAAAACCTCCATCTGACATAGAAGGCATAGTGGCTAGAATGCTCTAGCCACCATGATGAAATGTTAAAAGTTGGGTTCTGGTAATCCACTGCCAACGGCTTACTGCAAACTGCTTTTCTTGTGCATCTTAAAAGCGAAATTTATATCTACCTATAAAAACCTTTTAGCTGACTATTTCTTCCTCCTACCCTTTCTATCCTCATGAAAGTGTATGACTTATGATATAATAAGGAAAAATAATAACATGGATACATAGTGGATGCTTGATCATTCATACGCCCGATGTTTACTCAATATATGCAGTGAAAATTTGACATTGAAATGCATAGAAGTACGGGCTATGGTGCAGATTCCTTTGCACGCACTGTTGTTAGTTGCTGGTTGTTAGTTGTTTGGGTCTAACAACAAACAACTAACAACCAACAACAATTACTAATCCGGTTTCTTGTTATTGAAAAATGAATGAACAAGTAGTCACTAAATAAAGCCATCAAAATCAAAGGAGGAAGTATCATGTCTATTGCTTTTATTTTACGCATGATCGCAGCAGCTGTTAGCGGCAATCCTGTATCGGCTCGTCCGGAAAGTATCAATGGCGAAATTGATCGTGCAAAGCGGAGAGCCACAAAGCGTATCAACCGGGCTAAGGTGCGCGCTCAAGATGAATTGGGTGAATTGGATCGTGTCAGAATCACTTTGATGTCTGGGGATATGAAAAAATTCACCAGCCTCTTTTCTCAGATTCACAATGTGGATTTCCACGATTGTGATACTTTGACTGGCTTAGAGCATTTCAATAAGGAACGTAAGAACTGGAAGGAGTTGGAAAAACTCTCTGCCAAGGCTATGAGCGTCATGACTTTGTCCGGGGCGGTGGATGCCATCGGTTTCGGTGCGGGGGTACTGGAGCAGTACGCCATGGTTCCGGAAATCAAGGGGCTCGATATTGAAGCTGCTGAACATCATGATGTAAATGCACTGAAGGAAATGAGTAGCCGCCTCCAGGATTTCCAGCATAAGGTGAAGAAAATGTGTACCCGCATGCAGGAAATCCGCCGCGAAGCGCGGCAGGCGGAGGATGCTTTGCTGGATTTGTCCGACTACTTTGAAGATGGTATCGATGATATTCGCCGCATTCAGGTCGCTGCTGGGTATGATTGGAAGAATTACAGCAACGCCCAGAAAATTCTCATCGGCCGCACCGCACAGATTGCCCGCCTGATTCGTGCACTGGCAGAAATTCGTTTCCTCACCGATGATGCGGACCTCCGCCCAGAAATTGCGGAAGCGGTGGAAGCTTCGGAAGAGTTGCTGGATGAACTAGGGGCATAAACTCTTAGCGATTGAGGGATTAGAGACTTGTTCTCTGATCCCTTTTTATTTTAGTGAGGAGTTAGGAATGAGGAGTGAGGAGTGGCGGACGGCGAGCGCGCCGAATTGCTCTTATACGGATATTTTCACCTGTTGCCTATCCCGTTTCTATAAGCTCGCCGAAGGGAAACGCGATAGAGTCATGTTTCACGTGAAACGGTATCCATAAAGGTTATGATTCTGCTGATTTCTTCGGTGGAACATTTTCTGCTACCGCAAGTGACAAGGTTAAAAGGGTTATAAAAAGGTTATGAGAATACCGTTTTTCCCATAACCTTTTTATAACCCTTTTAACCTTGTCACTTGTGATAGCAGGAAATGTTCCACCGAAGAAATCAGCAGAATAATAACCTTTATTATAAAAAGGGGTATTGGGACGCTTTATAATTTGATGCGCCCCTTCCACCATTCCTCACTCCTCATTCCTAACTCCTCACTATAAAGAAAAAACCGCTATCCGAAGATAGCGGTCTTTTAATATGTATAAAAATATTAGAATCCCAAAATGAAGTATCTCACTTCGATGTACCCAGCGGAAACAATCAGGGAGAGAATCATCAGCGGGAAGCACCATTTCATGAAGGTGCCGAAGGAAATATTGAATCCTTCTTTCGCGGCGATAGCCACCATGATGACGTTTGGGGAAGCACCGATCATGGTACCGTTGCCGCCGAAGCAGGCGCCGGTGGCCAGGGCCCACCACATGTAGTCCGCGTGGGTGGCATTCATGAGGGCTTGCATGTCATGAATCAGTGGAATCATGGTAGCGGTGAATGGGATGTTATCAATGAATGCAGAAGCGATACCGGAGAGGAAGAGGATCAGGTAGGTGATGAGGTGGAGGTCCCCATTGACCAATGCAATGCCGTGCTGAGCAATGGCGGTGATGACGCCTGCATTTTCCATGCCGCCTACCAAAATGAAGAGGCCCATGAAGAACATCAGCGTATCCAAGTCCACTTCTTTCAGTGCATCTTCTGGGCTAATGCGGCAAACGAAGAGGGATACGATACCGCCGGTCAGTGCGATGGTAGCAGACTGGAGGCCGAAAGTGCTATGTACCACGAAGCCACAGATGGTGAGTGCCAGGACGGTGAGGGAGCGGTTGAAAATCATGCGGTCTTCGATGGCGGACATGATGTCAATCTTATCCAGTTCACTCTGGGGCATGGGCACGGAGTGCAGTTGTTTTCTAAAGATGAACAGAATGGCAACCAAAGTGACCGCCATGGTAATGACAACCACTGGGGCTAGGTTAATCAAGAAATCATTGAAATCCAAGTGGGTAGCGGACCCGATCATGACGTTTGGCGGGTTGCCAATCATGAGAGCCGTACCGCCGATGTTGCACATCAGAATTTCAGAAACCAGAATCGGCACAGGAGACATGCGAAGCATACGGCAAAGGGAAATGGTCATCGGTGCAATCAAGAGAGCGGCAGTGACGGAGTCGATCATAGCCGCGCCCACAGCGGTAACAATAGATAGCAACACCAAGAGTTCCCGCGGTGCGCCTTTGGACATTTTCATGGCCCACAAAGCGAGGACGCGGAAAAAACCGGATTTCTTAACCACAGAAATCAAGATCATCATACCAGCCAAAAGGCCAATGGTATTGAAGTCAATAAATTGCTGAATGGCCTGGTCTTGGGTGACGAAGCCAAAGTAAATCATGGCGCCGCCGCCGAACATGGCGCAAATGGTACGGGGGATTTTTTCCGACATAATCCCCACGTAGGTCAAACAGAAAATGCCGATGGCTAAATAAAACTGTACTGTGCTGCTCATGGAATATCAGAACTCCTCTCGTGCTTAGATTGGCAGGTGACTACGTATACAAGTCGTTGGTTAGGAAAGCGCTATTTAAATAGTTAGGAGTGAGGAGTTAGGAGTGAGGAATGATGGTGGCGGCGCACAAAATTTGGAGGCGCCGCAATTTTATTTTATAAATAAGGGGGTATGGGGTGCTATATCATTTGATGCACCCCTTCCACCACTCCTCATTCCTCACTCCTAACTCCTCACTAGTTGCTCAATGATTATCTATTTATCATTGAATATGAAACGATATATGAGTCACCTATTTCTGAAGCGGTGCTTCGATAACAGCTTTATTTTACCACAATGCATAGGAGAAATAAATAATCCATCTCCTCCATTTCCATCTAAAATCTATAACTAGTAGCTTATGAATAGTAACATATAATACTATGTACTTATTTATTTTTGGCATAAAAAAACAGCTTCCCGTCTCTTTCTCTAAAAGGAAAGAGAGGAAGCTGTATACGTGTCTGGCAGGGGTAGGTAGAGTCGAACTACCGATAACGGAGTCAAAGTCCGTTGCCTTACCGCTTGGCGATACCCCCATAAATACGGGAAAAATAGGAATCAGGTAAAAAAAAATGGGGCGAGTGGTGGGGCTCGAACCCACGCATAACGGAGCCACAATCCGCCGTGTTAGCCACTTCACCACACCCGCCACATACAGGCGTCATACGCCTTCTCGCCATATGACGTTGTCAATTATAGCATATGAGAAAAACTTCGTCAAATACTTTTTTGCATCTTCCTTTTGGGAAGTGCGGTATTCAAAAAATTCAAGAAAGAGATATAGATAGATTTAATAGATGGGGGTTCTAGGACACCGTTTGCGGTTTGAGGCTTTTGCGATACATCCGCTGTCAGAGGGTTCTGGGGTCCCGGTTTCGTTAGAGGCTTGTTTCACGTGAAACGCTATCAGAGGGTTCTGGAACGCCGTTTATGGATTGAGGCTTTTGCGATGCTTCCGCTGTCAGAAGGTTCTGGTGTCCCGTTTTCGCTAGAGGCTTGTTTCACGTGAAACGCTGTCAGAGGGTTCTGGGACGCCGTTTACGGTTTGAGACTTTTGCGATGTTTCCGCTGACAAAGGGTCCTGGCGTCTTGCTTCCGTTAGAGACTTGTTTCACATGAAACGCTATCAGAAGGTTCTGGAGCACCGTTTATGGGTTGAGGCTTTTGCGATGCATCCGTGGTCAGAGGGTTCTGGGATGTCGTTATGTTAAGGAAAGCGGTATCATAACTATCGTCATTTCGACCGATGGGATTTGTGCTTAATGATTCTATCGTGTAGTTCAGGTCTATGTTGGACAAAAGTGGAGAAATCTTGAGACACTATCGAAGACAACTCTAACCTCACAAGATTTCTCCACTTCTGTCTAACATAGTCGCAGAAAAGCGATAGAAGCATCAAGCACGAATCCCATCGGTCGAAATGACGACGTCGATGCTACCTTTTCTCAAATTACTCACATGAATGTTTTGGATTCTGATTCCACAATAGAAATGTTTCACGTGAAACATTTGTGTAAGGGTTATTATTCTACTGCATACTATTTCTAACATAGATTCCTAACGGCAAGTAACAGGGTTAAAAAGGTTATAAAAGGTTATGGGAAAGCGCTATTTTCATAACCCCTCATAACCTTTTTAGTTAGCAGTAGGCAGTTAGCAGTAAGCAGATACTGCCTACTGCTAACTGCCCACTGCCTACTTTTCATGTTTCACATGAAACTTGCCTCTGGCGTAAGCAAGAAACCAGAACCCTTTGTCAGCGATTTAAATAAAACATGTCGCCTACGAAAGCAAGACACTAGAACCCTTCACAAGTATGCTATAATGAAGTGAATATTTTTGAGATCAAATGAGAGATTATAAAAGCGGCGCTTTATGAATTGTGCGCCGCACCTTCATTTCTCATTACTCATTCCTAATTATCATTTCACGAGGTGAATCACTATGGAAAATACCAATACTCCCTTCCGTACCAGAACGCTAGATGCCTTTCTCGAAGACTTAGGCAGTTCTTCTCCCGCACCAGGTGGCGGTGCGGCTGCTGGGCTGGTGGGGGCCCAGGCTTGCAGCCTGGCAGAAATGGTCTGCCACTTGACCGCGTCCAACAAAAATTATGCGGATTTCCATGAAAAGGCCAACGAATACGCCCAAGTATTTCAAATGGCCCGTTCCATTTTCCTGGATCTCATGGACGAAGACGCCGCTTCTTTCTTGGAACTGATGAAAACCCTCCGCGCCATCCGCCAGCTTCCTTTGGCGGAACGACAGGAGAAGCAGCTGGAAGCTTTCAAAAAAGCCATCGCCGTACCCCAACAAATGGCACAAACCATGGCGGACCTGCTCCCCAGTTTCACCAACCTGCTTCTGAAAGGAAATAAAAACGCCATCAGCGACGCCATCATGGCCGCTCAGTTCGCTATGGCCTGCATCCATGCGTCCATCCTGAACATTCGCATCAATTTGAAATACATCGATGATGAATTTTACGAACACGAAATGAAAGACACCATCCAGAACTGGGAAAATGCCATTTCCGCCATTGATGCAGTACTGACGTATCAGGTGGACCTGTAAACTCACATCCTTATTTATACCGACTGATTATAGTGAGGAATTAGGAATGAGGAGTGAGGATTGGTGGTGGCGGCGCACAAAATTTGGAAGCGCCGCAAAGTATAAGAAGGTTATGATTCTACTGACTCCTTCGGTAAGACATTTCCTGCTATCGCAAGCATCAAGGTTATAAAGGTTATAAAAAGGTTATGGGAAATCCCATTTTCGCATAACCCTTTATAACCTTTTTAACCCTGTCTCTCACCTTGTTTATTCTATCTTAGAAACAGTAATCAGCAGAATCATAACCTTTTATATCCATTGTTTCATGTGAAACATGCCTCCAGCCACTTCAACTTTCGGCGAGCTTATAGAAACGGACTATATAATAATTGAAATTATCCGTATAAGAGTAATTCGATGCGCTCGCCGGCCATCACTCCTCACTCCTAACTCCTCATTCCTAACTGCCTTTAAAACTATGCTTCAAAAAAACTCATCCACTCACCAACTGGTCCAAACTTGTCTGGCCTTGGACCACTGGCATCAATTTCGCCTGCGACTTTTCGTTGAAGGCATCTTCGTAGGCATCGCCGGCGGGCTTTCTATCAGTTTATTTCGCTACTTACTGAATACATCGGAAGCCATCCGGCACTTTCTCTATACTACCTTTCTCATCCCCGCCTTAGAGCAAGACAACGTTCTGCCCCTCTTGGGATATGCGCTGTTGCTGCTTATCATCAGCGTGGCTCTCTATGCCATGAATCGCTATGCGCCCATGGCGGGCGGTTCGGGGATTCCGCAGGTGAAAGGTGTCATCCTAGGCCTCATCAAAATGAAATGGTTCCGCATTCTCTGGGTGAAAATTTTTGCCGGTGCCATTGGTATCGGGGCGGGGTTATCTCTGGGACGTGAAGGCCCTTCCATTCAAATCGGTGCCGTAGCAGGGCAAGGATTTTCTCGCCTTCTCGGACGGACCCGCATGGAAGAACGATACCTCATTACCAGCGGCGCCAGTGCGGGATTGGCAGCGGCTTTCAATGCGCCCCTAGCGGGCATGATGTTTGCCTTGGAAGAATTGCATCGCAATTTCTCCGGCGCCGTCCTGCTCCCCACCATGACTTCCGCCATCACCGCCACCATTGTGACCCGTTTCTTTTTCGGCGACAGCACCAGTTTCACCTTTTTGCACTTGGTGCCGCTCCCGGCGGCCTACCTTCCCTGCATCGCCCTGGTCGCCATCACTTGCGGCTTCGCAGGCATTGTATTCAACTACGGCCTGCTCCACATTGGCTGGCTCTATCGTCCTTCGATTTTCAAAAACCAATGGATGAAAATCACTTTCGCTCTCACCTGGGCGGGGATTCTTGGTTTCTGCCTGCCCCAAGTCTTAGGCGGAGGAAATACACTGGTGGATGATCTAGCGGCTCATGCCTATCCGCTGGGATTTCTTCTCTTACTTTTGCTAGGGAAATACAGTTTCACCTTGATCAGTTACGGCTGCGGTTCGCCGGGCGGATTTTTCCTGCCCCTCCTCGTCATCGGTGCCTTGATTGGTGCCGTCGAAGCGAACCTGCTCGTCGCCGCCACTTGGCTTCCTACCATCTATACGCCCACTATTATCATCATCGGCATGGTGGCCCTCTTCGCCGCCAGCGTCCGCTCTCCCATCACCGGTACCCTTTTGATTCTCGAAATGACGGGAGACTTCAACCACCTCATGGCCCTCGCCCTTGCTTCCGCCTTGGCCTACATCACGGCGGAACTCTTGAAAGGCCAACCCATTTACGATGCCCTACTACAGAAATCTCTCACCACCAATCCTGATACGACTTGTGAAGAGGAAAGAAATATCATCGAAGTCCCAGTCAGCAGCGGTTCTCTCCTGGAAAATCATACTGTTTCTGACATTCCTCACCTAGAGCAAACGGTGCTAGTAGAAATCAAACGCCAAGGGCGCGTACTCATTCCTGATGAACACACTCGCTTCCGAGCGGGAGATTTCCTGTATGTTTTGTCGGCGAGTAAGAATGCGAAGACGTTGAAGGAACTGGGCGAAAGGATACGTGAAAAACGCTAACTTTATGAGTGCGTAATGCGAAGTGCGTAGTGCGTAATGGTGGTGGCGGCGCATAAAAATTTGGAAGCGCCGCGAATTTTTTTAAATAGTAATGATAGGTCCGTAGGACCTCGCCCCCTTCGGGGGAGATGCCGTAGGCAGAGGGGGTGTATTTCCTTCAGCCGTAGGCTGGTTGTATGGTTTTTATGAA
>CAVBRV010000076.1:0-11954 GCA_963597965.1 Paludibacteraceae bacterium | reverse complement strand
CATTAAGCCCTTACCGCTACTGCTGATGAGATTTCTCCACTCAGGGACACAAATCATTTCAACGCTTTTGCACCATCAAGCACAAATAGGATCGGTCGAAATGACGGTCGTTTTTATACCGCTTCCTTAACTTAACGACATTGCTTCTTCAAGGAAAACGAAACTTATCGCTTATTTCAAAAAGTGAATGAAAGACCACCCACGAAGTAAACGCCAGTGCTTTTTTCGCTTTCGCTGGACGCCTATACCACTTAGTGTCTCTTGTCATTTCATCCCGCTAGTGCGAGCTATCCCCCCTGCCCCCCTTTCAGCGAAAGGGGGCTTTCCGCTAGTACTTCTTCCGCTAGCGTCTCTTTCTGCCAACTGCCTACTGCTAACTGCCAACGCCCCATTCCCCATTCCCCAGTCACCAGTCACTAGTCACACAAATTAAAACCGTGCAAAGACCTATCGTCTCTGCACGGTTTCATCGTTATTTGGCTTCCGCTTTACCCCCAACCACCACATCGGTTTTCCCGCCGATGTGCCATTTCGTATTGACCCTCGCTCTGGCATCGGCTGCGCTGTCGCTATTGTAGCGCACGCGGGTGTCACCGGATATTTCCAAAATCGGCTTTGCATCGCTGCCCTTTTTCTTGGGTTCCTTATATCCCAAAGCTTCCAGTTCCCGGCTGTATGCTTTCTTGAGTTTCAGTAAATCCTCGTCCGGCTTCGCTTCTTTCTGGTTGTCCAGCACGTTCTTGATCACACTGGCGATTTCGTAGCGAGTGAGTTCTTTGGTGAAGAAGCTGGTGGTATAGTCCGGTGCCTTTCCTTCTTCGCAGAGGGTGTAGGCGGCTTTGTAGTCCCAGGAGTCTTTCTTCACGGTGTCAAAGGAATTGGGAGCGTACCAGTTGTAGGCGAAGGTATTCGCTGCTAGGGCGGCGAATAGTAGGGTGATAGTAACAATTTTATGCATGACTTTCTCCTATAAGTGACTAGTGACTGGTGACTCGTGACTGGAAAAGCACTTCCTAGTCACGAGTCACCAGTCACTAGTCCCCTAATCCTTAGTTCTCGCAAATCTGATTCTCAATAATCCCCAGCAGTGCCTCCCTTCCTTCTCCCGTGAGCGAGGAGTAGGCGATGGGCGGGTGTGCGGTGGGAAATAGTTTTTTCAGCTGGGCTAAGTTTTTATGGAGTTCGTTGCGGCTGAGTTTGTCTCCTTTGGTACCGATGACGAGGAGGTCGGGGGCTACGGATTTGAGCCAGTCGTAGGCTTTCTTGTCGATAGGAAGGCCGGGATGGCGGAGGTCTACGAGAAGGCCAATCATGGTGAGGCCCGGTGATTTCCGCATGTATTCATCAATGAAGGAGGACCAGTTGTCTTTATTTTCCTGGCTGGTCTTCGCAAAGCCGTAGCCTGGCAGGTCTACCAGGTACCAATCTTGGCGCTGTTCTTCTTCGTTCACGGTGCGACGGGATTGGATGGCGTAGTAGTTGATGGTTCTCGTTTTTCCCGGTTCTCGACTGACGTAGGCCAGCTTTCTCCGCCCGCAGAGGGAATTGATCAGCGACGATTTCCCCACATTGGACCGCCCGATAAAGGCGATTTCCTTTCTGCCGTCGGTGACGTATTGATTCCGATTCACCGCAGAGGCAAAGTAGGCGGAGGAAAATATATGAAATTGTTCCACATTTTTTATTTCTGCCATTATCTTACTCCTAGTAAATACCATATACTACAGGGTGACTAGTGACTGGTGACTAGTGACTAGCCAAAACGTAACCCAGTCACTAGTCACCAATTTGAGTATCATCTTGTTCTACCACTTCATCCACATATGGGTTGCCATAGGAACTAGCAGATTCTCCTAATTTGACAGAATTTCCACAATGAATTTTATCTGTAGTATATCTAATAAGTCCATTCAACAATTTTCCAATCCGTGTTTCTATTTCTATAGCGTCCTTGATGTCTGCTACAGTCACAAAGCCTAAATCACATGCCACAATCAATTGTGTTTCCACTTCACACTGAGAACCTCTTGCCATGAACAAAAAGCGAAGTCGATTCTTTAAACTTCCCTGCCCATACCCTTCCGCAATATTAGACGTAATAGATACACTGGCTCGTTTCAGTTGATCAGACAAAGCATATATTTCGCTAGGTGGAAATGTAGAAACGATTCTATAGATTTCCTTATTCAGCTTCCTACTTTCCTGCCAAACAATCAACTTTTTATAACTATCCATCTATATCACCTCATATCCAATAACGGAAATCGGGTTTCCTAGTATACTGTATCATTTGGTAGCTAGTGACTGGTGACTTGTGACTGGGAGAAATGTGATTCCAGTCACTAGTCTACTAGTCACCGATACTAATCATTTTCGTTTGTGTTGGTGCACGGAGTGCGTGGAGTTTACTATCTGGTAGCTAGTGACTGGTGACTCATAACGGGGAAAACGCATGTCTAGTCACCAGTCACTAGTCACCAGTCACCCTTTACACCAGCGCATGCGCCAATACCTCGCTCACATTTTTCACGCAAACGAAGTGGAGTTTGTCTCTCACGGATTTCGGGATTTCGTCCAGGTCCCGTTTGTTCTTTTCGGGGAGGAGGATTTGTTTGATACCGAATTGACTGGCGGCTAGGACTTTTTCTTTGAGGCCGCCGATGGGGAGGACTTCGCCGGTCAGGGTAATTTCGCCGGTCATAGCGGTGTCGCTTCTGACTTTGCGTCCTGTGTAGGCGCTTGCCATCGCGGTCGCCATGGTGATGCCGGCGGAAGGGCCGTCTTTCGGTACGGCGCCTTCGGGGAGGTGGATGTGGGTATCGATGGATTCATAGAAATCTTCGGGAAGGCCCAGTTCTTTGGCCTGGCTTCGGATGTAGGTGTACGCGGTTTCGGCGGATTCTTTCATCACGTCTCCCAGTTGTCCGGTGAGGATGAGGTGGCCTTTGCCTTTGATGGTGACGGCTTCGGTGTCCAGCACTTCGCCGCCTACGGCCGTCCAAGCGAGACCGGTGACGCGACCTACGGTGTCTTCGTGTTCTTCCGCCATGGGCAGGAATTTCACAGGACCCAGGTATTTTTCCAAAGTCGACGCGGTGAGTTTCGGCAAGCTATCGTCTTGAAGAACAATTTTCTTGCCCACTTTGCGGCACAGGGCGCCAATGGTACGTTCCAGGTTGCGCACACCTGCTTCTCTGGTGTAGCTGCGAATGACTTTGCGAATCAATGGGGTGGTGAAGGAAATATCTTTCGCTTTGAGCCCATTTCTTTCTCGCTGACGGGGTACCAAGTATTTCTTGGCGATTTCTATCTTTTCTTCTTCTGTATAGCCAGTGAGTTCGATCAGTTCCATGCGGTCCAGGAGGGGAGCGGGGATGGTGGAAACCGAGTTCGCCGTGCACAGGAAGAAGACCTTGGACAGGTCGAAAGGAATATCGATGTAGTTGTCGTGGAAGGATTTGTTCTGTTCGGGATCCAACGCTTCCAGGAGGGCCGATGCCGGGTCGCCACGGAAGTCGGCACAGACTTTATCGATTTCATCCAAAAGGATGAGGGGATTTCTTGTTTTGGCCTGGTTGATGGCTTCGATGAAACGGCCTGGCATAGCAGCGATGTAGGTGCGACGATGGCCGCGAATTTCCGCTTCATCGTGGACGCCGCCCAAGGAAATACGAGCAAATTTCCGTCCCATAGCGCACGCGATGGACTGGGCCAGAGAGGTTTTGCCCACCCCTGGTGGTCCTACGAAACAAATGATAGGCGCTTTGGCATCGGGAGCCAGCACACGAATGGCTAAGTATTCCAGGATACGTTCTTTGATTTTGTCCAAGCCGTAATGGTCCGCATCCAGTACTTCTTTGGCATGTTTCAAATCCAGTATATCCTTGCTTTCTTTATCCCAAGGCAAACCGAATACCCAATCCAAGTAGTTTCTGGAAACCGCGGTTTCTGCCATCATAGGCGGCATGGCTGCCAGATGGTCGATTTCCTTTTGCAGCTTGTCTTTATATTCTTTCGGAATGGCGGCTTTTTTCAGTTTCTTCTTATAGGTTTCCGCTTCCTCTTCCTGGCTGGAAGAATCGCCCAATTTGTCATGAATGGCTTTGATTTTGGAACGGAGGTAGTAGTCCTGCTGTTCTTTGTCCATTTTCTTCCGGGCTTCGCCGTTGATTTCATTTTCCAGCTGACCAATGGCAATTTCCTGGCTCAAGCAACGCTGCACGTCCATGATACGTTCCATCACGTCCAGTTCTTCCAATAGCTGCTGCCGTTTTTTCGGAAGCAAGGTGAGCTGGCCCGCAATGAAATCGGCGGTCTCGCCGGGATCGGTGATAGCTTTCAGCTGAGACATCTGTTCATCCGGAAGGCCCTGATGAGTATTGCGCATCCAGTCAAAAAAGGTCTTCAGCATAGCCCGACGATAAGCTTCTGCTTTCAGCGGGTCGATGGGGGGCAATTCTTCCGCATTGGTCACCTGGACGGCGATATATTTATTCACCCAGTCAAAAGATTCCACATGCACACGAGCTACCCCTTGTACAAGAGTGCGAATGATGCCGCCTGGAAGTTGGAGCATTTGCTCGATTTTCAGCACGGTGCCGTAGGCATACATGTTATCGAATTCTGTTTCTTCCGCTTGCGGATCTCTTTGCATGAGGCCCACCACGTAGCGTTCATTTTTCATGGCCTGGCGAACGGCGGCAATGGATTCCTTGCGACCTATATCTAAGCTCACTGTCATTCCTGGATAGATGACAATATCCCTCAGTGACACCAGAGGCAGTGTGAGGGGCTGGTTATTATTTTCTAATTCATTCATATATAGTTCCTCCATAATAACTTATATTATAGCATGAAACTAGGGATTAGTAACTAGCGGATTGGGGATTAGGGATTAGGGATTGGGAAAGTTAGGAGTGAGGAGTTAGGAGTGAGGAGTTAGGAGTGAGGAGTGGTGGTGGCGGCCCACAAATTATATAGGGCCGCATTTTAATATAGGGATCAAGAAATTTAGTAACTTTGGCATACCCGTCATTTCGACCGACGGGATTTGTGCAGGATGACAAAGCAGTTCTTTCTGCGACTATGTTGGACAGAAGTGGAGAAATCTTGTGGAAATAGCGTTGTTTTCGAGAGTGTCACAAGATTTCTCCACTTTTGTCTCACATAGTCACTTGGCTCATTCCTGTCATTTCGCACAAATCCCATCGGTCGAAATGACAGATATGGAAGAGTCACTAATTTCCTAATCCCTAGCTACTAATCTCTATAAAATTGGGGCGCTTCCAAATTTTGTGCGCCCCTTCCACCACTCCTCACTCCTAATTCCTCACTCCTCACTAAAAAAAGAGCGGTATCACCTCTATGAGATGATACCGCTCACGTCGAGCAGAATTATTTTCTTTCCAAAATCGGTTGCGAATGATTCAGCACCACGTCTTCGGTGACGGTGCACTTGGTGACGTCTTTCATGCTGGGGATTTCGTACATCACTTTCTGCATGATCTTTTCAATGATGGCACGAAGTCCTCTGGCGCCTGTATTTCTTTCAATCGCCAAATGGGCAATGGCGCGAATGGCTTTGTCTTCAAAAGTCAGTTCCACATGGTCCATGGCGAGAAGTTTCTGGTACTGTTTCACCAGCGCATTTTTCGGTTCGGTCAGAATACGAACCAGTGCTTCTTCATCCAGTGGTTGCAGGTTCACGATGACTGGCAGACGACCGATAAATTCTGGAATGAGGCCAAATTTCAGAAGGTCTTCTGGCTGTACTTGGTTCAGGAGATCCTTCATATCTTTGTCTTCTTTTCGTTCGATATCGGCACCGAAGCCCATGACGCTCTTGGTGAGGCGGCTATCGATGACTTTATCGATGCCCGCAAAAGCGCCGCCGCAGATGAAGAGGATGTTGCTGGTGTCGATGCGGATCATTTCCTGGTTCGGATGTTTCCGTCCGCCCTGGGGTGGTACGCTGGCAACGGTGCCTTCCAAGATTTTCAGGAGGGCTTGCTGCACGCCTTCACCAGAAACGTCGCGGGTGATGGACACGTTTTCTGTCTTCCGGGCAATTTTATCGATTTCGTCGATATACACAATGCCTCGTTCTGCTTTTTCCACATCATAGTCAGCAGCCTGGATGAGGCGGAGGAGAATATTTTCTACGTCTTCCCCTACATAGCCGGCTTCGGTCAATGTGGTGGCATCGGAAATGGCAAAGGGCACGTCCAGGAAACGAGCCAAGGTCTGAGCCAATAGGGTTTTGCCGCTCCCGGTAGGTCCTAGCATGACGATGTTGGATTTCTGCAGTTCCACATCATCGCTTTCGCCCTGGTACTGGATGCGTTTGTAGTGGTTATACACCGCCACAGCCAGTGCGATTTTGGCATCGTCCTGTCCGATGACGTACTGGTCCATGTATTTCTTGATTTCTTCTGGAGCCGACAGTTTGACGTGGAGCGGATTTTCCTTTTTCTTGTCACTCTTCATTTCTTCATGGAGAATGTTCTGGCAAACTTCGATGCATTCATTGCAAATGTAGACGCCAGGGCCAGCGACCAAGTTTTCTACTTCGTCTCGAGAGCGGCCGCAAAAGCTGCAGACCGGGATTCCTTCATTTTTCGGATTCACAGGAAACCTCCTTTTCGTATTGAAATATTGTACAAATTTCTTTGCTTCGATTTCGTATTTGATTCTGAGGGACTAGGGATTGGGGATTAGGGATTAGAAAGAGCATTTCCTAATCCCTAATCCCTATTTTCATAGTAAACTCCACGCACTCCGTGCACCAACATAAACGAAAATGATTAGTATCGGTGACTAGTAGACTAGTGACTCGTGACTGGAATCACATTTCTCCCAGTCACAAGTCACCAGTCACTAGCTACCAAATTCTATTTTCATAGTAAATGATTATTTACTATTTCCCCTTCAAAGCAGAAAGTTCATTTCTAGTCAGGATATGATCGATGAGGCCATAGTCTTTCGCCATCTGGGCGGTCATGAAATTATCTCTTTCTGTATCGTGCTGGATGGTTTCCAAGGACTGTCCGCTATGATGAGCCAGGATGCCATTCAGTTCTTCCCGGAGGCGAAGAATTTCTCTAGCATGAATTTCAATTTCTGTGGCCTGTCCCTGTACACCACCCAATGGTTGGTGAATCATCACATTTGCATGAGGCAGAGCATAGCGTTTGCCAGCGGCACCGGCCGTCAGAAGAACAGCTGCCATGGAAGCGCAAGAGCCAATGCAGATGGTAGAAACATCAGGTTTGATGTACTGCATGGTGTCGTAAATCGCAAGGCCGGCAGTCACGACGCCGCCGGGGCTATTGATGTAGAGATGAATGTCTTTGGACGGGTCTTCGGCTTCCAGGAAAAGAAGCTGGGCAATAATAATATTTGCCATATGGTCTTCAATCTGTCCGTCCAGGAAAATGATTCTGTCCTTGAGCAGACGGGAGTAAATATCATAGGAACGTTCCCCACGAGCGGTCTGTTCGACTACAATCGGTACGTATGCCATATTGTTCATCCTTTCTTCTTTGATATAAACACATAGAGGCACTAGCGAATATAACGCCAGTATAAAGTGAGGAGTTAGGAATGAGGAGTGAGGAGTGGTGGAAGGGGCGCATCAAATGATATAGCGCCCCAATATTCCTTTTTATAAATCACATAGTCTCATATGAAATTTATACTTCTTTATCGGCGAGCTTATAGAAAAGGACTCTGGTTCAAGTAAATCCAACCTTATAAGAGCAATTCGGTGTGCTCGCCGGCCTTCACTCCTCACTCCTAATTCCTCACTCCTCACTGCTTTTATGTGACAAAGAGACGCCGGTTGCCCCGCGTCTCTTTTACTTCCCCGACTAGCGGGTCATTATAGATTTGTCTCTGAACTTCATACGCCCGATATTTACTATGAAAATGTATCTGGTAGCTAGTGACTGGTGACTCGTGACTGGGAAAACGCATGTCTAGTCACGAGTCACTAGTCTACTAGTCACCTACGTTAACCGTTTTCATACATAGTGATGCACTAGCGGTGCATGAAGTTTACTGAATATATGCATTGAAGTTTCGTCATTCAAATGCATAGAAATACGGGCTATTGTGCAGATTTCTTCGTTCTGACTGTTGTTAGTTGTTTGTTGTCAGTTGTTTGGTGGCCCCAACAACAAACAACTGACAACCAGCAACAATCGCTAATCCGAGTTCTTGCTATTGAAAAAACAAATTAATGAGCAATCCCTATATTATTTTGCTTCTGCAGCGAGAATGGTTTCGATAATTTCCGCTTTTTTAGCTTTGGATTCCAGGGCAATGCCTTTTTCCTGAGCATAAGCTTTCAGGTCTTTCACGGTCATAGCGTTCAGATCTTCTTCGCTTTTTGCAGCGGTTTCGGTTGCTTCAGCAACTGGTGCTTCTTCAGCCTTTTCTACTTCTTCATCCGCTTCTTTTTTGTCAGCTTCTGCTTTTTTAGCCGCACCGTAGATGAAAGCAGCTGCTTTCTTGCGGAGTACGGAATCAACCAGCATGCTTACGCGGTTTTCTTCCTTAATGATCTTCATGACATCTTTCGGGTCCGCATTGAACTGATGAGCCATGCTGTAGATTTCCATGGAGAGGTCCTGGTTGGTGACCTGCAGGTCTTCTTTGTCTGCGATTGCTTCGAGAACGAGGCCCTGACGAACCTGTTCAGCAGCAGTCTTTTCATAGTTCTTGCGGAACTGTTCTTCGGTCTGGCCGATGTTCTTCAGGTAAGCATCCAGCTTCATATCTCTGGATTCCAGATTCATCTTCACTTCTTCCACGATTTCGTCAATGCGCTGTTCTACCATTTCCTGTGGAACGTCAACTTTGGCATTGGCTACAGCCTGTGCGACCAGTGCTTCATGGTAAGCTTCTTCTGCCTGCTGAATAGCCTGCAGCTGCATCTGCTGTTTCACAGAAGCTTTCAGTTCATCCAATGTTTCAAACTGGCTGACAGCTTTTGCAAAATCATCATTCAGTTCTGGGAGTTTCTTACGTTTTACATCGCTGATGTGTACTTTGAATTCCGCTTCTTTGCCTTTGAGAGCCTCTACGAAATAGGTTTCTGGGAAAGTGACTTTGACTTCTACGTCATCGCCTGCTTTGTGGCCTTCCAGCTGTTCTTCAAAGCCAGGGATGAAGCTCTGGGAACCAATTTCCAGTGGATAGGTCTTGCCTTCGCCACCTTCAAATGGCTTGCCATCTACGAAACCTTTGAAATCGATAACAGCGTAATCACCTTTTGCCAGGATAGCGCCATCTTCTGCTTTTTCGAGACGTGCTCTACGTTCAGCTTCCTGTTTCATGGCATTTTCTACCTGGTCATCGGTGATTTCTGGATTTTCATGTTTTGCTTCGAGACCTTTGTATTCGCCCAATTCTACTTCTGGACGTTTTACGAAAGTAGCGGTGAATGTAGCGCCATCTTTTTCAGAGAATTTTTCTTCTTTGACCTGTGGCTGGGTGACAGGAATCAGTTTTTCCTGTTTCAGAGCATCGTTCAGAGCATCATTGATGACAATGTCTCTTGCTTCTCCTTCGATAGCTTCTTTGCCGAAATGCATTTCCAGAATCTTGCGGTTGGCTTTGCCCTTACGGAAACCAGGAATTCTAACCTGATTTGCAATGCGAGCAACTGCAGTTTTGAATCCTTTCTGGACTACTTCTGCCGGCAGTTCAATGCTCAGAGATACCTTGTGCTGATCCAGTGCCTCTACTTTTACGTTCATAAAAATTATTCCTCCTTAAGTCGGTTTGTCCGACAAATTGATACCATTCTTTTATTTTTTACAGAATACGACAAATCGCAAGTTATATTTTATCACAGTCGCTTGGAAAATACAAATCTCTTATCTAAAAAGGATGTAGTGCCAGTAGCGAAAAAAGCGATAGACAGTGAAAAGTGAGAAGTTAGAAATGGTGGTGGCGGCGCATCATAATTTGGAAGCGCCCCAAGATTTTATATAGACTATTATCCTGTCAATTTCTGCTGGTGCAAAGGTTACTCAGGTTTCTCAGGTTGCTAAAGATTCTCAAATGAGTAAATAACGCCAGAAGCTATTGCCACATTCGAGAAACCTGAGTAACCTTAGAAACTTGAGCAACCTGTAATCTCTAGCGGAGTCATACCAGCTTACTCTAACTGTAATTTAATAGCATTATATATTATGCGGCGCTTCCAAATTATATTGCGCCGCCACCACCATTCCTAACTTCTCACTTCTAACTTCTCACTGCCTTTACAGTCCCAACGCAATCCCCGCTATCGCGCTGGCCGCGATATACCAAATCGGGTGTTTCTTAAATTTCTTCAGTGCCACGAAGATGACAACTGCTAGCAGGATGCAAGGCCAGTTGAATAAATTGGCGAAGCTATCGCTTGTTTCATAAAGAGACATATTCAGCAGTGCCACTTTTGCTACGCCCAATCCCGCTGCTGCGATGAGGGCGGTGGAAGCGGGACGGAGGCCGTAGAAAATGCGATGCACCGTGTCGGATTCTCTAAATTTGGTGAGCACCGCATAAATGGCGGTAATCACAATGAGGGCCGGCGCGGTCAAGGATAAAGTGGTGAAAATACCGCCCGGAATGCCCAGAGCTTGGAAACCGGCATAGGTTGCCATATTCACCCCCAGCGGTCCTGGAGTGGATTCAGAAATAGCGATCATATTGGCAATGTCTTCCGCGCTGAACCAACCGGTGCGTTCGGAAATATCGTACAAGAAAGGAAGCGTCGCCAGGCCCCCGCCCACCGCGAAGAGGCCAGTCTTGAAAAATTCCCAAAACATTTCTAACCACATCATTTAGAGGCGCCCCCTTTCTTTTCTGCCTTTGGCATAAGGAAATAACCCGCCAAACCAGCAATGACCACAGAGAACACTGGCGATACCGGTGCAAATAGAGCAATCAGCAAAATGGCAATAAAAATGAGACAAGTCCGTTTATCCTTCACCGATTTCTTTCCCAATTTCAAAACGGCGTCCAGAATCAATACGCACACACAAGCTCGAATCCCAGCGAAAGCATGAACCACGTAAGGATTTTCCTCGAAATGAGACAGGAAGAGAGCAATCACGGTGATGATAATCATAGACGGCGTAATGACCCCCAACGTCGCAAAAACGCCACCCCAGAATCCTTTCAGCTTGCAGCCGATGAAAGTCGCCACATTGACCGCAATCATCCCCGGCGTCACCTGCCCCAAGGCATAGTAATCCATGAGTTCCTCTTCGCTGCCCCAGTGTTTATTTTCCACAATCTCCCGTTGCAAGATAGGCAGCATGGCATAGCCGCCGCCAAACGTGACCGCCCCCATCTTGGCGAAGATGAGAAATAATTCGAGTAGTAGTTTCATGACAACGTCTCCTTAAATGAGTAATGAGCAAAGAGTAATGAGTAATTGAGGTAGCCTGGCACAATTCATATAGCCAGGCATTTTTATCATACACTGTATTGTACAAAATAAAAAGACGCGGCGCTATATAATTTGTGCGCCGCACCTTCATTCTTCATTCCTAATTTCTAGGGAAACACTGATTTAATCATGGTTTGAAATTATTCTTGAATTTTTATTCAAAGCGAGGAAAGAAAATCCGCGAATAGCGAGCTATTTAAGGATTTCCTTGACGATGCTTTGGATAAAAATTCATATCATTTCAAATTCTTTGATTAAATCAGCGTTTCCCTAATCCCCCATGCTGTTAAGTTAAGTGAAATATGCGATGATTTCTGCTGTCACAAAGGTTCTAAGGGTACAAAGGGTTCTAAAGGTTTCTCGAATGAGCTGATGACGCTAGGGAAACACTGATTTAATCGTTATTTGAAATGATTCTTGAATTTTTATTCAAAGCGAGGAAAGGAAATCCGCGAATAGCGAGCTATTTAAGGATTTCCTTGACGAAGATTTGGATAAAAATTCATAT
>CAVBRV010000075.1:0-11963 GCA_963597965.1 Paludibacteraceae bacterium | reverse complement strand
TCTGTCTTTAAGCCCTTACCGCTAGTGCCACTGAGATTTCTCCACTCAGGGACACAAATCATTTCACAACTTCTACATCATTAAGCAAAAATAGGATCGGTCGAAATGACGGATAGAGATGAAATCGCTTTCTTAACTTAGTGGCTGCTCGTTAATTCATTTTTCAATAGCAAGAAATCGGATTAGCGATTGTTGCTGGTTGTTAGTTGTTTGTTGTTGGGGCCAAACAACTAACAACCAACAACATTGAGCTCAACCGCTATTGCAGTACACCTTAGACGATATCACTCAAAGGAAATGAACCGCTAGTGCAAACTATCCCCCCTGCCCCCCTTCCAGAGGAAGGGGGCTTGCCGCTAGTTTTCAAACAACCAACAACTAACAACATTAAGCTCAACCGCTATTGCAGTACGCCTTAGACGATAGTACCCAAAGGAAATAAATCGCTAGTGCAGGCTATCCCCCCTGCCCCCCTTCCAGAGGAAGGGGGCTTGCCGCTATTTTCAAACAACCAACAACATTGAGATCAACCGCTGTTGCAGTACGCCTTAGACGATATCACTCAAAGGAAATAAATCGCTAGTGCGAGCTATCCCCCCTGCCCCCCCTTCCAGCGGAAGGGGGCTTGCCGCTAGTGATGCTACCGAAAGAATCACTAGCGACACGGCCTACTGCCTACTGCTAACTGCCAACTAAACAAAGACCAACAGCTAACAACACTCGTAAATGAATACCCACTCATTACTTATCTTTCTTATCAAAATACGAATTATACTGATCAATAGCCGCCTGTGCCTTCTTTACCGCTTCATTTCTCTTATTGATAATATCATTGGCATCATTCGTGGCCCCATCGATATATTTCTGAACGGCTTTGATATAGGCATCCACTTCATCTGCATATTTCTTGAAATTGGCAAAATCTTGGATTCCTTTTTCCGGCGGCACTGGGGTTGGGGGAATCACCGTATCGACCACCGGATAGAGAGTCGACACATTGGTCGCCGTCGGATCGGTCTGTGGTGCATTGGCTTCTTCTGCCATGACTGGGAAAGAGGCCGCCATCAGGAGCGATGTGGTGAGAATTGCGATTGTTTTTTTCATAGTATCACCTCATAAAATTAATTTTAGATAAATACATTATACTATATTTTGTACATTTTAGTTAGCTGTTAGCAGTTGGCAGTAGGCAGTTGGCAGTTTTCAAACAACTAACAACCAACAACAATAAGGTCAACCGCTGTTGCAGTACCGCCTTAGCCGATAGCACTCAAAGGAATAAATCGCTAGTGCGAGCTATCCCCCCTGTCCCCCTTCCAGAGGAAGGGGGCTTGCCGCTGTTTTTCAAACAACCAACAACAAACAACAAACAACATTGAGGTCAACCGCTGTTGCAGTACGCCTTAGCGGATAGCACTCAAAGGAATAAATCGCTAGTGCAGGCTATCCCCCCTGCCCCCCTTCCAGAGGAAGGGGGCTTGCCGCTAGTGATACTACCGAGAGAAGCACTACAGACACGGCCTACTGCCAACTGCTTACTGCCTACTAGAAGCAAAAACGCATGGCCCGAAAATATCGAGTCATGCGTCTTTTTAGTTAGCAGTTGGCAGTTGGCTGTTGGCAGTTTTCAAACAACCAACAACTCAAACTTCCCACCAAAGAAATATTACTTTTCATTGATACAATCTATACTCAAGCGGTATTTAAATTGAAGTGATAGGCCCATCGGGCATCTCCCCCTCCGGGGGAGAATTAAAAGAGGGGGTGCATTTCCCTCGGCCGTAAGGCCGGTTGTTTTGGTTTTCTGAATACAAAGCGGAATAAAAATATTTTGACACTAATCAAACATTATGATTTATACCGCCTTGTATTTATAAAAACCATACAACCAGCCTTCGGCTGAAGGAAATACACCCCCTCTGCCTACGGCATCTCCCCCGATGGGGGCGAGGTCCTACGGACCTATCATTACTATTTAAAATCGCCAAATAATTTAAATCACATCGAGAGAAGCACTACAGCCACTGCCAACCGCAAACTGCCTACTGCCAACTGCTAACTGCCTACTAGAAATTAGAACCGAATCCGAACGCCAGCGTTTAATTTCCACTTCTTCTGGAAATCGCCGCCCAGGTCTTTGGTGAAATCACCGTAGAACTGTACGTTCTTGGAAAGCTGGTAATCCCCACCGAGAACCACTTCGGCCCAGGTATCTTCGCCGCTAAAGTCGGTATGTTTCCAATCCCCGTCTTTTGCGAAGTAACGGGTATTGATATCCCCGTTAAATTCATGAGCCACATAGAGGCCGGCGTGGTAGCTGCCTTTGGCTTTCTTCATGCCTGCTTCAAATCCGAGGCGACCTACCAAGCTGTCATAGCTATCCTGGTAAATATCCATGGTCGCACCGTTCTTGGATGCGGTACCGGTATAATTCTTGCTGCCTACTCTAGTCCAGGTGAGCTGTGCTTTCGGCGTGATATAGCTTTCGTCGCTGCCGAAGGTCTTACCGTATTCAGCAGTCAGACCATAAGCATTCGCTTTGTAGTCTGCATGAAGCTGATTGAGTTTACCTTCCGTGTATACATCATATTCATTTTCTACACGACCGGCTTTCGCTGCTACGCGGAAGTAGCTACCATCTTCCATTTTCTTCACGCCGTAGATACCGAAGCTGTAGAGTTTGTTATTTCCTTCACCACCGAGGAGGTACTTGCTGTCTCCATCTCTGTAGTCGAAGGCTACGCCGGTATGCCAGCCATTCTTGAGAGCTTTGTCGTAGCCGACCTGAGCGCCCCAGTAGGTATTGCTATCTTTGACGCGAGAATCTCCAGTGCCTACATCAGAAGAGGTCTTCCCGCCGTAAGCCTTAGCAAAGATACCATCTTCATCGGCCATGTCAGCGCCGGTGTAGGTATCTTGCATGTTATCTCTCCAAGAATGGAAGGAGGTAGTAACCGCACTTCTAGCACCTTTCATGACAAAAGTTTCATAATCGCCTTTTATAATGGTTGGTTCCGATGGGGTAACTGGGTCTTCATAGCCAGGATTCAAGTCGCCTTCCGCCAAACCACCACGACCGCCATTGTCTTTGTTCCATGCAATCTGGCCTTCCTGGGTAGTGGTATAGGATGCGGATCGGCTAGAAGAGGTGAGGCCTTCGGCTATCTGGACCAATCCTTTCAGATTATCTTCTCCATTGACGTAGCCGCTATAGACAATCTTACCTGCCAATGTGTTCAAAGCACTTCTGACAGCGGTTTCATCTGCCATATCGACACCATTGCTTTCGGTAATCAATCTGACCTGAGAATTAGCTGCCGCACTCTTGATGATGGTATCACCGGCGGTGTATTTGCCATCAGAATCTTGGGCATAGTAAACATTGGTATAGCCGCTGTAATTTTCGATAGTCAGTTTTTCGCTAGCGTTTTGGTAAATATTTCCTACTTTATCCGTTTTATCCTCTTTGCCGCCGGTCAGGCTATTCACCACACTGCCTGCGGAAATCTGGGAAACATTCCAAGTGGCTCCGTCAGAGAGGGTCAGGTTGAATGTACCGTCTGTATTTGTCAGGCCGCCGGTCCAGATAGCATCTGCCAAGTCCAAGGTGAGGTCAGCTTTACCGCCATGGGAGAGATTGACATCGCCTTTGAAGTTCTTAAGGTTCATCAAAGTCACCGTGCCGCCATCAGCTATCACATGACCCTTGATTGTCACAGTATCATCACTTGGTGCAGAAACAGATACGGCGCTATCTTTCCCGACGCGAATGGCATCTTTTCCCGTAGCAGTGATGGTGGTTGCTGCATCGATGAGGATGTTAGCCCCATTATCAGCGATAATACCGGTTTCGCCACTGATTTCTGCTGTGCCTACCAGGTCTACGCGATGTCCATCGCTGCGAATGCCTGCATCTTTACCTTCCAGAACCAGTTTGGATTTCGCGGAATCGATATTGATATCACCCTTGGCATCTACAGCCGCCCCTTCTTCTACCTGAATGGTCGTCGGGTTCTTTGTAAAGATAAACTTGCCATCTTTTTGCTGTACGCCTTCCTGGCGATAGAGATAATCATCTTCTGCCACACCGGTGATAGCCTGGTTGAAGGTCTCCTTCTGCTGATCCGATGGATAGTCGATGCCTGGGGTTAGGGTGTCAGAATCTAAGCTGCCTTGGCCTGTCTTATTATCGAACTTGATTTGTCCCGTCTGTTTGATGACGCCAGAAGCGGTGAGACCATCCGCAATCTTCACATAACCGGTGAGATCTTTTTCATCATAGATGGCACCATTATAAATGAGTTTGCTTGCCAGTGCATTCAATACGGCTTTGACGCTGTATTCATTGCTCATATCTACATCGGTGTTATCAGTGATGAGAGAAATCACAGAACCACTAGAAGCAGTCTTGATGATGGTGCTGCCCGCTTTGTAATTTTCTTCCTTTTCCCCATTTCCTTCATGGGCGTAATAGATATTGGTATAGCCGCTGTAATTTTCGATGGTCAGCGCATGGGTATCTTTCTGGAAAATAGAGCCTGCTTTGTCTTCGCTAGCTCCGCCGATGAAGTTTTCTACTTCACTGCCACTGAACTGGTACTTGCCATATTCATTATCACCGTACACATAGCCGTACTTTTCATTGGTCCAGCTAGCACCATCGGTCAAGGTCAGGTTCAAGGCGCCAGTGTAACCACTTTCATCATCGCCAAAGCGTTTGAAGGAAATACCAGTCCAGCTGGAATCTTTTCCGATCAGTTTCAAGTTGATGACGGATTCTTTGCTGTCGCTGCTGAATGCCTGTCCTTGTTTGCCGAAGAGACCTACATTGCCCAGGATGGAAACAGTCTTGCCTTCGCCGCCTACATTGATGGTTCCCAATGCAGAACCCAGTGCATAGAAGGAATAGCCGGTTTCATCGCCGTTGTTCTTCACTTCGATGGAAGCATCGCCTAAATCCACAGTCGCTCCATCCAAAGCTACTACACCGCTACCGTGAGCGGCGATGGTGGTTTTACCAGAAACGGTCACTTTCGCGCCATTGCCTTTGGCCTGGATGCCCGCAATATTTCTCCAAGAAGCTTCACTCAAACTGGTGGTGTTGCTTCCTTTGATCACATTGTCAATGGCCCAGTCTTCTCCATTCTTCGCCATGGTGAGGTCCCCATCCAATTCGACGGTGCTCTTGCCATTGGCCGATACGCCATACACATTGTTATAACCGTGAGCCCAGATGGTGGTATTTCCTTTCACCTTCGTGAGAGCTGCCTCTCCATCGCTGCTGGTATAGATCCCATAAGCGGCGCCTGCCCCAATCAGCGGATTGCCGCTAGCCGTTGTCCGGCTATAGGTATTATCGATTTGAATATCCAAGGTGCCTGCTGTGATGGTGGCTGTGCTGCCAGCGGTGCTGTTGTCAATGCCACGAAGCGGGATGCGGTTATTCAGGATGCCTGCATTCTTATCTGGCGGTGTGGTCTTATCATCCAATGCCACTTTCAGATGGAGAATCTTATCAGCTGCATCGATGGTGAGATTCTTCACGTCCCGACCATTCTGGATAGCAGCCCCACTGATGATGTAGGAACCTTCCCAATCGGGATCCTTTTCTTTCCGGGTCATCTGGTTGATGGAAATGGTATTTTCATCTTTCGTGAATGTATAGGACAAATCATCCTGCTGAATGCCTGCATAGTTGCTCTGTTTTTCGCCAGTGATAGCATCGGTGAATACATTCTGGTCCGGATCGACCGGTGTATCTCCGCCCTGATCTTTGGTATAGCCTTTGCCATCTTCGCTATTGAACTTGATGTTTTCCTTTTTCAATAGGTTGCTGCTAGAAGTCAAGCCTTCCATGATCTTCGCATAACCAGTGAGTGAAGACTTTCCGTTGACCGCATCACTATAGGTGAGTTTGCCAGCCAGTGTATTCAGTGCATTGGCTACGGCATCGGCATCATTCATAGAAATACCGGTGTTATCTGTAATGATGTTAATCACAGAACCATCTGCCGCTGCTTTGATGATGGTATCTCCTGCTGCATAGTCAGATGCATTGGTGCCGTCTCCGGTATGTGTATAGAATACGTTGGCATAACCGCTGTAATTATCGATAGTAATGGCATTCGTATCTTTCTGGAAAATATTTCCTGCCTTAGCTTCGCTAGCCCCACCAACAAACTTCGTCACATGGCTGCCATCGAACTTGTCATTGATTTTGCCCCAAACTTCGTTATTCCAGGTTGCATCATCAGACAAATACAGGTTGAAAAGGCCCTGGAATGGCCAGTTCGTACTGCCTTCATCTTTGACAAATGCAGCGCCAGTCCAAGAAGAATCTTTTCCAGCAAGACCCAAATTGATGATGCTATCAGGGTTATCCATATCAAATCCTGCTAAGGCCATAACCCCATCAGCCTTAATATTTCCCTGAATCACCGTCTTCACACTGCCAGCACCGGATTTGTCGGCATTCATATTGATATTGATGACGCCGCCATCTGCCAGCAATGCATAGGTTTCACTACTGGTCTGTTTGCCAATCTTGATGGTTCCGCCACCTAAGGTGATAGAAGAACCATTGCGATAAACGGACAGAGCAGTGCCATTGGAAACATTGATATCTGCCTTGCCATCTACTGTGATATGGGCACCTTTTCCGTTCCAATCAGACGTATCTTCTACATACAGCCCTTTGACCGTACCAAAGCTATCCGCATTCAGTGTCAAATCGCCATGAATCGATACCTGACTGCCGCTTCCGGTAGCCTGGATGCCATAGGCCTGCGAGCCGACACTATCATAGTGGGCATTGAGGACTACTTCTTTGGCGTTGATGTCAACCGTGCCTTTCTTCACAACCATACCTGAACGGTCATAAAGGTCACTCATGCCATCGGCCCCAATCACCAGTTTACCAGCGGTGATGGTGGTAGCGCCTGCGGTGTTCTGATTGAAAATAGAGGACACGCTGCTAAAGCTGCCGCCTTTCGCTTTCCAGGTGAGCGTATGATCGCCTGCATCTATGGTGAGCGGTGTCTTCGCTACATCGACTGCGGTACCACCAGTGGCATTGATAGTGGAATCATCACCAAAGATGTACGTCCCATTTTCAATATTTCCAGCATATTCTGTATCTGCGTCTGTATCACCGGTCAAAGTGGTGGTGAAGTCTGTCTTCGGCTGCGGTTTCGGTTCTTCCTTCTTCACATACGAACCCTGTCCCGTGGTGGAATCAAAGGTGATATTTTCTGTCTTCAATGCATTGCTAGAAGAAGTGAGACCTTCTGCAATCTTGACGTAACCAGTGAGATTATCTTCCCCATTGACATAGTTGCTGTAGTACAGTTTGTTAGCTAGTGCATTGAGTGCATTCGCTACGCTATCGCTGCTATCCATATTGATGTTGGTATTATCGGTAATCAGTGATACCACAGAATCTTTTGTTGCTTCTTTGATGATGGTATTTCCAGCCGCATAGTCTGCTGCCGATTCCCCATTGCCCGTATGTTCATAGAAAATATTGGTATAGCCGCTATAGTGATCGATGGTCAGCGTATTGACGATTTTGATTTCATTATCATCATCATCGTAGTCGAGCTGGTAGCCCGTATCCTTCTGGAAAATATTACCCGCTGTTTCTTGGCTACTGCCACCAACAAAGTTTGCTACTTCACTGCCAGCGAAGATGCTTGGTGTTTGTCCTTCATTCATATTGTTCCAGGTCGCACCGTTCTGCAGCCACATGTTGACATACCCATTCCATCCTTCTTTCTTATTTTTATCGGAATAGGTATTGACAATCACACCATCCAACGTAGAGGCTTTGGTGGTCAAGCCGAGGTAGATGTTGGACGTTTTTACTGGTTCTGCAGAATGAACGGAATCACTCAGTACGCCAATATTGCCGCGAATATTCACATCATGAGTACCAGCACCCGTTACATTTCCTTCTTCATCTTTGGTTACATTGAGGAACACATTACCACTGGCTGCTGCAATCGCATAATTTTCTACATCCTTATTGGTGGCATCCGTTTCAATCCGCCCGCCACCAGCGACATTGACAGTAGAACCGCCGCCATTGGCAAAAATACCAGTCCCTTTGATTTTCAGATTCACATCGCCAGTGACATTGATATGACCGCCCACGGTTGGATTATAGCTAGCCCCTGCATACAGACCCACGCAACTGAAATAATGGGTGGTAGAACCATCTACGGTTCCATTGTCCACGCCCCATTCCTTACCATTCAGTCCCGTCATGGTGACATTGCCATCAATCGTGGTGGTATTATTTCCTGTACTATATACGCCTAACGTATAGCCGCTGCCATAAGCATTGATGACCACATCACCAGTAATATTTGCTCCGCCGTGAATCCCTTCGGTGCGTCCTTCCCCTTTGACATCAATCACAAGCTGTTTGGCTTTCACCGTAGGAGTGCCATTCTTAGAAGAAATACCATAGACCTCGCTATCAGAAGCGGTGTCAATCTTCATGGTCAAAGTGCGACCGCTAGCATCCAAGGTGACGTCTTTAGTCGGCCCAAAAACAAAGGTGTAATCGGAGGCATCAATGGTGGTATCTTTGGTAAATTTATAAGTGCCATCTGCCTGATACACACCGCCCTCTTTGTAAACGCCGCCTTCATAGGAACCATCTGGATCGCCATTGATGGGTTTCTTGAAATCGGTGACAGTCTGATCGCCCGGTGTTTCCTTCTTGGTATAAGAACCTTTGCCATCACTTTCACTGAATGTAATATTTCCAGTCTTCACGGCATTGCTAGAAGCGGTCAATCCTTCCGCAATCTTCACATAGCCAGTCAGATTTCTTTCGTCGTTTGCATAGCCGCTGTAGGTGAGCTTGCTTGCCAGTGCATTCAGTACCTTAGCAACACTTTCATCACTATCGATAGAAATACCAGTCTGATCCGTGATGAGAGAAATCACAGAACCTTCGGCTGCATTCTTGATGATGGTATCACCAGCCGCATAGTTTTCTGCCGATTCCCCATTGCCTGTATGTTCATAGAAAATATTGGTATAACCGCTGTAGTTATCGATGGTCAAAGTATTGACGATTTTGATTTCATTGTCATCATCATCGTAATCGACCTGGTAGCTCGTATCTTTCTGGAAAATATTCCCTGCTGTTTTTTCGCTGGTCCCACCAACGAAATTCTCTACCCGGCTGCCAGACCACGTATCTCCAGCATATGGATTTTCAATAATGGTATCTACGATTTCATTGTTCCAAGTCGCACCATTCTGTAGCCACAAATTGGTTGTACCGGTGAAAGTGACATCTTTATCTTTCTTTCCGCTACCGAAAGCATTCTGGATGACCCCAGTCAAGCTAGATTTTGCGGTGCTGAGGCCCAGATTGATTTCTGTCTTGGTCCCATGAATATCATTGCTATTAATCGCTCCGGTATCTAAGCTGAGGTTCCCTTTGATGGTGACATCATTGCTATCAGCGCCTGTCACATTTCCATTTTCATCCCGAAGGACATTCATATTGACCGTGCCGTTTTCCGCTTTGATTGCCGCATAGCCAGCACTTTGTCCTTCTTTCACAATAATGCTGCCGCCTTTGACCGTCACTACACTGCCGCCCGCATTGGCCCAGATACCGTTAGCATTTCCATTGAAATCGATATTTCCATTGATGGTAACCGTACCGCCTTCGGTGCTTCCCATGCTGCTCGTTGCATAAATGCCAGTCGCACCGTAGTACTCATACCCACCGTTGTGTCCTTCGATGTTCAATTTCAAATCGCCATTGATAATCACATCGCCTCGGTTATAGATACCAATGGTGTTGTTATCCCCATCGGCTGTTATATCTACATTGCCGTCAATGGTGACTTTGGCATCTCTATTGGTGGTGCGAATCCCCTGCAATCCATCGGAATCAATGTCGCTACCGGTGAGATCCATCTTGAGTTGCCCGGCTTTGATGGTGACTGCATTGGCACCAGAAATATTGATCCCATGCCCACTGCCATTGGACACATTTTTCACATCCAAGTTCAATGTCTTATCAGCAGTGATGGCTGTATCTTTCTTGATATTCATCGCATTCGATGACGAAGTGATGGTGCTTGCCTGGTCGAAATGGTACGTACCATCCTCCGAAATCACTCCACCATTCGCATAAGCTGTATCAGTATCCTTATTTCCTGTCAGCGTATCGGTGAAATCAGTGACCGTCTGTTTCGTGCTAGATACGGTCGTGCCTTGTCCCGTTTCTTTATTGAAATAGAGATTGCTGGTTTTTAGGAAATTAGAAGAAGAAGTGAGACCTTCCGCAATCGCTACTTGTCCATCCAGCGTATTTTCGCCGGTCTTGATAGCATTGTAATAAATCTTTCCTGCCAAAGCTTCCAAAGCGGCTTTCACTGTGGCTTCATCATTCGTATCTACGGAATCTGTCACCAAAGTGATATAGCTGCCAGCCTTGGCTGTATCGATGGTCACATTTCCGGCGGTATAGTCAGACGTCTTCGTCCCATCATTGTCATGGGCATAGAAAATCGTAGTATATCCACTGTAATTTCCCAGCTTCAAAGCGCCGCTATCTTTTTGGAAAATATAGCCCGTAAAAGTCTGGCTATCACCACCTACGAACTGTTTCAGTGCGGTGCCATGATTACTGCCAGTGGCCTGATTATACCAAGTAGCTCCGTTTTTCAGCCCCAAGTACACATCGCCAGTCGCATCTTTTCCAGTGAAATTATCATAACCGCCAGTATAAATGGTTCCTTTCAGATAAGAATCCGCTGAATTTAGCCCCAAAGTCAGGCGACCATTATCGGTTGGATTATACTTCGACACCGCATCTTTGACAGAAATATCTCCATCAATCATCACATCCTGCTGGGTATCACTATCAGCATACCCACCATTTTGATATTTAGAATTGATCGATACATTTGTGCCAATCACATCCACAGCAGTTCCCGTAGATTTCAATTTGCCGCCGCCGATGTAGGCATTACATTCCGCATTTTTGAAATACTGACTCCAGCCCCCCAATGCATAAAGAGCCGTAGCAGAGCCTGTATCGATATCCACCAGGCCACTAATTTCTACATTGAAAGTCCCTGTATTTTTTCTGAGATTGATCCCGCCTGCGACCTGGGTATCCCCCTGTTCATCGGCATGGAAATGAATGGCTCTATCCCAATCATTATTGTTCCCATTATCTACAATCAGACCTGCTTCGCCCAGTCCATCATCCCAAGCGCCAGCGGAATTGGTTCCTACCACAGAAATACCATACATAGTGGAAGAATTGGTCATCCAAGAACCATTGGCCTTGATGGTCATGCCGCCTAGATTTTTAATGGTCAGTGTCCCCGTATCCACGCCCATGCCATCTACGACAAGGCCTTGCGGACTTTGAACTGAGCTAGCCGGCTTGTCATAATTCATGTCAATGTCCAAACGATGTCCATTCATATCGATGGTAGAATCATTCCATCCTGCTTTATAGATCCCTTTAAAATGTCCACCCCAAGTTTTAATATCCGAAGTAGAAGCACTAGGATGCAAGACGACATCTTCCTTGAAAGTATAGGTATTGTCATCTTCACCGTCCCCACTGATGACACCCTGTTCTTTCCAATACGATCTATCCCGGCTACCAAATTGCGTACTTTCCGTGATCGCATGTTCATGGGTCGTAGCTGCCTGTACAGAATACCCGCTGCCCAGCAAAGCAGCCATGACAGCCATAGCCAACCAAGTCTGTTTTCCCTTTTTACCTATTAATTTCATACATACACTCCTTTTGTAATAACTAGTTGTTTGTTGATTGTTGTTGGTTGTTGGTTATTGGTTGTTTGGGGGTATGCCCCATGTCCTGCTTTTCTCCAATGATCTGAAATCAGATTAGCGATTTTAAATATGGATGATAGGTCCGTAGGACCTCGCCCCCTCCGGGGGAGATGCCG
>CAVBRV010000074.1:0-11990 GCA_963597965.1 Paludibacteraceae bacterium | reverse complement strand
CCCCTCTGCCTACGGCATCTCCCCCAATGGGGGCGATAAATAAGGTGTAAACTTACTGATGCATCGGCGTTTACTACTTTATTTATTTTCACTGTGTATGACTTGTTTGGTGGCGGCTATTTTTCTGTCGCTATAGGCCACAACATCTTTGATGATCAGTTTTTGAATGGCAGAAATAAAAGTTTGCATAAATGGGTAGTCGATTTTACCATTTTGAACAGGTAGCATCATTTGAAATTCCAGGCTTTGGGAACTTCTTAGTTTTTTGCCATATGAGAACTTACCATATACTGCTTTGCCCATGGCAGCAGCAAAAAATAACATGGTCTTTTTGTCATAGCTTGATTTGCTATTCCAGTACACACCGGTATCATCGCCAGCACCAAATTCATAATCTCGATAAAAGGTATTACCGAAAATATCTATGGTGATGGAATTTTTTGGAAACATAGAAACTGGGTTGGAAATATAGTTGGCTACGCCATTGTTGCTTACGCCAGACATGACGAAAGGAATATTTCCTGGCTTTTGATCATCCTTTTTCAATCTTCGGCCTTGTACGATTTCATCAAACATATCTTTGAAATAAAAGGCAGAGAAATGAATTTGATGATGGCTCAGCTTTTCTAACGCTTCCTCTTCCTCCGCAGTCAGCTCACAATCCGTTAATCCTGCTGCTGCCAGGTACGCTTCCAGCTCTGCTAGACGCAGAGCTTCCAGCTCTGCTATAAACATTTCTATGAATGTAAAATCAATGGAACCGTTTTTGATGGGGAGTTGAATGATAGTTGCATTCATAGCATCTCTATTATACTTACGTCCATAGTCATATTTTTCGGATGTTGACATTCGACAAGCTGAAATAATAAAGAAAGCTACGTGACTGTTAAAATTTTTCAGCAATATTGCTTTAGGTACTAAGTGTTGTATATGAGAATATCCAATAAAATCCTTGTTTTGGTAAAACATTGTATCAGATCCGATTGTGGTGTCTGAACAGGTTATACTGTTTCCTTTGTTTAAAGCAGGTAGTTTAGAAAAACCCATAACGCCATTATCTACTGAGCCATTTGAAATTAATGGAATATTGCCTTTACTCGATAATATTTCTTCATTACTTAATCTATAATACTTACTTGGGGTCACTTCAAATAAATCGCCTAGCCTAAATTCGCCCCACTCCACGCTTTTGAGTTTCTCGTCGAGTGAGGCTTCTATTTTCCCAGGCGTTCATCCTCCGCGTTGCGTTTCAAAATGTTCGTGACTTCCCATGCTAGGTAATCGCTGACGGTTTTCTTGAAATCCGCTAGTGTCGGCCGGGTATCTACAGGAGCACTCTGGTTCCAGTCATTCCCATTTTGTGGGTCAATATGGCCTTCGTAGTATTCTCTTTCTGTGAAATAATGGAGTTTCCCTTTGCCATAACGCACTAGATCAACGATTTCTTGATACCGTTCTTTGGCATGGTCGGTGTCACGCAGGTTGCAGCTGGCTTTTTTGCGATTGGTGCGGGTGTAGCCATCGTTGGAAAAGTCGATGAATTTGACTACATCATCTGCTTGATGGGCTTCGCCCACGCGGAATACATAGATATAGGTTTGCACGCTGGATTTGCCTACGAATAAATCCATGGGCATTTTGATACTTGCCAGCAGTGTATTTCGTGTAAGGATTCTCTGGTTAAACTCTGTCGCTTTTCCAGTGCCGGCGCTGCCTTGAATGATAATGGCGGCGTAGCCTTTTTGCATCATGGAGAGGGCTTTTTCTACAAATATCATGCCGTTTCCTTCGGCGGAATAGGGCGGATTTAGAACGAAGGCATCGGCAGGATATTTAGCGTTTGTCTGTGTAAAGCCGTATTCTCCGGTATAATCGGTCAGTGAGTTTCTGTTTAAAATGTTGGAACTGCCATCCCCCATCAAAATCATGTTTAGAATGGCCAGCATGTACACGCTGGAAAGAATTTCTAGGCCCAAAAGTTGCTGTGCTTTGATATGAATTTCTTTTTGGCGTAATTCTTCGGGGGATTGGATGGTATTTCTGGCATCCAAAAGCATTTCGTTCATGGCGGCAACCAAAAGTCCGGCGGAGCCTGTGGCAAAATCCCATACGTAGGAATCTTTGTCTACTCGTGCCAATTTGACTAGTAGCTGTGCTACATAGGAGGGGGTGAGTACTACGTCATTCAGTTTGTCTTGGCTGAATCCTAGCCAGCGGTACATTTCATTGAATAGTTTGCCGGTAAAATCTGTGGTTAGACCGATTTTGTAGTAAATCCCCAGGTCGTCTACAATTTTACAGAATACGCGCTTTAATTGGGTTTCCCCATTGGTCACTTGGTTGATGTTGTCATTTTCTAAGATGTTTTGCAATGTGCGAAGAATCATTTCTTTCTTACCATCGGGTAAGGCTTTTTCAGTTAAGAAGGCTTTGATTTTTCGTACCATGATGGCGCCGTCAGTATTTCCTTCTTCTTGGCTGCTTTTTAAATCGCTTTTTTCAAGCGGGGCTACGCGGCCTGGTACGCCTAGGGTGGCGATAATGGAGGCGGCAACCAGGTATACTCGATCGTTTTCTCCTAGTCCTTTTTCTTCGTTGTATATGTCGTTATTCAGCTTTGTTAGGCTTCTGTCAATTTCTGCTTCCCGTTTTTCTTTGTTCCGTTGGAGTTCTTCATCGGACAGATGCAAATTATTAATTTGCTCAATAAAGGCTTCAAAGTTTTCTGCTTTGAGGAATGACAGGTCACTGAATGTGCCTACTTTTTGTCCGAAGCCTAGGTTGCTTTTGGAAACATAGTACACGCCGATTTCTGTAACCAATTCGCCGCGCGTGTCTTTGTAGCCTGTCACCCCAATGGCGATGACGTCTGTATAGCTGGTGTAATGTAGAATCGCATTGGCATAATGAACGGCACCATTGACGGCATAACTTTTGATATTTTGGTAATTGGGCGTATTGTCTGCTTTCTGATTGGCTACTCGTCCTTCTTCGTCCAGCTTTTCGAGTTTGTCTTTATAGCCTTTGTACTCAATCAGTACGGGCCAGTATTTCATGTATTTTTTATCTTGCAATAGTGCTTTGGCATCGGGCCTATTGCCGCCTTTACCACCGCTTTTGGAATAGTATTCTTCCAGTGCTTTATCGATTTCGGTGTTCAGGCTTTCTTGCTCTAGTTTGTAATCAACTTTATATTTCTTCAACCAGCCATTGACTTTGTCTGCTACATTGGGTTCGACGGATTGGGTACTTATTTTGACCATTGCTTTCACAACTCCTTGCTGTATGGTATGACTATTTTCATGATTTTATCTTTTGCATTTAGTATATCATTGGTGGATTGTAAAATAAAAGCATTTGGGGGAATGTTGTTGTGTGAATTGATACTATACAGTTAGTTGGAAACATTATTTTTTCTGGGGAAAAAGAAAAGTTTTGACTAAATAGTGAGTGCTCGTTATAGTGAGTGCTCGTTAATTTACTTTTGAAAAGATTTTCTTTATCATGAAGGTTTAAGGTTTAGGGTTTGAATGATAGCATTTAACCCTTAAACCAATGACTTTTTCAATGTCGGCTATTTGTGAATTATGGACTCGGAAAGTAAACCTTAAACCTATAAGTGCACAGATATTTACTTGATAGCGCATATTTCTTTGCATTTGAATACCAAATTTTGCTCGCATTTATTCCGTAAGTATCGAGAGCTTGAATTATCGAGCTCCACTATTTAGACGAATCATTAACCTCGATCAACTTATTTCCAAAATAAAAAAGAGCCCATCGCAGGCTCTTTTTGTTTTTGGAGCGGATGAAGGGAGTCGAACCCTCCTGTCCAGCTTGGGAAGCTGGCGTTCTACCGATGAACTACACCCGCATGGTGGAAATTGTTTTTCGTATGCATAGATAATATCATACTTTTCCCGATTTTTCCAGTCTTTTTCATAATCTCATTTAAAGAGATTGTTTCTCATTATTCATCATCATTTACCGTCATTTTTTTGAAAATAAGGTGTGATAAGGTGTGAAAACGTTTTCACACCTTACTTTTTTTGAAAACCAACACCTTGTTTGAAAATACCGATAAAAAATGGCTTTTTTGCTATTTCCTCGGGGAAATATAAGGGCTTTGTAGATAATGATATAATACAAATAGAATCATGTTTAGGGGAAGGCTTTGAATGAGTAGGTATGATTTGGCTAACGTTATCAGCTCATTCGAGAACGTGAGTAACTTGAAAGGCCTGAGCAACCTAAGTAACCTTTACATCAGCAGAAAGCATCGTATATTTTATTTCACTTATCAGTATTGTGAACTAGAAAGGAAATGACTATGACATACAAATATTACGATATCGGACTCAATTTATTTACCAAATCCTTTCCGAAGCCGGAGAAGATTTTGGCAAATGCCCATGCAGCAGGGATTCAGTGCATTCTGACCGGCTCGGAAGCGGAGGAAAATGAACGGGTGAATGGGTTTGTGCAGTCCCATGATGCTTATGGTACGGCGGGAATTCATCCTCATAGTGCGGACGAGGCGAAGGAGGAGGACGTGGCGCGGATTCGGGAGATTGTGACGTCTAATCCTCGCATTGTAGCGGTGGGCGAGACGGGGCTGGATTACGACCGGATGTACAGCACCAAGGAAAATCAGATCCATTATTTCAAAGAGCTCATTGCATTGGCGGAGGAGCTGAAGAAGCCTTTATTTCTTCATGAACGGGATGCGGCGGAGGATTTTATTTCTTGCTTTAAGGGGCATGAGGCAGTTTGTCCGACTTCGGTGGTTCATTGTTATACAGGAAATAAGGAGACCCTGCGGACGCTTTTGGATATGGGATTTTATATCGGCATTACGGGCTGGATTTGCGATGAACGTAGGGCCGATGATCTCCGGGAGGCGGTGTCGATTTTGCCACTCGAACGGGTGATGATTGAAACCGATGCGCCGTACTTGACGCCGCGGGGATTTCATTTACCCAGGACCAATGTGCCCCAGAATATTACCTATGTAGCAGAAACCTTGGCAGGCTACATGGGGGTGTCGGTGTCTGATTTGGTGGACCATGCGAAGAGGAATACGGAGGCGCTCTTTGGGATTTAATGACTGGAAAAGTAGGCAGTTAGCAGTAGGCAGTAGGCGGTAAGCAAGAACGGCTAACTGCCAACTGCCAACTGCCAACTGCTAACTAAAAATGTTTCACGTGAAACCCCTAACAACCAACAACTAACAACAGACAACTCTTTCCTCATAGTGTATAATATAATTATTGACTACAAGTCGGTAATTATAAGAAGCCAAGGAGCTAGGGATTGGGGATTAGGGATTAGGAGGAGTTTTTACTAATCCCTAGGGAAACGCTGGTTTAATCAAAGAATTTGAAATTATATGAGTTTTTATCCAAAGCATCGTCAAGGAAATCCTTAAATAGCTTGCTATTCGCGGATTTTCTTTCCTCGCTTTGAATAAAAATTCAAGAATAATTTCGAATAATGATTAAATCAGTGTTTCCCTAGCTACGAATCCCTAATCTCTATTTTTACAGAAAGGATGGATGTTATGAACGAGGTGAAAATGCCTAAGAAACCTATTTTGGCCTATTACGTACTAATTTTCTTGGCGATTTTCCTATTCAATTCGATCTTCATGCCTATGGTGCGGGAAAATGAAGTGAAGGAAGTGGATTATTCTTCTTTCATGACCATGACGGAGGATAAGGAAATCGACAAGGTGCAGGTGGAGCAGGATAAGATTCTGTTCACCAAGAAGGGGGATAAGCAGGCCTACAAGACGGCTATCATGAATGATCCCCAGTTGGTGGAACGGCTCCATCAGTCTGGCGCGGATTTCACCGGACAGATTGTGGAAACCATGAATCCTGTGCTGTCGGCGTTGCTGTCCTGGGTGCTGCCGCTCTTGATTTTCTTCGGTATCGGCCATTACATGAATAAGAAGCTCATGAAAAATATGGGTGGGCCCGGAGCTATGCAGTTTGGTTTAGGGAAATCGAACGCCAAGGTTTTCGTGAAGCCCACCAATGGCATCAAGTTTGCCGATGTGGCGGGGGAAGATGAAGCGAAGGACAGTTTGCAGGAAGTGGTCGAATATTTGCACAATCCATCGAAATACAAAGATATTGGCGCAAAAATGCCGAAGGGGATTCTTCTCGTTGGACCGCCAGGGACTGGTAAAACCATGCTTGCCAAGGCGGTAGCCGGGGAATCGGAAGTGCCGTTTTTCTCTATTTCTGGTTCTGAATTTGTAGAAATGTTTGTCGGCATGGGTGCCGCGAAAGTTCGCGACCTTTTCAAACAGGCGAAGGAAAAAGCGCCTTGCATTGTATTCATTGATGAAATCGATGCGATTGGTAAGAAACGTGGCGGCGCAGCCATTGGCGGCAACGATGAGCGAGAACAGACGTTGAATCAGCTTTTGACGGAAATGGATGGTTTTGAGGACAATACGGGTGTCATCATTCTGGCCGCGACGAACCGTCCGGAATCGTTAGACCCGGCACTGACTCGTCCGGGGCGTTTCGACCGGCAGGTGCCGGTGGGTCTTCCAGATTTGCAAGGTCGTATTGCCATTCTGAAAGTGCATGCTAGCAAAATCAAAACGGCGCCGGCCATCGATTATGACAAAGTGGCACGTATGGCTTCCGGTGCCTCCGGGGCCGAATTGGCGAATATCGTCAACGAAGCCGCTCTTCGGGCTGTCCGGGATCATCGGAAATACGCGACCCAGGAAGACATGGAAGAATCCATCGAAGTGGTCATTGCGGGGTACCAGAAGAAACATGCCATCCTGACAGACAAGGAGAAATGCATCGTTTCCTATCATGAAATCGGACATGCCTTGGTGGCTGCCATGCAGTCTCATTCCGCACCGGTGCAGAAAATCACCATCATTCCGAGAACCAGCGGCGCATTGGGTTATACCATGCAGGTGGAACAGGGCAATCATTACCTCATGAACAAGGAGGAAATGCTGGACCAGATCGCCACCTTGACCGGCGGCCGGGCGGCGGAAGAAGTGGTTTTCGGCACATCCACCAATGGGGCGTCCAATGATATTGAAAAAGCCACCAAACTGGCTCGCGCCATGATTACGCGCTACGGCATGAGCGATGAATTTGGCATGGTGGCTATGGAAAATGTGACCAACCAATACCTGGGCGGCGATACCACCTTGGCTTGCTCGCCAGAAACCCAGGCGAGAATCGATAAAGCGGTGTCTGATTTGATCAAGAAACAGCACGCCAAAGCCACGAAGCTCCTGCAAGACAATCGGCATAAGCTGGATGAATTGGCGCAATATTTGTATGAAAAAGAAACCATCACGGGCGAGCAGTTCATGAATATCCTGGATGGGAAGGAAGAGGAACATATCACCCACGAGATGCCCCATTTGAATTTGGAAAAATAGTGACTGGTAGACTGGTGACTGGGAATAAGAAAAGCCGTATGAGAAGAGCTTTCTTTTCATACGGCTTTTTACTATGGGGACTAGGGATTAGTAGCTAGGGATTAGGAGGCTGAGAAGGGCTTCCGCTAGATATATGTTTCACGTGAAACGTGGTTCTAACGGACTCGTCGTCCTAATCCCTAATCCCTAGCTACTAGCTACCAGTCACTAGTCACCAGTCACCAGTCACTAACCTCTTGACAATTCCATCCCAAAACGGTATTCTTTTACCGATGCATGATGCTATGAGCAGTATCGTTTATGAGCTGTATCAATAGAAGGCAACGTGCGGATCAATTATATATCGCTTGGATTGTAATAACCGAGACGAAGGCTAAATGGTGACTAGTGACTGGTAGACTGGTGACTAGAAATAGGGATTAGGGATTGGTAGCTAGGGATTAGGACTAGTGAAAATTTCTTTTTCTTTCTATAAGTGCGTATGCGTCCCGTAAGGGGCGTTTTTCTTTTTATGGGGAAAAAGCCGTCTTCGTTTCGGAGGCGGCGTTTTTTTAATTGGAAATTAGGTTTGAGTTAGCAGGGATGCTAACGCTGGCGGTTACAGGTTGCTCAAGGTTCTAAGGGTACTAAGGTTGCTCAGGTTTCCCGAATGTGCCGGTGAATGCTAACGTCATTTCGACCGATGGGATTAGTGCTTGTTAAATCTGTAGAACTAAGCGACTATGTTGGACAAAAGTGGAGAAATCTTGAGACACTACCGAAAGCAACGTTAATCCCACAAGATTTCTCCACTTCTGTCTAACATAGTCGCAGAAAAACGATAGAAGCATCCAGCACAAATCCCATCGGTCGAAATGACGACTTCGATGCTCCCTTTTCTTAACTTAACAACATTGCACAATGGGGGCGATAAATTTTGCTTCCCTAACAACCAACAACTAACAACTAACAACCAATCACAGGAGGAAAAGAAATGGAATATATCAATACCGCGCATGCGGTCAGCGGACAGGTGAGGGCGAAAACGGGCCTGAAGATTCACCGTCTGACTTTTGTAGAAGCCACCATGATGATTGTGGGCTCCACCATTGGGTCCGGTGTATTGGGATTGGCCTATGCCACCCGGAAGGCGGGGTGGCCGGTCTTGGTTTTATGGCTCATCATTGCGGCTTTGATTTCCACAGTGTCCATGCTTTACGTGGCGGAGACGTCTCTGCGTACCCGCGCCCCCTTGCAACTTTCTGGTTTGGCGGAGAAATATATTGGAAAAGTGGGGGCTTGGATGCTCTTTTTCTCCGTGGGAGCGACCAGCTTTTGCAGCCTTATTGCTTATACCAATGGGTGCGGAAAAATATTGGCCGATTTGCTGGGTATTTCTTTCTATGCGGGGAGTTTGCTCTTTATTATTCCTGCCACGGGCGTGATTTGGTTCGGACTGAAAGCGACGGGGGTGGCAGAGAAATTTATTAGCGGCGGTATGATTGCCATGCTTCTCGTGCTGGCGGGGGCGTCTTTTATTTCCGCCAAGGTGCCAGTGGAAGACATTTTTTATGCGAACTGGACCTACGCCATGCCGATTTTCAATATCACCGTGTTTTGTTATGCGGTGCAATACATGGTGCCCGAAGTGGCGCGGGGATTTACTCACCAGCCGGACCAGTTGGTGCCCTCCATTTTGACAGGATTTCTGATTTCCTTCGTCATCCTGTCTGTGGTGCCGCTGTCCGTTTTCCTCATGCTGCCTTTGGATGAAATATCCGAAGTGGCGTCTCTCTCCTGGGGACGGGCACTGAACCATCCGATTTTTTACCTCTTGGTGAATGTGTTCGCTTTCTGCGCTATGCTCACTTCCTTCTGGGTCATTGCGGAAAGTTTCCTCACCAATATGGTGGATCGCTTCAAATTAAAAGACGAATCGAAAATTTCGACTCGTCTAGTGATGATTTTGGTCATTGTGGTGCCGCCCTTCCTCTTGGCTTTCTTTGGTGCCGTGAGCTTCGTCAACGCGATTTTCTTCGCTGGCACCTTTGGCGGAATTATTATGTCGATTCTTCCGGTTTTCATGTTGAATCGGGCAAGGAAACAGGGCGATGTGACGCCGGTCTGGCAATGCGGCTGGATGGCGGCGAAAACGATGCAGGTGTTGGTGATTGCCATTTTCTCCATGGCAGGAATTTACGCCCTCTTGAGCTTGGCAGGATTGCTTCCGGCGGGATGGTAATTGGTGACTAGTGATTAGTGACTGGTGACTAGGGATTAGTAGGCAGTTAGCGGTTAGCAGTATGCAGTTGGCTGAAACGGCACACTGCCAACTGCTGACTGCCAACTGCTAACTTTTCAAAGAAAATACTTTACATCGTATGGTATAATAGGTATAGAAAAATGGCGCTATCCGATAACGGTTAAGCCCCTATAAAGTCTTAAGCAGAAAAGCCGTTTACTTTGCTAGGGTAGGACGGCTTTTTCTGTTGGTACTAATGAATTGAAATAACACAGAGGGTTAGTAACAATAGTGCAAATAAAAAATCATACTTGCTCATCAGCATCCCCTCCTTTGAGGGGCCAGAATTTAACCGTCACCGCTTGCTGGATAACGCCGTATACATCATATCATAGAAAGACAAAGCCGTGTGGAAGAAATTTCTCTTTTACACGGCCTTTGCTTTTTGGGATTAGTAGCTAGGGATTAGGGATTAGGAAATACAAATTCCTAGCTACTAGTCCCTAATCCCTAGCTACTTTACAGATGATGTGTTTGTGGACAATGCATATCTAATCATATGGGCTTTATGACAATTCTTTCAACAAATCATCCACATGCGATGCGGCTTTCACTTTGCGGTACTCTTTTACCAAATTTCCTTTTTCATCGATGAGGAAGGTGGAGCGTTCGATGCCCATGTATTTCTTGCCGTACATGGATTTTTCTTTGAGCACGCCGTACAGGTTTACCACTGTTTCATCGGCGTCAGAAAGAAGGGGGAAGTTGAGTTCATTTTTATCCCGGAAGTTGCAATGTTTGCGCACGGAATCGCGGCTGACGCCTAGGACCACGTAGCCTAATTTCTGGAAATCTGCCAAATGATCCCGGAAGGCTTTCGCTTCTAATGTGCAGCCGGAGGTATTGTCTTTCGGGTAGAAATAGAGAATCACTTTCTGCCCGAGGTAGTCGGAGAGGGAAATAGTTTCCCCATTGTCGGCGGGCAGGGTGAAGTTCGGCGCTTTTTCGTTGATTTGTGGTGTCATGATGATTACTCCTTTGAAATATAATTTCTTGGTGACTGGTGACTGGTGACTGGAAAAGTAGGCAGTTGGCAGTGAGCAGTAGGCAGAAATGGAAAACAGTAAACCGCTAACTACAATGTTTCACGTGAAACTTTTGCCAAGCGGCAGATAGGAACTGCCAACTGCTAACTGCCAACTTGCCCCAGCAAGATCTCCACATTTTCCGTATCATACTCCATCTGCTCGGACCAGCGGGCGGCGGCACGGAGGGGATCATTGGTGAGGGCGGCTTGCAGGAAGATGTAGAGCGTACTTTCTTCGGCGTAGGATTTCAAAAGTTCCAGTGGAATATCGACGGCTAAATCGAGCTGGCGGTACCAGATGTATTGGAACAGTTTCTGGAAATAGGACATATCCGCTTGGGGGAGATAGTTCTTTCCGGTCTGTAGCAAGAAGTCGGGATGATGTTTCATGAAATTCAAGTCCGCCGTCCATTGGGCATTGATGGGCTCGGTGGGTTCCAGATGGGAAATCATGGATTGGATGGTTTCTTTGGTGAGGGTTGGCGAAAAGGCGGTTTTTTCTTCGGACATATCTATTCCCAAAGCACAGAAAAGGGAGGCAAAGGAAAAGGGATCTTCCCGTCCTTCCATCCGAAATTGGAGAGGCCCCGTTTCTTCCTTGAGCTGCTCGCAGGTTCGTTCGCAGCAAAGGCCGGTGCCGCAGAGTTCGATGTCGTCTCCGATGTATTTATAGAAACGAGGATGCATGGTGCAAATATTTCCTAAATACTTTTCCCCTTTTTCGAGAATCAGGCGACAGAGACCATCGTCTCGAAGAAAATGGCAATATCCTTTTTCATTGAGTTTGAAACAAGTGGACCCATCTTCGGCGGTGCGCATCCATTGGGTGAGCTCCTTTCCCAGAGGACCGGGAGTTTCTTGATAGAGTTTCTCTGTGTCCGGGTCAATGTCGATTTCCCAAGTCTGGCAGCAGGTGTGCCGACAAGCGCCTGCTTTGCATTGGAAAGCAGGGAAGAAAGTGGGATATATACTATACATGTAAATGTCCTTTTGTGAAATAATGCGTAATGCGAAGTGCGTAGTGCGTAATGGTGGTCGGCGAGCGCAACGAATTACTCTTATTTGGATAGTTTCCATCATTTCGCAGTCCGTTTCTATAAGCTCGCCGAAGCTAAAAATGATAGAGTCATGTTTCACGTGAAACAATGGTTAGTGGCTGCTTGTTAATTCATTTTTTTAATAGCAATAAGCTGGATTAGCGATTGTTGTTAGTTGTTTGTTGTCGGTTGTTTGGCCCCAACAACAAACAACTAACA
>CAVBRV010000073.1:0-12034 GCA_963597965.1 Paludibacteraceae bacterium | reverse complement strand
CCCTTATCGCTACTGCTGAAGAGATTTCTCCACTCAGGGACACAAATCATTTCAAAACTTTTACACCATTAAGCACAAATAGGATCGGTCGAAATGACGATAGTTTCTATACCGCTATCCTTAACTTAATGGCATTTCCCCCGCCATGTGAAGATAAAAGAGAGGATAGTATTTTCTGTAACCATATGCCCGGTTATATGGTTTTGTTAAATACAAAGCGATATGAAATGCATTGTCTATTTAGCGAAATCAGGCTCGTAGAACATCGCCCCCTCCGGGGGAGAATTAAAAAGAGGGGGTGCATTTCCCTCGGCCGTAAGGCCGGTTGTATGGTTTTATTATAAATACCAAGCGGTATAAATCGTAATGTTTGATTAGTGTCAAAATATTTTTATTCCGCCTATCGCAACTGCCAACCGCTAACTGCCTACTGCCAACAACTAGAGATCGACCGCTATAGCAGAACGCCTTAGCAGATAGCAACCGATAGAAATGCTCCGCTAGTGCGAGCTATCCCCCCTGCCCCCCTTCCAGAGGAAGAGGGCTTGCCGCTAGTGATTCTCTCGAAAGAATCGCTAGCGCCACGGCCTACTGCCTACTGCAAACTGCCTACTAAAGACAAAAAACGCATGACCCGAAAATATCGAGTCATGCGTCTTTTGTTTTCTAGTTGTCTGTTAGCAGTTAGCAGTTGGCAGTTGCTAGTTTTCAAACAACCAACAACTACCAACCAACAACAGTGAGATGAATGCTAGTGCGAGCTATCCCCCTGCCCCCCCTCCAGAGGAAGAGGGCTTGCCGCTAGTGATGCTATCGAAAGAATCACCAGCGCCACGGCCTACCGCCTACTGCAAACTGCCTACTAGAAAGAATTAGAACCGAATCCGTACGCCAGCGTTCAGTTTCCACTTCTTCTGGAAGTCAGCCTTGTAATCTCTTGCGAAATCACCATAGAGCTGTACGTCCTTGGAGAGCTGGTAATTGCCGCCGAGTACCACTTCAGCCCAGGTATCTTTGCCATCGAAGCGGAAATTCTTTAAGCCACCATCATTAGCGAAGTAATCTGCATTAATATCGCCGCTGAATTCATGGGCCAAGAATACGCCTAAATGGAAATCGCCTTTGGCTTTCTTCATGCCAGCTTCCATTCCCAGACGACCTACAAAGCTATTGTAGCTATCCTGAGAGATGTTCATCAATGCACCAGTGTTTGCGGTACCAGTATAATCCTTACCACCTACACGAGTCCAAGTGAGCTGTGCTTTCGGAGTGATATAGCCAACATCGCTTTCAAAGGTCTTGCCATATTCTGCGGTAAGACCATAAGCAGTAGCTTTGTATTCGCCATGCAGTCTAGTCGTCTGATATTCATTGTTTACATCAAAGTCATTTTCTACACGACCCACTTTAGCTGCCACTCTGAAGTAGCTGTTATCAGCCATCTTCTTCACACCGTAGACGCCGAAGCTGTACAGTTTGTTATCACCCGTACCGCCGCTGACGTACTTGCTGTCACCATCTCTGTAGTCGAAGGCTACGCCGGTGTGCCAACCGTCAGACAAAGCTTTGTCATAGCCGACCTGTGCACCCCAGTAGCTATTGGAGTCTTTGACCTGTTTGACATCGGAAGAAGTCTTGCCGCCATAAGCCTTGGCAAAGATACCATCTTCATCAGCCAAATCAGCAGCGCCATAGGTATCCTGCATGTTATCTCTCCAAGAATGGAGGGAAGTCGTAGCTGCACTCCGGACGCCTTTCATGATGGTACTTTCATAACCGCCTTCTTCGATGGTCGGTAACTTGATGTCCCATTTATTTTCGTCCTTCTTGAAGGTAGCTTGTACAGCGGATGCCGTCAGATTACTGGACAGATAGCCAGCCAAACTTACATCTCCGTTTACAGTGACCTTATCCTTCATGCCATTGAGTGCATTGCTAATGGCTTCTGCATTATCCATCTTTTCGCTACGATCGGTGATGAGAACGATACCTGCATCATCTCCTGTAACGTTTTCAATAGATACACCGTCGCCAAGGATCTGATCCTTATCATCATGAGCGAACTTGAAGTTTTCCCAACCACTGTAGTTTGTGATAGAGAAGGCTTTTGTTCTCTTAGTCAAATCGATAGTCCCTGCATTGGCTTGTTTAGCACCACCAATCAGACTAAAGGTACCTGCTGTAGCAGCTTCTCTAGCCAAGCTCTGAGTATCTGGTTCTTCTGCATCTGTTACAGTCCAGTAACCACCATCTTTGACATACATGGTGAGGTCGCCGCCATTGGTAACTGCATAATCACCAGTGACTTTCGCACCGTTCAATACGTACATGGTGAGTTTACCATTGTTATCTACACTCAGATTGCCAGTCAAAGAAGACTTGCTTTCACGCAGATTGATGGTTGCAACGCCGCCGTTATCTACGGTAACATCCCCATTGATGGTGCTAGTAGCCGTGGTATCAATGTTGAGAATACCACCATCTACATCCAAAGTACCATCGATATCGATAGCAGAGCTACCAAGGATATCTACCTGGCTCTTCTTACCATTCTTTTCGCCGACTACAGAAACAGCTGTACCTTCATCCAGGTCGCTGCTGGTAATCTTCGTTGTTCCCTTCAAGGAAACCATACCACCGTTATCTGCATAGACACCATTGTTACCTTTAATTTCTACACTACCAGAAACAGTGACATCATGACCATCGGCTCTGATACCTGCCTGGTCACCCGTCAAGGTCAGTTTGGACTGGTTGTTATTGATGGTAATATTGCTCTTAGCATTGATAGCATCGCCATCTTTTACAGTAATCGTAGTCGGATTCTTTGTAAAGGTATAGCTGCCATCATTCTTCAGAATACCATTCTGTTTGTAGATGTAATCGGTTTCTGCATCACCCGTAATGCCCTGGGTGTAGCTATCCTTCTGCTGATCATCCGGATAATCGAAGCCCGGTTTCAGACTGCCATCTTTCAGACCACCTTTACCAGTGTCTTTATCGAAGGAAATATCCCCAGTCTGCATAGCCTTGCTAGATGCGGTAAGACCGTCAGCAATCTTCACATAACCGGTCAGATTGTTTTCGCCATTGACGAAATTGCTGTAAGTCAGCTTACCTGCCAGTGCATTCAGTACCCGTCCTACACTGTATTCATTATCCATATCAACGCCGGTGTTATCGGTGATGAGGGAAATGACAGAACCAGTTGCTGCGCTCTTAATGATGGTATCGCCAGCGGTGTAGTTTTCTGCTGCTTCGCCGTTTCCTTCATGAGCGTAGTAGATGTTAGTGTAGCCACTGTAGTTACCAATGGTCAGGGTGTTGCTGTCTTTCTGGAAGATGTTACCCGCATTAGCCAGGTTTGCACCACCGGTGAAGTTGTTGACTAAGCTGCCAGTAAATTCAGCTTCTGTGTCCCACTGTCCTTTTGGTGCAGTATAGCCATGAACCTCATTGGTCCAGGTAGCCCCATTCTGCAACCACAGGTTGATTTCACCCTGGTAAGTAGAACCCCAGAAGGATTTGCCATCTAAGCCAAACTGGTTGTAAATGACGCCGTCTACAGAAGAATCTTTGGTGTCCAGTGCCAGGTTGATCGTAGTTACCACACCAGCTGCATTATTTCCGCCAGTTGCTGCTACATTGCCTTCCAGTACTACATCCTTGCCAAGGCCGCCTGTTGCTTTTCCGTCTTTCAGTGCCACGTTCATATTGACGGTGCCACCTTCTGCACGGATAGCAGAGTAGCCTCTCTTTGCTGTGGTCTTATCGTCTACGGTAATCTTGCCGCCGCCATTGACGGTGACTACAGAGCCATAGCCGTTTGCATAAATGCCTGTACCGTTGCCGGAAATATCTACATCGCCATTGACGGTCACATTGCCTGCTAGCACTTTGCCGCGGTTGTTTCCGCCAGTTGCAGAAATACCTGCTACGCTGCCGTAGTTGTAGCCGCCTGCAGTACCACCATCAATCTTCGCGGTCACTTTACCATTGACGGTCACGTCAGCATTGTTTGCCAAAATGCCGTAAACGTAGTTGTTGGTGCCTTCGGTGTTGATTGCGGTAATATCTACATCGCCATTGACATTGACTGTCTTTCTGGTGAGGGTGTACTTACCTGCATTGATACCAGCACTGTTGCCAGCGGTGGTAGCGGTGGAGTTGAGCACCAGTTTACCAGCGGTGATGTCGACTTTGGTTGCTCCATCATTGGTGACATTGATGGTTCCGTTGTTGCCTGTGGTAGAAACGCTCAGGGTCTTGCCGGTTGCATCAATGGTCACATCTTTGGTTACGTCCATACCCGGTACAGCAGTGATGTCGCTTTCTTCTGTGAACTTGTAAGTGCCGTCAGAAGCAATAACGCCGCCCATGAGGTATTCTTTATCCTTGTCTTTGTCACCGGTCAAGGTGGTCTTGAAGGATGTGGTTACCTGATGATCTGGAATGAATCCACCTGGATCCATGGTGCCATCTTTGTAGCTGCCTTTACCATCGGTCTTACTGAAGTCAATATCACCAGTCTGCATAGCCTTGCTAGAAGAAGTGAGGCCATCAGCAATCTTTACATAGCCAGTCAGGTCTGTCTTACCATTGACTGCATCACTGTAGATGAGTTTTCCTGCCAATGCATTCAGAGCTGCTTTGACGCTGTCTTCGCTGTCCATGTTGATACCGGTGTTGTCGGTAATCATGTTCACGACAGAACCTTCTGCTGCACTCTTGATGATGGTATCGCCAGCGGTGTAGTTTTCTGCTGCTTCGCCGTTTCCTTCATGAGCGTAGTAGATATTGGTGTAGCCACTGTAGTTGCCAATGGTCAGGGTGTTGCTGTCTTTCTGGAAGATATGACCTGCATTTGCCAGGTTTGCACCACCGGTGAAGTTGTTGACTAAGCTGCCAGTAAATTCAGCGGATGTATCCCACTGTCCTTTTGGTGCGGTGTAGCCATGAACTTCGTTGGTCCAGGTTGCTCCATTCTGCAGCCACAGGTTGATTTCACCCTGGTAGGTGGATCCCCAAGAAGACAATCCATCCAAACCGAACTGGTTGTAAATGACGCCATCTACAGAAGAATCTTTGGTGTCCAGTGCCAAGTTTACGGTAGAAACAACACCAGCCATGCTATTGCCGTTGGTAACTGCTACATTGCCTTCCAGTACTACATCCTTGCCAAGGCCGCCTGTTGCTTTTCCGTCTTTCAGTGCCACGTTCATATTGACGGTGCCACCTTCTGCACGGATAGCAGAGTAGCCTCTCTTTGCTGTGGTCTTATCGTCTACGGTAATCTTGCCGCCGCCATTGACGGTGACTACAGAGCCATAGCCGTTTGCATAAATGCCTGTACCGTTGCCGGAAATATCTACATCGCCATTGACGGTCACATTGCCTGCTAGCACTTTGCCGCGGTTGTTTCCGCCAGTTGCAGAAATACCTGCTACGCTGCCGTAGTTGTAGCCGCCTGCAGTACCACCATCAATCTTCGCGGTCACTTTACCATTGACGGTCACGTCAGCATTGTTTGCCAAAATGCCGTAAACGTAGTTGTTGGTGCCTTCGGTGTTGATTGCGGTAATATCTACATCGCCATTGACATTGACTGTCTTTCTGGTGAGGGTGTACTTACCTGCATTGATACCAGCACTGTTGCCAGCGGTGGTAGCGGTGGAGTTGAGCACCAGTTTACCAGCGGTGATGTCGACTTTGGTTGCTCCATCATTGGTGACATTGATGGTTCCGTTGTTGCCTGTGGTAGAAACGCTCAGGGTCTTGCCGGTTGCATCAATGGTCAAGTCTTTGGTTACATCCATACCCGGTACAGCAGTGATGTCGCTTTCTTCGGTGAACTTGTAAGTGCCGTCAGAAGCAATGACGCCGCCCATGAGGTATTCATTATCCTTGTCCTTATCACCAGTCAAGGTGGTCTTGAAGGATGTGGTTACCTGATGATCTGGAATCACTGGGCCTGGTTTCTGATAAGAGCCTTGTCCAGTCTTTTCATCAAAGGTGATTTCTTCACTCTTGAGGTCTCTCTTGTAGGAAGAAGCGGTGAGGCCGTCTGCAATCTTTACATAACCATCCAGGTTCCTTTCACCATTGATGTAGTTGGTGTAGTACAGTTTGTTTGCCAATGCATTCAATACTTTTTCTACGCTAGCTGCATCGTCGACGTTGATGTTGTCGTTGTTCGTAATCATATTGACTACAGAGCCTTCGGCTGCTGCCTTGATGGTGGTGTTGCCTGCTTTGTAGTTTTCAGCCAGTTCACCTTTGTCTTCATGCGCATAGAAGATGTTGGTCACGCCGCTGTAGTTGTCGATGGTAATAGAAGAACCAGCGCCGGCAGTGATGTAGCCTTCGTTATCCTTTGTACCACCTACCAGTTTTGCTACGCTGCTGTTTCCGGTCACGTCCCAGGTTGCTTTGTTTGCCAGCCACAGGTTGGTGTTGCCGCTTGTTGTACCGGTCAATGCGGATGCTGCTGTATTCAGTCCGATGTTGACGGTACCGTTGGATGCAGTGATGTTACCGGAAATAATGACATCGTTAGCGTCAGCTGCGTCTTTGGCTTCATTCATGTTGATGTTGATGGTGCCTTTGTCAGCGGAAACTGCATTACCATGAACTTTCATGTTCACGCCGCCATTGACGTTGATGGTGCCATCGTTTGCACGAATGCCATAAATCGCATTCTTGCCATCAATACCATAGCCGTCTTCTTTCACAGAGGTCAGGTTACCATTCAGGTTGATGGTGGATCCTTTTTCTGCATAGAGGCCATAAGAGCTTGCGTTGTTTCCGTATACCGTGCCTTCTACATCTGCATTGATGTTCAGGGTAGCTCCACCTGTTGCTACTGCCAGTGCAGCATCTTTGTAGGCATTGGTTTCATTGGATGTAATGATAATCTTGCCTGCGGTGATGTTGGAAACAATGTCTTTCTTGCTGTTTCCGTTTGCATAGATACCACGCATACCTGTTGTCAGGGTCAGTGTGTTATCTCCTGCATCTACGGTAATGCCTTTGTAGGATTTGCTGAAGGTGGTTTCCCAATCTGGGTCAATTTCTGCTACAGCAATAATGGCATCTTTGGCACCTACAGTAATGCTACTGTCTTTCTTGAAGGTGTACTTCTGGTCTCCCGTGGTTACGCCTGCTTTGACGTATTCGGTGTCTCTGTCAGCAGTACCCTGAATCTGAGAAGTAAATTCAGTCTGTACTGGTGCTTCATAAGAACCCTGTCCAGTCTTTTTATCAAAGGTGATTTTTTCACTCTTGAGGTCTTTCTTGTAGGAAGAAGCGGTGAGGCCATCTGCAATCTTTACATAACCATCCAGGTTATTTTCGCCATTGATGTAGTTGGTGTAGTACAGTTTGTTTGCCAATGCATTCAATACTTTTTCTACGCTAGCTGCATCGTCGACGTTGATGTTGTCGTTGTTCGTAATCATATTGACTACAGAGCCTTCGGCTGCTGCCTTGATGGTGGTGTTGCCTGCTTTGTAGTTTTCAGCCAGTTCACCTTTGTCTTCATGCGCATAGAAGATGTTGGTCACGCCGCTGTAGTTGTCGATGGTAATAGAAGAACCAGCGCCGGCAGTGATGTAGCCTTCGTTATCCTTTGTACCACCTACCAGTTTTGCTACGCTGCTGTTTCCGGTCACGTCCCAGGTTGCTTTGTTTGCCAGCCACAGGTTGGTGTTGCCGCTTGTTGTACCGGTCAATGCGGATGCTGCTGTATTCAGTCCGATGTTGACGGTACCGTTGGATGCAGTGATGTTACCGGAAATAATGACATCGTTAGCGTCAGCTGCGTCTTTGGCTTCATTCATGTTGATGTTGATGGTGCCTTTGTCAGCGGAAACTGCATTACCATGAACTTTCATGTTCACGCCGCCATTGACGTTGATGGTGCCATCGTTTGCACGAATGCCATAAATCGCATTCTTGCCATCAATACCATAGCCGTCTTCTTTCACAGAGGTCAGGTTACCATTCAGGTTGATGGTGGATCCTTTTTCTGCATAGAGGCCATAAGAGCTTGCGTTGTTTCCGTATACCGTGCCTTCTACATCTGCATTGATGTTCAGGGTAGCTCCACCTGTTGCTACTGCCAGTGCAGCATCTTTGTAGGCATTGGTTTCATTGGATGTAATGATAATCTTGCCTGCGGTGATGTTGGAAACAATGTCTTTCTTGCTGTTTCCGTTTGCATAGATACCACGCATACCTGTTGTCAGGGTCAGTGTGTTATCTCCTGCATCTACGGTAATGCCTTTGTAGGATTTGCTGAAGGTGGTTTCCCAATCTGGGTCAATTTCTGCTACAGCAATAATGGCATCTTTGGCACCTACAGTAATGCTACTGTCTTTCTTGAAGGTGTACTTCTGGTCTCCCGTGGTTACGCCTGCTTTGACGTATTCGGTGTCTCTGTCAACAGTACCCTGAATCTGAGAAGTAAATTCTGTCTGTACTGGTTCTTCTGGTTTTACATAGGAACCCTGTCCAGTGGTGGAATCAAAGGTGATGTCCCCAGTTTCAAAGTACTGAGAAATAGAAGAAGCGGTGAGACCATCCGCAATTCTGACAAAGCCTTTCAGGTCGGTCTTGCCTTTGGTTGCATCACTATAGAACAGTTTGCTTGCCAAAGCATTCAGTACATTGGCTACGCTATCTTTGCTATCCCGGTTTACATTGGTGTTATCTGTAATCAGGTTGACTACAGAATTTTCAGCAGCTGTCTTAATGGTAGTGTTGCCATCGGTGTAGTCGTTTACTGATTCGCCGTTTCCTTCGTGAGCGTAGAAGATGTTGGTTACGCCGCTATAGTCATTGATGGTCAATGCACCAGCGCCAGCGGTAATATTTCCTACATCTGGTTCTGCATCATAAGAAGCGACACCAGCCGCACTGCCACCTACCAGTTTAGCCACTACGCTATCACCGGTGAGTACCCAAGTTGCACCATTGGACAGCCACAGATTGGTATTGCCATTGATGGACCCGGTCAACTGGGAAGCCGATGTATTCATGCCCAGGTTGACGTTGCCATTGACATTACCAGTGATGGAAACATCTTTGCCAGCAGCAGCGGTCTTATCGGCCTTCATATTGACATTGATGGTGCCACCATTGCCATTGAGTGCTGCATTGGTTCCGCTGACGGAAAGTTTCAGTCCGTTCACATTGACGGTGCCGTTCTTTTCTGCATAGATACCGGTACCATCGACGGTCATATCTACATTGCCATTGACAGTGATGGTTGCTTTGCCGGATGCACTGATACCGGATACATTGGATTTACCTGTAATGCCATAACCATCTTCTTTGGTCGCTGTGAAGTCACCATTGATTACGGTATTGGCTGCGTTCATAGCATCGCCGGTTGCATATAACCCAGATGCTACATTATTTTTCCCAATGTTGTTGCCATTGACTGTACCTGCTACATTGCCGTTTACTGTCACAGTACCTCTATAGTTATATACCAGTGAAGCATCCCGATTATTACCACCATCGGCAGTAACGTTCAGGTTGGCTGCAGTCACAGTGATGTCGCCATATTTACCATAGATACCACGCTGATCCGTAGCTAAGGTTAAATCTTTGCCAGTTGCATCGATGGTGAGGCTAGCACCTTCAATGTCATCGCCTTCTGCACTGATGGCATTGGTGCCTTTGACGGTGACAGTAGAATCTTCGGTAAATTTGTATTTGCCCGCATCTTCTCTGTTGCCAGAATCACCATATTCATCATTCTTGCCATCGGCCGTAATGCCTGTGGTGAAATCTGTCTTAGGTGGAGTATCTGGAGTATCTGGTTTCTTAGCAACATATGTACCTTGACCGGTCGTTTCATCAAAGGTAATATCGCCAGTACCATAGGTCTTCTGGAAAGAGGAAGCGGTGAGTCCGTCACCAATCTTTACTGTACCTACCAGGTTCTTTTCTCCATTGATATAGGCATTGTAGAAGAGTTTCCCGGCCAATGCATTCAATACTTTCCCTACGGTTTCGGAATTGTCCGTATCGATATTGGCATTGTCGGTGACGAGAGTGATATGAGAATCAGCAGCGGCCTTTTTGATGGTAATATCACCCAGGTTTGCATAGTGAGTAGCCTCTGTGCCATCCGCAGTTTCCGGATCATCTAAGTCATCCCAGTTGCCTGTATGAGAATAGAATACGGTAGTATAGCCGCTATAATCATCAATGGTGAGCTTTTCGCTATCATTCTGAATGATATAGCCCTGGTTGGCTTCGCTATTTCCGCCTACCAGTTTCGCCGCATGGCTGCCTTGGTATGCCTGGCCATATTTATCATCCGTATAGAACACAATGGTTCCAACGAGTTCATTATTCCATTCAGCCCCATTCTGCAGCCACAGATTGATAGCGCCATTAAAGAACTGTCCTCCATCGGTTGTCACGCCCGTGGTTCCGGTGAGTCGATCGAAGCCATTCATCAAGGCGCCGTGCAAGGTGGACTTGCTGGTATCGAGAGCCAGGTTGACGGTGGTCATTTTGCCTTTGATATCAACATCATTGACAGCACCCACCGTAGCTGCTACGTTACCGCTAATGGTTACGTCATTCTTCAAACCTTCAATCGCATTGCCTTCGCTATCCAGTTTGACGTTCATATTGACGGTGCCATCTTCTGCACGAAGAGCAGCATAGCCATTGTCTTCTGTCGTTTCGTCGGCAGTGACATCGATTTTACCACCGCCATTGACAGTGACTATAGCGCCGCCGATATTGGAAAAGAGACCGCCGGCTGTACCACTCAAGTCGACATTCCCGTTGACGGTTACTGTACCACCCTGGAAGTCATCCTTCTGATCACCCCAAATGGAAGTCGCATATAAATGAGCTGCCCCATAGTATACGTTTGCCCCTTCGCCGGCCTCAATGTGGGAAGTGACATCGCCATTGATGACAAGGTCACCATTCTGTGCATAGGCGCCGATGACATGGAAACCACCTTTTTTACCAGTAGACTTGTCAAAGCTAGCTTTCATATCCACGTTACTATTGATGGTGAGAGAGCTTCTCGTTCCTGAGGTAGCCCCATTGACATGAATGGCATCGGTACGACCCACATCAGTATTTTCGATATGGATATTTTTAGCATTGATGACAGCGACTCTGTTCTTTTCTAAGAGAATACCACCATTGTTAGCGTTATCATCCCCAGAATTGCTCTTGGAAATCAAAGTCAGGTCTTTGTCTGCATCGATGGTGACGTCGTTATCTTTGACATGGATAGCAGCCACTTTGGTGCCAGTCACATTGATGGTGGAGTCATCATGGAAGAAATAATGACCGTTTTCATCGATATTTCCAAGATAAGCTTCATCCTCTTCTGTATCACCAGTCAAAGAAGTGGTGAAGGAAGATTTTTCAGACATATCCGGTTTTTCGTAGGTACCTTTGCCGGTGCTGTCAAAGGTGATTTTCCCTACTTTCAGCGATTTGCTAGAAGAAGTAAGACCATCTGCAATCTTCACGAGACCTGTCAGATTGTTTTCACCATTTGCAAAAGCACTATAGGTTAGTTTCCCTGCCAGCGCATTCAGCACAGCCGATACGTTGTCCAAATTGGACATCTCTATGTCGTTATTTCCCGTAATCAGGGTTACTTCAGAATCTTCTGCTGCTTTCGTGATGATGGTGTCACCCGCTGCATAGTCAGAGGCGGATTCCCCATTTCCTGTATGGGCATAGTAGATATTGGTATAGCCACTGTAGTCATTGAAAGTCAGGGTCTTGGTTTCCTGCTGGAAAATATGACCTGCTGTGGCTTTGCTGGTACCGCCGGTAAAGTGATCTACCGTTGCACCTTTGTATACCTCATTGCTATACCAGTCTTTTTCTGTGGTACCATAGACTTTATTCGTCCAGGTAGCGCCATTTTGCAACCAAAGGCTAATATCCTGGGTTCCACTGACACCATATACCACGCCGTCTAAGCTAGTGTTAAATTGCAAAAGTCATAGATATTATTGAATACAATATCGCTCAGTGA
>CAVBRV010000072.1:0-12229 GCA_963597965.1 Paludibacteraceae bacterium | reverse complement strand
CGTATAAGTGGACTGAAAATGCTAGTAACTATAAGGCGTATAATGTCGGATTGGATACGCAAAAAGAATGGAAACTTAGAAATGAAAAAGATAGCTTAATTGCTGGAATTTTAATTAGTAAAGAAAAGTACAGAAGTGTTTTGGGCGGTAAAACAAGTAACATTGTTGCGGATAGAAAGAATTTTGCACTCTATACTCAATATTCTTATCAGGTGACAAATAAATTTAATACAACATTAGGAATTCGAGAACAGCATATTGATGATGTTGCTAAAAATCAAAATGTATTTTTACCACAGCTTTCTACTTTGTATAAAGTAAATGACCATTCTTCTTGGTACATAAATGTAGGTAAGGCATTCCAAATGCCACAACTGTCTGATCTTATGAAAAAAGTTGGAACCGAGTATCAACCAGTTTCTGGAAAGAATCTTAAACCACAGGAAGGTTGGAACTATGAAACTGGTTATAAAATTATCAATGGGGATAGCAGTTGGAAATTTGCACTTTATCATATGGATTTTGATAATTCTTTTAAATGGAAGCAAGATCCAGCTACCGGAGAATATCATAGAGAAAATACTGGTAAGTTTAAAAATACTGGATTTGAAACAGAATTTAGTTCAATCCTGAATGAAAAAGTGAAGCTTAATATGGGATTCAGTTATTCCAATCCAAAGAATTGGAACAAAGATACTAAACAGTGGGAACAGACTTATCCTAAACTCCAATTCAATACAGGCGCTCAATATAGCTATGAAAAATGGGATGCTGGTTTAAGCTTGAACTGGTTGACTAAGAGATTAAAGAATCGTGACGGTGGGACGAACCCTGATTTGATTAATCTCAATGCTATGGCAACTTATAAACCAACCAAAGATGATGCTATCACATTAAACTTGAATAATATCTTAGACAGGGATAATGTTATTACGAATGGCAGTTATGAATATTGGGATTTGCCGTTCAACTGGACGTTATCTTACTCCCATTCCTTCTAATATGTTTTGATACAAAAAACGGCTACAGCCTTTATCGCTGTAGCCGTTTTTGTACATCTGTAGCTCAACCGCCAACCGCCAACCGCCAACCGCCAACCGCCAACTGCCAACCGCCAACTGCCAACTGCCAACCGCCAACTGCTAACTGCCTACTAAAATAAAAAGCATGAACGATTTCCATAGGTAGAACCAACGCCCCCACACTAGTCAATGGTCAGCGCATTCGGCACAAGGACCCATATGAGTCTGCTAACTTCTTTTGCGGCTCATAACAAGAAATGAGCATAGAAAAAGGTTATTATTGTGCCTTGTTCATTTTCTCACAGCTCAAAATTTACGATCACCACAAGGTTATAAAAGGTTAAACAGGGTTATATAAACTTTGTTCTTACAACATAACCTTTTGTAACCCTTCATAACCTTGTCACAGACGAAAATAAGAGTTGTTAGAAAACGAACCAGACAGAACAATAACCTTTTTTATCCTAATTCCTAGTCACTAGTCACCAGTCACTAGTCACCAACAATAAAAAAGCATGAGCAACGCCCATTCTAAGATAGCGCCATTCATGCTTTTTGTTGTCTTACTGCAAACAGGGCAGACTTTCCCCTTAGAAACAGGACACTCACTACCCCACACGAGTCGATAGCCAGCGCATTCGGCACAGTTACCCGCAGGTAAATGGCTCGCTCTTAGGGCGTATCCTCGCACGGCTGCACGGGTCAATGTTCTTTGTGAGTGGGTACTCATCTTTCCTATTATGCAGTTTGGTTGGTGATCACCGTAGAGGGATGAGACCTATAAAAGAACTATTTCCTATTTCCTTCCCACTGCCCTTTGCAAAGGTTGGTACCAAAACAGATGATGGAAGGCTTTCAAAAATACTTCTTTCCACGTGGGGTCTCATTTACCCCTCTATCTATATAGTAAAATAAGGGCCCCTAAAATGTTACATTTTTATATTAGAGTTTCGTTAAACTTTTGATACCTAGGGTTCTGTAGCGATGGAATGGATGGAGGAACATGGAGATGACGTGTGCATTTAAAGGTTCTGTAGCGGCGAGACGTGTGGAGAAACATGGAGGTGACACGTGCATTTTAGGGTTCTGTAGCGATGAGACGGATAGAGGAACAGGGAGATGAAATGTGTATCATAAGGTTCTGATTTGTAAATGACGTCAGTAGAACCTTAGTATAGCGAGATGAAGAAAAAGTGCCTCAAACGAAAAACGGTGTTCCAGAACCTTAGTATAGCGGAAGAAAGAAAATGTGTCTCAAACGAAAAGCGGTGTCCCAGAACCCTAATATAGCGGGGGAAAGAAAATGTGTCTCAAACGAAAAGTGGTGTCCTAGAACCCTAGCACAGCGGGACGAAGACAAAGAGTCTCAAACGAAAAACGGTGTCCTAGAACCCTAGTATAGCGGGAAAAAGACAAAGTGACACAAATGGAAAGTGGTGCCCCAGAACCCTAACGCAACGGAGTGAAGTCAAACAACTAACAACTTTCAAAGCTCCACTGCTTTTCTCAGGGCCATGAGATTTTCTTCCGGTGCCGATGGATTAACCACGCAGCCGGGGCCTAGAATCAGACCTTTGCCCTCGACTTGAGCAATGGCATCTTTCACGTGGGCAGTAATTTCTTCTGGCGTACCAGTGAGGATGATGTCATCATATTGCAGCACCCCATTGACGAAGTAGGGGGCCGATTTGATGCCAGCCAGGAGGCATTTATTGGTGATTTCTCTCGCTTCTTTCAAAGAGGGGAAGGTGTGGCGATCGTGCCAGTTGACACAGTTGATGGGATAGTCGGCCACTTCTTTGAAATAAATGTCTTCGCCGTGGATGTGGGCCACATTGAACCAAGTTTTTTTTGCGTAAGAATGGATCACTTGTCTATCGTAGAAGGCAGCAAATTCTTCAAACTGGGCGGGGGTCATCATGGTTTTGATAGCGTTCTGGGTGGCAAAGAAGAATCCATCCACGCCGGCATCGATATTGTAGCTGATGAAATCGAGGGTGGTAGCAGTGATAGCCGCCAAAGCGTGATGTACCGCTTCTGGATAGGCTACCATGTCTTGCAGCAAGCGGTCGCCAGCCATTTTCTTTAAAGTGGAGAAGGGACTGAAAATGGTCTGAATCATAGGGGTGCCTGCTTTGCGGCGTTTGGCGAGTTCTCTAGCAAATTCGATTTGCTTCCCATAGGTGCCCTGAATGGCGGGGATGGCACGAAGCGCATCATAATCAGCAGGGCTCTGGATGGCAAATTTCTTCACAATCGGTTCCTTATGAGGATCGCAATAAATGGTAATTTGATTGCCGAAGTCCTGGGTGCTGTACAGCCCAAAAGGCATCATTTTGATATAGTCGAAATCATATTTCTCTGTGAGTGCCACTTCTGCTTCCGCCAGGGAAATGGGATCCTGGTCAAATTCGGATAAATGCATCCAAGCAGCCACCGGGACGCGGTCCACTTCTTGACCCGCTAAAGCGGCTCTGACACGTTCTTCTCTATTCATAGTTTTCTCCTTTCAAAGACAACTGATTTTTTGTGACTTTATTATAGCATATATTGGTGACTGGTGACTGGTGACTAGTGAATGGTAGCTAGGGATTAGAAATTTAGGAAGCTATGTAAATAAGTTTATCCTTTATTTATCACCCGTGGTGGGCAATGTCGTTCAGTTAAGAAAGCGATTTCATCTCTATCCGTCATTTCGACCGATCCTATTCGTGCAAAATGACGAAAGTGGTATAAATGAATTTGTGTCCCTGAGTGGAGAAATCTCATCAGCACTTGCGGTAAGGGCTTACAGACAGAAAAGGGATTGGAGATTGACTGCTGGAAAACAGGAAATAGTGCCATGAAACAGATTTTTCATTAAGCCCTTACCGCAAGTGCTGATGAGATTTCTCCACTCAGGGACACAAATCATTTCAATGCTTTTGTATCACCAAGCACAAATAGGATCGGTCGAAATGACGGTAGTTTTTATACCGCTCTCTTAATTTAGTGAGTGCTCGTTAATTCGTTTTTTCAATAGAAAGAACTCGGATTAACGAGCAGCCATTATTTAGAATACAATACACCAACGATGCATGGCATGTACGAGGGTGTTATAATGATTCCATCATGACTGTAATGATATGAAATTAGTGGGGAGTCATTAATTTAATTTTTAACTGGTAAGAAACCGGATTAGCGATTGTTGCTGGTTGTTCGTCATTGGTTATTTGGGTCAAGCAACCAACAACTAACAACTAACAACAATGATTAAGCCGGTTTCTTGCTGGTGAGAAAATAGCGAACAGCCACTTACTATCCGAAAGGAGTTATATATGAAATCGAAACATCCCCGTCTCTGGCTGACCGGACTGACCGCAGCCCTGTCACTCTTGATGGGATTTTGTGAATACTATACCTGGCGAATCGGTTGGCATCCAGGAAGTACGCCTTGGAACCGAGAGGCCCTGCTCCATTTGTCCGATCTGCCTTTCATCCTGTTAGCTGCACTTTTGACATTCGCTTTGTTGCACCTATTTCTAAGAGTAGGAAATCGGATTCCCCTCTTGGCACCGCGGCAAGAAATTTTAGGGAATGCCACCGATGCCCCTTTTGCTTTTCTCGTAGCCTTCTTATTGCTTTGCTGGACGCCATTCTTCTTAGTTTTCTATCCGGGAACTGGCATGAACGATACCACCGACATCATGCGAGCCGGCATTTGGGCCGCGGGGCAGCATACCTTTATCTATTGCATGTTCATCTACGGCCTGACCCAACTGTCCCAAATGCTGTTTGACACCACCTCCTACGGACTAGCCGTGGCATCGATGATTCAAATGTTTTTCTTCGCCTGTGGTATTTCCTACGCCCTGTCCTGGCTCTACCATCGGACCGGAAGGCTGTGGCTCACTGCACTTCTGGCTTTGTACTACGGCTTTTGTCCGCTCATTGTTAATATGTCTTTCTCTAATGTGAAAGACGTACTCTTTTCTGTGGTGATTCTGCTCTGGGTGCCGTTGGTGACATCCTTTGTTTCTGGTTATAAAGAAAATGCTTGGGAAGAAAATCGGCATCTCTTTATTTTGGCCGGGCTAGGAATGATGCTTCTTAGAAATAACGGGATTTTCGTGTTTCTCGTGATGCTCCTTGGCTTGGTCCTTCTTATGAAACATATCCGTATGCAACTGCTGATGACATCCATCCTGATGATTGCCCTTGCCGTGACACCGGATATTGCCATCAAACAAATTCTGAACTTGCCTCAGCTCTTTCAAGAACGAGTGGGCATTCCCTTGCAGCAACTCTCTCGTGCGGTGGCAGTAGGGGTACCACTGACAAAAGAAGAAGAAGCCTACACGTTGAAAATGATGATTCCCGGTCGCATCGCCAAATGGTACGACTCTTTCACCGTAGACCTCATCAAATGGAATAGCGATTTTGACTTTTACTATTTCAATAACCACCCTGATGATTTTTGGAAAACTTGGAAATCCATTGGAAAAAGAAATAAGGATATTTACGTAGACGCTTGGCTTTTTGCCACCTACGGCTACTGGGCCTTTCCCGCACCCGATGAAATGACCCAATCCCGTTTCGACTGGGCCTTTTCTGATTCCGATTTGAAAAATGGCCTGAGCCCGGACCACAATAACGCTTACCACACAGCCACCATCAAAAAATTCTACTCCGATACAACGAGAGAAAAAATGGGAACCTATCTCTGGAAACATAGCCGCTACCTAGGCGCCGGGACCTGCCTGTGGCTCACCTTGTGCATTGGACTTTTGCTGTTCTATCGGAAACAATATACCCGCTTCCTAGTTCTGCTTCCCGCCTGCCTCCTCTGGGGCACCCTCATCCTAGCCACTCCAGCAGCCTTCGTGTATCGCTACGTCTATTTCTTTCCCCTTTGTGTGCCATTCTTTATTTTGCTTCCATTTTTGCCAGAAGGGAAATATGGGGAGACGAGATGGAAGGAGTGAGGAGTTCTGGTGGAGGGAAAATGGAAAGAGGCGAGGAGTGAGATCGCCGCTATGTAGTGGTTGGTCAATAATTCATACGCTCGATATTTGCTGAATACATGCAGTGAAATTTTGGCATTTAAATGCATAGAAACACGAGCTATCCTGCTAATACCTTTGCTCTCACTGTTGTTAGTTGTTGGTTGTTAATTGTTTGGCTCCAGATAACCAACAACCAACAACTAACAACTAACAACCAGCAACAATCGCTAATCTGTTTTCTTGCCAGTTGAAAAATGAATTAATGACCACTCACTATGTAAGGGTTCTCATTGAGAGGAGAACCCTTAGAACCTTTAGAACCTTGAGAACCCTATAAAATAAAAAGCACCCCAGTAATGGAGTGCTTTTTTAGATACTCTATATAGATTATTTGGAGTACAATTCGACGATGTTTGTTTCGTTGACTTCGTCCTTGTAAGGAAGTTCATCTCTCTGTGGGAAACGAACCAGGGTAGCGGTCCAGTTGTCGAAAGATTTTTCCATGTAAGGAAGATCGAAAGTCTTCAGTTCCTGGAAGGACTGTTTGAACATTTCGTTGGATCTGTAAGCTTCGCGGAGGGAGAGTACCTGTCCTGGGCGAACTGGATAGGAAGGAATGTCTACTCTCTTGCCATCTACATTAATCAGGCCGTGGGTAACCATCTGGCGAGCCTGACGGATGGAGCGTGCGAAACCTGCACGGTATACGAGGTTGTCCAGTCTGGTTTCCAGCAGGCACAGCAGGTTTTCACCTACGACGCCGGACATTCTCTTTGCTTTATCATAATAGCGATAGAACTGCTTTTCAAGCAGGTTGTACATCGCTTTAACCTTCTGTTTTTCTGCGAGCTGAATGCCATATTCAGACTGTTTTTTCTGATGAGCATCTGCTACTTGCCGTTTTAACGCTTTCGGATGGCCGTATACATTTACGCCGAAACGTCTGCTGGTCTTAAAACGGAGATTTCTGTTTGTTGCCATTGTGTAAATCACCTCTCTAAAAATATCGCTATTCGAATTAAATAGCTTTTTCATTATAAATGGTTTTGATAGGGATGTCAAATATTTTTTATTCGTGCTGAAAAGTGTTGTTGGTTGTTGGTTGTTGGTTGTTTGTTGTTGGCTATTATCTAGTCTAACAACTAACAGCCAATAACCATGTTTTCCTAATCCCTAATCCCTAATTCCCAATCCCTAGCTACCAGTCACCAGTCACTAGTCACTAGTCACTAATCACTAGTCACTAATCACCAGTTACCACTTTGAAAAAGTTTTCCAAAATCACATTTCCCTTTGGCGTCATGATGGATTCTGGATGAAATTGCAAGCCGTAAATGGGATAGTCTTTGTGCTCTACTGCCATGATTTCACCGTCATTGGTGTGGGCGGTGATTTTGAGTGTGTCTGGCATGGTAGAAGCCAGGGCGGCGAGGGAATGGTAGCGGGCGGCTCGGATGATGGGTGGGAGGCCGCGGAAGAGGGGGCTTTGGTTATCTACTGTAATGTCGTAAGCTTTGCCGTGAACCAGTTCTTTCGCATAGGAAACGGTGCCACCGAAGGCTTCGCAAATGGCTTGGTGTCCCAGGCAGACGCCAAGAATGGGGAGTTTCCCTGCAAAGTAGGAAATAGAAGGAACGGAAACGCCCGCATCTTCTGGTTTACCAGGTCCAGGAGAAATAATGAGGCCTTCGGGATGTATGGCTTCCATTTCTTCTAAGGTGTAGGCATCATTTCGGATGACTTTGATGTCGGGATAAATGCTACCTGCCAGTTGGTACAGGTTGTAGGAAAAGCTGTCGTAGTTATCAATGAGTAGAATCATGCTAAACCTCCTTCGGCGGTGGCAATGGCAGTGACCATGGCTTTGGCCTTATTCATGCATTCTTGGTATTCTTTGGCGGGATCGCTGTCGGCTACAATGCCCGCACCAGATTGGACGCAGAGAACTCCATTTTTCTTATAGGCTAAACGAATGCCGATGCAGGTGTCCATATTTCCTGAGAAATCTAAATATCCAATCGCACCCCCATAGACGCCTCGTTTTCTATTTTCTTCGGCTTCAATGATTTGGCAAGCTCGGAATTTGGGAGCACCGGAAAGGGTGCCGGCAGGAAGGACGGCATCGATAGCGTCAATGGCATCTTTGTCATTTCGGATTTTTCCTTCGACGGTGGAGCCGATGTGCATGACGTGGGAGAAGCGGAGAATGTCCAGATAGCGGTCCACTTTGACGGTGCCGATTTGGCTAATTTTTCCTAAATCGTTACGACCTAGGTCGACAAGCATATTGTGTTCGGACAGTTCTTTTGCATCAGACAGGAGTTCTTTTTCGAGTGCTTTGTCTTCGGCTTCTGTTTTGCCTCTGGGGCGGGTGCCGGCCAGGGGGAAGGTGTAGAGCATGCCGTCTTGCAATTTGGCGAGCGTTTCTGGTGATGCACCGGCCATTTCCATGCTGTTGCTATAGAAATAGAACATATAAGGAGAGGGATTCAGAATACGTAGGCTGCGGTACACATCCAGGAGACTGCCGGTGGCTTTTGCTGTGAGAGGATTGGAGAGAACCACTTGGAAAATATCTCCTTCGTGGATGTGATGTTTGGCAGTTTCTACCATGCGGCCGTATTCGGCTTGGTCATGGGCGGGGATGAGAGGCGTTTCCAGTTTGAGGGGACGTTCTGCAGCACGAGCGTTGCTTTTCAAGAGGGCAATCATATGTCTAATGGTTTCCTCAGCGGCTTGGTAGGATGTTTCTAGTTGGTCTGGGGAAACGCCGGCGATGAGAATCAGTTTTTGTTTATACGAATCAAACACGATGACTTTGTCGAAGAGCATGAGGTCCATGTCTTGGAAATCTGCATTTTCTTCATTCTTGAGTTTGAGATTTGGCTCCGCATATTTGATGTAGTCATAGGAGAAATAGCCGACGAGACCACCGGTGAAAGGAGGTAAATTTTCCAGCTTCGGGCTATGATAACGGGCGAGAATTTCACGTAAGGTGTCGCCAGGATGAGTGACTTCTTTGACTGTGACTTGTGGTGTTTCGTTTTCATTGCCTTCTCGGATGGTCATGGTGCCATTGAGGCAAGTGATTTCCATGGTCGGGTCATAACCAAGAAAGGAATAACGACTCCAGGGCTGATTATTTTCTGCACTTTCCAGCATGAAACAGTGATGGCTGGCGGCTTGCAATGTCCGCATCACTTCGATGGTGGTGAAACGATCGGCCATGATTTCTTGGCAGACGGGAATGCGTTTGTAAAGGCCGGAAGCCGCTAGGGCTTTCACTTCTTCTAGGGTAGGATACATAAGGAACTCCTTTCTTAGGAACAGGGTTCTGGTTGCGATGGAATAGGTAGTGCACAACATAGAGATGAAATGGTTGTGTCAAGGTTCTGGTCGTGATGAAACGAGGTGGTGCACAACATAGAGGCAAAACCGCTATGCAAAGGTTCTAGTCGTGATGGAATGGATAGTGCATAACATGGAGATGGAACGGCTGTGAAAGGGTTCTGTTGAGATGAGATTCTTTAGAACCTTTAGAACCCTTAGAACCCTTAGAACCCTTAGAACCTTTAGAACCTTTAGTAGCTTGAGCAACCTGAGTAACCTGTCATACAGTCAGGCAAATAAAAAATCCGTCCTGACAGGATAAAATACTGTCAAGGACGGATGTAAATTCCGCGGTGCCACCTTGTTTCAGAGAAATCTCTGCGCTTAGCGAGGTACTAACATACCTCCGGCAACTGACGTATGCCCCACGTCGCAAGCTACTGAGATAACTTTTCACTGCGCCCTCAGCGGTCCATTTGGCAGTCTGCGTTCCGATCCATTTTCATCAAGTAGGACTCTCTGTGCGTGCATATACTGCTTTGATCTCCGCTTCAACGGTTTGTTATGTGTAGAATATACTGATTTGGTGGGTTTGTCAAGGAATTTTTTGTGACTGGTGACTAGTGACTGGTAGACTAGTCACCAGTCACTAGTCTACCAGTCACTTTTATAGCACCATACATACGGTTCTCCTTGTTCATCCTCGTGTACGCCCACAATTTCCGGCGTGAAGGCGGGGAAGGCTTTTTGGTATTTCATAAGGAAAAGGAAATAGGAGAGAATCTCCTCAGTCCAGGTTTCTCCGGCGGCGAGGACGACGATGCCTGGGGGATAGGGGAGGATGGATTCCAAAGCAACTTGTCCTTGTGCTTCGGATAGTGGCACTTTTTTTCTGTGTCCTTTGATGAAAGCTTGGTTGGCTTCTCGTCCTGTGATGGCGGCCTGGGGGAAATGAGATTCCGCGAAGAGGGCTTGTTGCAAGGGCAGTGTTTTTTCTTGGAGTAAAAATGTCTGGTATCGCTGGCTGAAATCTTTGAGTCCTTCACCAGGCAGATGGGGGATTTCTGGGAAGAAGGAATCCATCAGACAATTTCTTTCGTAAGCATTTTCTATGGATTGCAGGTGAGTGAGAAGGATGTCCCATTTTTCTTGGGTATCACCTGGTTCGACTAAGAAAAGCAAAGTATAGAAATCAGATTTTTCAGGCGTGATGTGATGTTTTTCTAAGTAGGCGGAAACCAGAGGAGCAGGAATGGATGGACTTGCTTCTTTCATAGAACCGGTGGTGAGGAGAATTTTGCAAGGGTCTGTGAGATACCCATGGGGGAGAATATGAGAAAATCCATGCCAGGTTTCCTGGTTGTCAATCGCAAAGAAAGCGGGATCTTGCATAATGGTTTCTATGTCATAGGATTCCCAGGGCTTTCCGTGAACCGTAGGTGGCAGGAAGGGGCGGAAGAGGTGGCAGGTCTCTAGCAGTTTCTCCTTATACGTGGTAGCGAGATGAAAAGCCGTTTCCCAAAGTTCTTTTCCTTTTTCTTGGTGAATCTGGGCATTCATTTCTAGTCCGGCAAAAAGAGGATAGTAGGGGGAGGTGGAAATATGCATGAGAAACGTATTTTGTAAGACATCATCTGGCAAGTATCGTTCTTGGCCTTCGATATGGCTATCCTTTTTATGAAGCTGGGAGGTCATGGAAAAACCAGCCAGCTGCTTATGGACCGATTGGGTGACTAGGAGACCTGGATTTTCATCGGTCAGCGGGAAAGTGAGGATAGCAGAATCTTGGAGCAGGGGCAAGAAATTTTCATAGCTCGCCCATGCTGCATCGAAGAGAATGTAGTCGCAAAGGGGAGAAAGTTTTTCTAAGATGAGTTTGGCATTGAGAAATAATCCGTCATAAGTAGCAAGTTGCAGGCAAGCCAAGCGAAATGGCCGCTTTTGATGGGCCGCTTTCGGAGACAGGGCAGCTGCTTTTTTGCGAAGAGTTTCTTCAGAGAGGCTTTTTTCTGTTAGGCCGCCGATGACGCCATGTTCATTTCGCTCCGATTCCAGGTACACCGGAATGGTGCCAGCTTGGATGAGGGCTCCCTGGTAGGTGGATTTGTGATTGTTCCGGTCAAATAAAACCAAATCCCCTTCCGCTAGCAGGGCGTTGGTAGCGATGCGGTTGGAAGTGGACGTGCCACCCAACACAAAGAAACAGCGGTCGCTATTCCAGGTTTTTGCAGCCAAGCTTTCGGCTTCGCCAGAGACTTCCTCATGGGAAGAAGGATCTCCAATAACAGAAGAGGAATCAGACATATCGGCGGTAAACATAGATGAGCCCAGTGTTTCTGCAAAAACTTTTCCTGATTCGGTCAGACGGAAAAAATCACCGCTGTGGTGTCCAGGCGTATCGAAATCGTTGCGGTTTTCTTTGGAGAATGTGAGCAAGGCTTTGGTAAAGGGAGGAAGTTTGTCAAAAGGGTTCATGGTGGTATCCTTTCCTGTTTTAGGGATTAGTGCGTGGTCATTCATTTACTTTTCAACTGGTAAGAAACCAGATTAGCGATTGTTGTTGGTTGTTAGTTGTCTGGACCAACCAAATAACTAACAACCGACAACAGTAAGTTCATATGGTATGTATTGTATCATATGAAAAATAAAAATCGGAAAAGGAACAACGCTTTCATGGATACTAATGTCTCATTCTCTCGATAAATTTGTTTCTATATGTTAATATATAGAGGAATTTAACGGTTTGGGGGATTGCTTGAAGTTTTTCTAATCCCTAAGTGGTGGCTGCTCGTTAATTCATTTTTCAATAGCAAGAAACTGGATTAGCGATTGCTCACTGTTGTTAGTTGTTTGTTGTTGGGGCCAAACAACCGACAACAAACAACTAACAAC
>CAVBRV010000071.1:6660-12276 GCA_963597965.1 Paludibacteraceae bacterium | reverse complement strand
CGATAAAATCTACCGGCTTTTCCATATTCACCAAATTCATGATAACAAATCGCAAGTATTCTTTTTCCCCTTGTTTTAGACCAATTTCAAATCCCTCTGCTCTAGCTTCTTTCAGTATCATATCCCATCGCATGTATTCTTACCTCATGTTACTGATTGGCAGTCTGAGTTGTCTGTGCCTGATCAATGACCCGCTGTACATATTGCGGCGTTTGCCCAACCATTTTAGCAATAGAGTCTACTGGCATATGCATCCCCACCATATTCATAATAATAAATTGCTCTTTCTTTTCGCCGCCTTCTTCTATGCCTTCCGCCTTAAGCCTTTTAAATTCCATAGCTAACGTCATATATTCTCGCCTCGTTTCATCATGTTTTTTCACACGGACCACTTCTTGGTCCAATTCTTTTATAAACTCACCATGCGGTGCTTTCCCATCTACGTACCTTAGAAAAGCAGCTATATCTGGATCTAAATCATCACTATATCCTTTACTATTCAGAAATAGCTTTGTTGTCTGGTCACCCAATTCTAAGCCTTCTTTTTCCACACATCGATTGCGGAAAGTGTACATGGGCAAGCCTTCCTCAAATGGGTCAAAGGTGCAGATAAATATGATATAGGTGGGATTGAGTTTATTATACAATTCGCCCTTCTCCAATATCTCCATATCTATCATGCCTTGATAATACCGCGTTCGCTTGGCTAGTTCATCATCCGCCCCATTGGTACATTGCATTTCAATATCAAACACGCGACCTGTTTCGTCTTTTACATACACATCCAGACGAATCCCTTTGCTATCATACCGGATATCAATGGACTTTTCGGCATCAGGAAATGTGATTTCCTGAATTTTGATATGCAATATCCGCTCAATCAAATGCTTGCAAATCCGTTTATTCTGCATAACCTTTTGAAAGAGAAAATTATCCTGAATTGTCAGTTCTTCCCAAGTTTTAATTCTACCCACGGGCATCACCTTCTTTTCTTACTACAGATGGTAAGTGCAATATGCGATAATTTCTGCTGATGTACAGGTTGCAAAGGGTTCTAAAGATTCTTAGGTCCCTTGAATGAAATGATAGCGCTAGCGTCTGTTGGCACATTCGGAAAACCTGAGCACCCTGAGCACCCTTAGAACCTTGAGCAACCTGTAACCGCAAGCGTTAGCACATCTACTGTCGCCAATTCTTTTGCTACAATACCTCTCTTACTTGTATTGTAGCAAAAGAATAAAAAGAAAGCCAGTTTCATTTTTTACAAAGAAACTGGCTTTTTGTTGTTGGTTGTTAGTTGTTGGTTGTTTGGCTCCAAGCGACAAACAACAATCACAAATTAGGTTTCCTGTACCAGTAAAAGCTAAACGAACGACGATGAACAATCAATAAATCACTACATCATCGGTCTTTACTTCTCCTCGCCCCCAGGAACGGACCAAAGTATGATCTCGCAAGCGATATACCCGGAGCGAATCACAGGCAGGGTCGATAATTTCACTGGCTTCCTCTTCCATCTGTCTGCATTGCTTCGGTGTCAAAAAGCCCTCGAAGCAAGATTTCTGTACCCGGATAGCATACCGAGATAGACATTTCACCATCGCCAGACGAGCTTTATTATCCACAATGTCATAAATCGCGAGTACAATGAGCCGACTATCGTCACTGGGATGCAAATCTATTTCTTCCATCATCGAATCACCAGCGCTTTCAGCAACGAAGGATCTTTGGCATGGATTGCCTGTCGATAGGAATCGCACTCCATCTGCACCGTATGCCGCCAGGAGTATTTCCCATTGAAATAGGAATTGGCACTTCGCATCTTCCGTTCATAGGCTTGAATGAAAATACGCCGCCCCACTCGATTGAGATACACGCCTCCATTTTCCTCGGATTTTTGGAAATAGGATTCATCGATTTCACGGTGAGTCACCAGAGCTAGACAAAAGGAATCGACGATAGCCGCCCGCCAGGGTTCCATCAAATCCGAAGCCAACGCCGGATGACCGTCTTTCAAGGCATGTAGGAATCCGATGTAAGGAGAGAGGCGTGTCCTCGTAATGGCGGTATAGAAATCATACATCAAAAGCGTATACCCGAAACTCAGCATGGAATTGAAACAGTCTGTAGGCGGCCGTTTTGTCCGTTTCTCGAAATGAAAAGCAGGTGGCAAAAATTCACTGAGTACTTGGAAATACACCCGCGCCATGGCCCCCTCATAGCCCATGACTTCATCCACCTTCTCGGCCCCATGAAGTTTGTCAGCCAGGATACGCATCTGGTTATAAGCCTCTTTTGCCTTGGCACTTTCTGCCCGTCGGTTATAATTGCGCAAAATAGCCCGCTGGTTATAGACCTTCCGGAAAATCACCAGCTTCGCCAATTCTACACACAGTTTTTCATCTTCCAAGAAATCAAACTGTTCTTTCACTCGGCTCATGTCTTGGGCTGCCGTTGATTCCAACCGACCGAAAAATTTTCCTTCCGTAGAAAGCCAAGTCACTGGAATGTCTCGTTTCAGGAAATCCACAATCGCATGGGAAGACACTTGCACCGAATCAATCACCGTCACTCCTTCCACCACTTCAGAAGGAACTTCCGCTACGATTTCATTGGCTCGGCTAATCACGTACTTTCCCTGCCGAAGGCCCAGCTTAGCACCGGCTTCTGTCACATAGATCCAGCTCATTAAATCGCCTCGTTTCTTATGAAATTGTTGATTTTTGGTTGTTGGTTGTTTGTTTGTTATTAGAAATAAACAACCTTTGTCCCCATGGTTGGGGATCTTTTTTCAATTGCAAACGCCTACATGTGGGTGCTTTGCAATGAGATAGCGTTTTCGGCCCCATGCTTGGGGACCTTTTTTCAATCATGGTGATGAGTGACTACCGTGAGCATATCGAAGACAGATTTTCGTCCCCATGTGTGGGGACCTTTTTTCAATTCTGGTATGAATTACGGCTACTACACTTTGGGTGCTTACCAATAGTAACGGTTTTCGTCCCCATGTATAGAGACCTTTTTTCAATAGTAATAGCTAGCAGTTTGCAGTATGCAGTTGGCAGTAGGCGGTTTCAAACCATTTACTGCCAACTGCCTACTGCTGACTGCCAACTTTTCTCATAGACTACTTATGATTTTATCATTTAAATCATCATAGGTCCAGCGAATATCTCGACCACGAATGAGACGAACCGCTTCGTGCAACAATGTCATAATGGCTTTTGCATCTAACCCACCAGGAATCCCCTGTTTGTTTTGCAAACTTTGGGTAGTGAGTTCTTTGATTTTCTTATCTGACAGATTGGTGATTTCATGGGCTACCAAATTGCGAGTACGTTCTTCGACCAGACGAAGTTTCCCGAAGATCTGTGTAATTCTATCGTGAGTTTTATCTTCTTTCAGGTCATGCCCCTGTAAGTATTCGCAAATCATGACAATGTTATTGAAATACAGATAGTCGTTACGCAGTGTCTTTCCCAAGGCCGTTTCTATATAACTTACCAATCTTGGATAGTGTTCATTCATTTTCTGCCTGTCGAGAAAGAAAATATGATTCTTTTCATAGCCACATTGAGACAACTGAAATCCATGAATCACATCCATATATTTCAATCCCAAATTCATCAAAACAGGAGAGAGTTTAACGATAAATTCCGGGTATTGTTTTTTCCGTTGTCTCATTTCCATGACCTGGAAATATTCTGAGAAATCATCGGGATGTTGAATGAGCGGATTTCCCAGATAAGAAGAAATCACGCGGTTCGCATCTTTCCACATCAAGTCTCTCCGATAAACGGCATGCTGAAGAAGTTTCTTCGTATCATCAGAAAAGAGGGTTTCATTCTGCTTTACCAGTTGCAAAGCTCCCGCATACTCGTAATTTTTCACCAGTGAAATAATTTGGCGTTTCAGACTATGTTTTTTCAAGAGAAGCAACGGCGGTTCACTACAACGATTGGGCATGTCTTCATGTACTCTATCTTCATTACATTCAATCATGTCTATCATATCTTGTTCGCCATTGGGATGATTATCACGATTGGACCCTTTCATGGGACTGTCTACTTGTATCGCTTTGGTTCGCGGATAATCCAAAGCAAGAAGAGCCATGACCGTTTTGATTTGAGGTGTACCAGAACTCACATTGAGAAGCCATTCCGTATCTTCTGGATAGGCATGGTACACCTCATCAAAAGTTTCTTGTATCATCGTCAGCTTTTCATACTTGTGAGGTTCTGTGATCCCACTCTGAATCATTTCTACTTCGATAGCTGATGAAATCGATGCAATCCCTTTCGTATAGCAATGATTTTCTTTTTCCTTTCCCTCCATATCCTTTGTCAGGAAAAGAATCACTTTATCCACCGGCGGATAGTGACGCAGAATATGAAGAATCGCTCCATCTCGGTAGCCGCGGACGGGATCGGTATCCCCCGCGGGGGTGAATAAGATTTTCATAGAAACCTCCTTACTTAGTTGGCAGTTAGCAGTTAGCAGTTGGCGGTTTACTGTTTACCGTTTACGGTTTACTGTTTACGGTTAACCGTTTACTGCTAACCGTTTACCGTTTACTGCCTACCGCCTACTGCAAACTGCCTACTTATTAAAGAACGCCACAGAGCTCTCAGTGCCGCCCATGCCCATAGAAGTTTTCATGCCGGTTCCTGCATAGTTGGCAAAGTCTGCCAAGGTAGCTGCTAAGCGAGCGGCGGCATCATTTTTGAAGAAGCCGTAGCGGACTTTCCCTCGAAAAGCGCGGATGCGACGGCCCTCCAAGGAGAAGGGATGCATATGGAGCTGGTAATCGGTGATATCCATTTGCTGGGCCAGTTGGTCCGCAATGCCTACCTCTTCCATGGTGGAACCATCGGAGAAAGCGTTCCATTTCTTGATCAGATTTTTGAAAATCAGATGAGGCATAGGAAAAATAGCATAGCCTCCTTGATTTTTGCAAGAAGCAGAAGTCAGGAAATTCATATCCATATGATGGATTTTCTTTTCTGTCCCCCAATATTTTTCTTCGATGGCCTTGAATGTTTCCTGCTGCACAATCTGAAAATGGGACAGTCCGATTTCCTGCTTTCTTTGTTTCAGATAGATAGAAGGCAGACGCAGCAAAGGTGAAAGCATCTGCTCTGCCGCTTCTTCGGTCAAGGTCTGAATCCGCCAGATGGGTTTTCCTTCTTTCACACAGACATACTGACTATAAGGACGCACTTCCTGGGTATGCATGGCGGTAGCCCAGGAAGGAGCCACTTGTTCCATCAAGGCCCCTTGCAAGATGGAGCCCATAGATTGATTCAAAAGAGTTTCCTCTGGGAGCTGGAGCTCTATTTCTACTTGGGTCAGCATAGCGGTTCCGCCTCCAAGTACCCCAATCCCATGAGATAGGCATAGCCATCTACCTCAACCATTTTCAGCGTGTGAGGTGAAATTTCTTTATCCCGCTCGTGTTTTCCTCTCCTGAAAGCTCTTTCCATCAGTTTCTTTGTTACATAAACAGCATCTTTTGTATTGGCGGTCAAAGAGTAAAGTAACGTCTTGGATAAAAAGCCTGTACCACTGCCTAGAAGTACATCTGCATTTTGTGCATTTTTAATATCTCGTAAAGCC
>CAVBRV010000071.1:6153-6650 GCA_963597965.1 Paludibacteraceae bacterium | reverse complement strand
TTCTGCCACTTGACTACTTTTGAATGGCGGATAAAGCATCTGATATTGAAAATGTACAAATTCTTTTAGTACTTTCAAAAGGTCATCAAAAGAATGAATCCCAAAATGTCCCATGCCTTTGGAACTATCATCTATGCCAATGGTAAATTCCAATTCTGAATCAACCGCCAACGCTTCCCGAAATAGTGCCACTTGATGTGTATCGGTATCATAAATTGTCAAATCCGCCTTAGGAACCACGCACAAACTCCCATGGGTCAAGGTAGCATCACTAACAGAAAGGCCTCGAAAATAACTACGTACCATGTCTCGTTTACCTTTGTCATCTGGTGCTAAAGTTAATCGCTTTTCCAAATCATCCATGGCACGTCCCATTTTCCCTTGATTGCCAGCTACTGCCTTGATAGCCTCCCAATCGCTCCTATAATAATCAGGATTCTTTCTAATGACATGAGAAAGAATGGCCGTACGAAAAACCCCTTTCAAGGAAGAGCCCG
>CAVBRV010000071.1:0-6051 GCA_963597965.1 Paludibacteraceae bacterium | reverse complement strand
GCCGTATTTTCTCTTTAGCACAAGTTGGTGAGTTAAATAACCATATAAATTGAATTGTCCTGGATTTTCTAGTAATTTTTGAGAAAAATCATCGATTATGTCATGACGGCCTAAAAAAGAAATCCATTTTTCTTCTTGCAAAAAGCAAACCGTCTTTTCATCACTGTCATAAATATATTGGCTCTTTTTATAAGTATCTCCGCTGCCTATACAAATTGGTGTATAGCAGGTCAATGTGACTTTCCAATAGTGCATACTCATTTCGGCACCCCCACATAGAGACCTTTCCCGTAGCGATAGACCGGATGAGGCGAAGCAGGTGTACTTACATCCGCCATTCGTCCTTGCAATCTTTCTGAGAAACAACTGCCAGCAGCCATCATATAGATGGTGTGCATTTTCACTGGCACCTCCATGCCCTGGCTCCAGGAGAGACCACTTCGAGGTAGCCAAAGTCCTTTTCCGCTAGCGGCGATTTCTATTTCTTCTTTCTTCGGAAGCAAGGAAGACAAGCACATTTGCTCTTCTGCCTCTGTATCAGTCAGTAGCTGGTAAAGGGCATCGCTATCTTCATTATCCTCGCCGCCATGCAGTATGAGATAAGGCATTTCTTCCTGGAAACGCCCCATTCCGCTAGACCGGCGGCCACCAATGCCAGAAAGCCCCGTCAAATGAACCAACGATTCAAGCCAATCTATATCTTCTTTTTCTTCCAATCGGCTAATTACATATAGACCTGCCTGTGAAGCAAAGTAGTAACCACCGGTGGAATAGGGACTACGAGTTCTTCCATTGAAATGCATCTGAGATACCGCCGTCCCAAAGGTAGGCTCTTCCGATAAAGAAGAAGAACCATATCGCAGGTCATCCACAAAGAGCCCCAATTCTGAGGCACGAATGTAGGCTCTTTTCTTAGACTTCTTTCGGAAGGAAGATTCTTCTCTGACAGTTTGTAAATTTTCTATTTTTTGCTCCGCCGGAGTGACAGAAAGAACAGGCTTCGGCAAGTACCATTCATAGTTTCCATCCCTCTTGTACCAAGGGAGCAAATCAGAAAAAGCAATTTGTCCAGCTTGAGCTTTCTTCACCAATTTAGCTAAAACATCTTCGCCTAGCTTTGCCGCTTCCACGCAAAGGGCACTGAAAAAGGTATCCGCCCGGCATGTCAGCTGCACCGCATCCAGTCCTCCCCCGCCGGATGCATCACCGAAATGCACAGAGGATGAAAAACGTAGGGGAAGAAGTACATAGGTACTCATAAAGCCGCCTTTTCCAGTTGTTCAATCAAATCATCCTGGGCTGTGGCTTCTCCTGTTTTCGCATCAATTCTTTCTACATAGAAATCAGAAAAACCCACACGACCATAGCCACGAGAGCCATGACCACCCAAGTAATCTAGCTGCAGCAGGCGGAAACCATCAGCCAAAACTTGCATATCTTCTGCCAGTTCTTCTTCACTTTCAATGTTATAAACCAGCTGGAAATCAAAAGTCATACCACGAGGTACACGTTCGATTTGGCGTGGATTGGCTACACCAGTAGCCCGATTGATGACGTTTTCAAATTTCACTTCTCCCATATAGGTATCAGTATCGATGGAAGAAAATTTCTTTTGCCCTGCCGTATTCACAAAAGAATCGGTGAATTGTAACCGGGAGAGAAGAATATTTCCTTTTTCTGCAGAACCGAAGAGGCGAAGAATGACCGGTTCATCATCTTTGGGATCTTTCGCAATGCCTTCTCCATCTCTGACTTTTGCCAGAAGGGTGCGCATTTTCCCTTTCACAGAACTTCCCGGTATGACAGGCTGCTTCGTCAATGGATCACGCACAAAGACACTGTCTACCGCACCAATCGGTGCATAGTCGCTGGACCCGCCAATATGAAGACCTGTCTTCACTGTCAAAACTGCCTGAATTTTTAATTTTCCTAAAAGTTGTACCTGTTCCATAATCAGTCCCTCCCGCCATAAAATTTATGAAATGCCACCAGTGCTTCCACATAGCGGGCAAATTCTTCATACTTTTCCATGCTATCACCAATGCTATCAATCCATTTCATGAGCCCCGAAGCATCACTGAAATCTTTGACCGGATTCCCCCATTTGGTTTCAGCCCGACCAATTTGATACGCCAATTTCACTTTCAGAAATTTCACCTGCATTTGCAGTTCAGGAGAAAGCTTCACACCTTTTTCTCCATTTCTATACTGATCCACTTTACCACTCACCATATTCACAGCGGTCAAAAATTTCCGAATCTGTGATGTGGTTACCATATTTCTATTCTTGTCATGGCTGAGTTTTTCCATCACACTTTGTGCCTGGTCTACATAATTCATAGTTTTTCTACGCCTCCGTATCTCTCATGCGATAAATCACCAACCGAAGAGCGGCTTCCAATTCCATCCGGTCATTTCCTTCTGACCGCCCCCACTGATACATCCATTTCCTAATTTCTTCAAAATGGACTTTTTCTTCTTCTGTCACCTTTTTCCCGGCTGGTTCCAACCTGGCTAGCATATAAGCAAAGCGAGCCAGATTGAACGAGTGGCCTGATAACAATTCCATCATCCGATACAGAAGAGATTTCCCAGCCCGGATACGTCCCTGGGCCTCTTCTGTATCATTGATACCAGAGAGTATCATATGCTTGAGCAGGAAATCCAATTTCTCACCGCACACTTTTTCTTTGAACTCCGTCCAAGAGAAGACCGGTGTCTCCCTTTGCTCTCCCGCATCTACCCCAAAGAGGGCAATACTGTCTTTTCCATCAGCTTTCTTCGCTAAATCTTCCAAATCGCCCGTTTCTTGGGCCATCCGAATCACCGGGTAATTAGGAGAGAAAAGTCCCAATCCTGCAGAGAATGAGGATTTCCCATTCGTGTAATGACGGAACGTCTCCCGAAAGTCCACTGCCGTTTCCAGTAAATCATCCCAGGCCCCTACCAGGAATACATCATCCCCGCCAGCATAGACCACATGGATCCATCGATCCGTCTCTTTTTCTTGGAATAGATAAAAAGGTTTCTGCCCTTCTGGTAAATGTTTCGCACAAATATCCGAAATGAACTTAGAGAAAAACATAGATAAATTCCGCGAAAGAGCAGCATAGCGAGATAAGGTCCGGTAATTTTCCTGGAACCCTGCCATGAAGAGTGCGCCTAGCCAATCCACGTCAGCCCGGAGCACACCTAAGCGGTTGATTCCTTTTTCATCAGGACTTCCACCAGAACATTCCGCCATTTCCTGGAAATCCAAGGCATCTCCTAATTCGTTTCGACAAGCATAGTCTCCCACCCAGAGCCGCGTGCCGATGAAACTTCCTGTAGTGGAATCGTTCTTGCTATACACCCGTTTCAGCACGCCTTGCTTCATCAAGTCCTTCAGTTCTTCTTCGCTGGCGATCACTTTCAACCAACACGAGCCAAAGGGAGAAGGCAAGGAAATTGATTTTTCTTGAGGCTCCGTAATAATAGCAAAAAGAGATTTTCGATCAATGATTTCTTTTCCTAAGATATACATCCCATTGCACTGTGGGCACACCTGCATCGATTCCTGGTCATCCTCTGTCGCTCTAGGAGCTAAATAATCAGACAATTCTGTTTCTTTCACCGACCGATGACAAAGCGCACATTCTCTCATCCCTGCTTCCATGTGATTCAGTTCACTGTTTTCATCGGTGAGAAGAGCCACCATAGATGCGTCATAGCGACTTTGTTTCTTCTTCGCAATGACACCATTTACCCGGCGGAACATATTCTCTCGGTCACTGCTTTCTTGACGAAGTTCCTCTGCCGATACGGGTACCCAGCCAGCTGCCACATACAAAGACGTGCCATAGATATGAAGCAATTCTTCATTCACATGGCGAAAAGCCTCTTCCAAGACTTGCTTCGTTTCCTCCGTATTGTCCGCCAGCATATAGAAATGCCCACCGCCAGAGTAAATCAGATTGGCTCGAGAAAGTTCCAGTCGATCCAAAATTTCATCGATGATATTTTCCAAGACCATCTGCAAATAAAACGACCGCCCGCGGAGCATACGCAAAGCACCCTTGGTGGGTACGCGATAAATAAATTTCTGAATGCCAGAAAAATCACCGGAAATAAAGAGCATGGTGTCTTCCTTCCGATGAGCCTCACTACCAGTCATGCAAAATTCTTTATAATCCACGATTCCCTGGTGCTGCAAATAGCGAAGCAAGGACGACGCCACCGCCGCCGTGATTTTCACATGGTCATATAGAGAAATATCACAAATCTCTCCCACCGCCGTACTCGATGGCACATAAGAAAGAGTGTCTTCCAAGATACGAAGAAGCTCATTGCCCGTCATATCCTGGGGTGCTTTCCTTTGGAAATTCTTCTTCAAACTTTCCTCAATGGACCGATAGGCTCCCTGTGTTCCTAAAGGACGAGGAGAAATCACCGGATAATTGGGCACTTCCTTCGCATTCAGCTTTTTCAAAGGGAAATAGGATTTCTCTCCCTCCGCATCAATGGCATTGAACACATTTTCCAAACTTAACGTGGCATCAAAGCCCCATGTCTTCTGTGTCCCGTTCTTCCTGCGATCCACCCCCGCTGCGATATTATCCGCCTCATAGACCACATAGGCCAAATCATCCACCGGCAAACCAGCACCACTCAGATCCTTCCCGTGATGGTACTTGACGCATCGCAAAATCTGCTTCCCGCTCTCTAATTCATGACAAAAAGGGTATAAAAAATCAGAGCCTAGAACAGAGTGCGTCTTCTGCTCTCTTTCGGCTCTGAAGCATACCTTCCCGACGTCATGGAGCAAGGAAGCAATGGTTACAATTTGAAAAAAACTGTTCATTGGATCACCTCGCAATAAAACGACTGGAAATTCCTATGTGACTATGTAGTGATAGCTTGTTGATTCATTTTTCAACTGCCAAGAAACCTGATAATTGATTGTTGTTGGTTGTTGGTTGTTTGAACCCAGACAACCAACAACCAGTAACCATCTTTTTGCTATTGAAAAAACGAATTAACAAGCATCTACTAATTAAGAATAAAGTGAACAAATATCTATTGTACTATCATACACCCATCATGTATTAATTTGATTATAACATACTCTTATAAAAAAGACGATACCAAAATTTCTCTTAAGAAGAGAGTTTGGTATCGTCTTTTGAAATAAAAATGTTTTTCGTCCCCATGCTGGCAATGTCATTAAGTGAAGCGAAATACGCGATAATTTCTGCTGATGTAAAGGTTTCTCAGGTTGCTAAGGGTTCTCAAGGTTCTAAAGGTTTCTCGAATGAGCTAATGACGCTAGCAGCATTCATCGGCTCATTCGAGAAACCTGAGCAGCCTTAGAAACTTGAGCAACCTGTAACTTTTAGCAAAAATTTCCCTACTAACGCAAATCCTTAATGCCCATATCTGAGAATCTTTTTTCACTGAATTCTAAGGGACAACTCTTAAAAAGTCCCATTCCATCGCTTTCGTCCCCATGTGTGGGGACCTTTTTTCAATGGAACGCATGGTGGTGGTAACACGCCGCCACCTTTGGGTGTTTTCGTCCCCATGGTTGGGGACCTTTTTTCAATTCTTCACCTGTTGCATTTCGATACTAGCACGGAGATGTACAGTTTTCGTCCCCATGGTTGGGGACCTTTTTTCAATAAGTGCTAAAAGTTCCGAAACGTCTCTTGTCAAGGACGGTTTTCGTCCCCATGGTTGGGGACCTTTTTTCAATTCTCCGGCTATGTACCATTCGGCGTCTATAACGACGTCGAGTTTTCGTCCCCATGCTTGGGGACCTTTTTTCAATATCTTTACGGAGGGGCTGGTAATAGAGTCTGACATGTTTTCGTCCCCATGCTTGGGGACCTTTTTTCAATTATTTCTTTTGGCATTCTTTGTAGAAGTACCAGGAATCGTTTTCGTCCCCATGCTTGGGGACCTTTTTTCAATATTAAATCTAGATTTAAACTATTATAGAGAATTTAATAGTGTTTTCGTCCCCATGCTTGGGGACCTTTTTTCAATCAAGTTCGATACCGTGCAACATTGCAC
>CAVBRV010000070.1:0-12493 GCA_963597965.1 Paludibacteraceae bacterium | reverse complement strand
GCTGACATTCTGCTTGTAAGGCAGACGCTCTCCCAGCTGAGCTAATCGCCCATGTGTCGTCGACGAATACTATTATGCCCTATTTGTTCTGAAAATGCAAGTACTTTTTTGAAATGGTAGGCAGTTAGCCGTTGGCAGTAGGCAGTAGCTCTCTCTTAATCACAAATTTCTTACTGCCTACTGCTGACTGCTAACTGCCTACTATTTCCTAACCGGCAACGTGGATCCCCCGATCGGAATGACATAAGCCGATGCGGTATTTCCCATCTTTGCAAAAGCTGCATCCACCGCTTCTTGCAAATCATGGAAAGGAACCATATTTGCTTTTTTGACGAGAGCGTCATCCATGTCAGTGACCAGGTAGATGGTGCATTTCTGCTGCACCAATCCCAGGGCTGCTGATTTGTGTCCACCCAGTTCAAAGTGTTCATGAATGGCCTGGATGCGGTCTTCTGGGGTGTCGTAGTTTTCAATCCATTTGGCAAAAACGCTACTACCATAACCTTCTTGGCAAGAAGCCGCCACCACCATGATGCCCCCTTCTTTGACCGCCTGCTTTGCATTGTCGATGGATTTCTGCGCTTGATACAGGTTAATATCTTTCGGATAGCCGCCAGTAGATACGATCACCACATCGGCCGGCTTGTCAATGGAAATTTTATAAATCTCATCTAGGAAATAGCAAGCTTTGCGATGAGCGGCGACAGGATGACCTGCAGCAGCGAAGGCAATTTTCTTATGGTCATCGAGGACTACATTCACAATAAAATCGGCGGGGCAAAATTTCGCCACTTCTTCTATATCGTCTCGCACCGGATTGCCTTCCATATTTCCTGCATAGGAACCGGGGCGAATCATATTTTTGTGATTGGACTGAATGGATTCTCTAGAGGCCACGCCGGGCATGATGGCTTTCATTCCACCACTATAGCCAGCGAAATAGTGATATTCTACATTGCCCACCAAAATGCGGCGATCCGCTTCCGCCACGGTTTTGAAAATATCCACAGACGTACCATTCTGGCAAGTTCCCAAGTGAACGCAATCATCAGGATTGCTATCGATACAAGTCACCCGGTCATACACTTCATCCCCCACCAGACGGCGATGTTCTTCTTCCGTCATGGGGCAATGAGAACCGAGGCCAAAGACAATGGTCACATGGTCGTCAGAAATACCCGCTTGGCCCAATTCTTCTAGCAAGCAAGGAATAATTATCCAAGAGGGTACCGGACGAGTCACGTCACTGGTAATGATCACAATTTTCTCTCCTGGCTTCACTATATCTACCAATTTCGGAGAATCGATGGGATGCGCCAAAGCTCGTTTCACTTCTTCTATTTCAGAAGCCACAGCCGGACAAGTTTTGGGCAATAATTCTGTCACCGGATGGGTGTCTTCGATATGAAATGGGATGTAGTCTTTGAAATATTTGATTTGAAATTCCATTTTTTCTCCTTTGAGGAAATATGATGCACATAGCAAACAAAGTGGAAGATTAGCAGTGACTGGTAGACTGGTGACTCGTGACTGGAATCGTCTCTGTCCCAACTATTCACTCCAAATTTCCATCGCATGAATATAACATTTTCTATATGTATTATACTTGGGAGTTCCTCCTATTTCCAATAGCAAGAACTCATAGAAAAATTTATCTCTATGAGTTTAGGACAATATCGGTGACTAGTAGCTAGTAACTGGTGACTCGTGACTAGTAGCCAGGGATTAGGAAATCACATCCCCAGTCCCCAGTCACCAGTCACCAGTCACTTAAAAAATCGACTTGACAAACCATTTCCATCCAGTTATAATCCAAATCATAAAGCAACAAGCGATGATGAAGAAGGGATAATGATACTTTTTCAGAGAGATAGCGGTTGATGGGAGCTATCAAAGTTACATTGTCTTTCCACTTCGGAGATAAAGGTGAAGAATCTTTCGGGTTTTGCCCGTTACAGCAGACTAAAGATGGCCGTTTGGCAATTTGGGTGGTATCGCGGGTGCTCTCGTCCCTTCAGTGGATGGAGAGCGTTTTTTATTGAAACAGGTTGGGGTACACTCTCTTCTATTTCACATAATATGGATTCCGCTACCATTTTAGGGTTCTCAAGTTTCTAAAGGTTCTAAAAGGTTTCTCGAATGAGTTGATAACGCTAACGTTTATTAGCACATTCGTGAACCCCTTAGAACCCCTAGTACCTTTAGAACCCTTAGAACCTTGAAACCTGTCAACGACTAAATTGGGTGGTACCGCGAGAAAAAGAGAAGCTCGTCCCATGGGACGTCTTCTCTTTTTCTGTTTTATAAGACAATTTTCTTAGGTATCACTAGCTATGAAAATGATTAACATCGGTGACTGGTAGACTGGTGACTGGTGACTAGTCCATTTTTCCCAGTCACCAGTCACTAGTCACTAGCTACCAAGTCCTATTTCCATAGCACATGAAATAGACTAAGAACATGTAATCACTACGGAGGTTTATCATGAAACGAGTATTCAATTTCAATGCCGGCCCTTCCCCTATGCCTTTGGAAGTGTTGGAAGCCATGAAAAATGATTTGACCGATTTCAAAGGAACTGGCATGGGCATCACCGAAATCAGCCATCGGTCCAAAGAATTTCAGGATATGCTAGACGAGACGAAAGATTTGCTTCGGCAGCTCATGCACCTCACCCCGGACTATGAAATCGTATTTATCCAGGGCGGCGGCACCATGCAATTTCTCATGACCGCCTACAATTTCCTCCATACCAAAGGGGCCTATGCCGACACCGGCGTGTGGGCCCACAAAGCAAGAAATGCAGCGGCTTTCTTTGGAAATGTATATGATGCCAATTCCGCCGCGGATCGAAATTATTCCTACATTCCTGATACCTACGACATCCAGCCTGGCACCGATTACCTCTACCTCTGTGCGAATAACACCATTTATGGCACGGAATACTGGAAATTTCCGAAAGTGAATGTCCCCATGATTTGTGACATGTCCTCTGACATCCTTTCCCGGGACATCGATTTCAATCAATTCGACATGATTTGGGCAGGCATTCAGAAAAATCTCGGCGCCGCTGGTGTGGCATTGGCGATTATCAAAAAAAGCCTTCTGGAAACAGCCCGCACCGACATTCCGGAATTTCTTCAATACCAAACCTTTGTGAAAAAAGATTCCACCTATAATACCCCGCCGGTCTTCTGCATTTACAGTTTGAACCGCATGTTGCACTGGATCAAAAACATGGGCGGTCTCAAAGCCATAGAAGAAAGAAATAAAGTCAAAGCGAAACTCATTTACGACATCATTGATGGAAGCGATGGTTTCTACAAAGGCCACGCCGAAAAAGAAGCCCGGAGCCGCATGAATATCACCTTCAACCTGGCCACTGCGGACATGGAAAAAGATTTCGTAGAAAAAGCCAAAGCCAATGATTTCATCGGCGTCAAAGGCCACCGTCTAGTTGGCGGCCTCCGCGTTTCCCTCTACAACGCCGTCACCCCAGAATCAGCGGAAGCGCTGGCGCAATTCATGAAAGAGTATTTGAGAGTCAATGGATAAACTTCGGTGACTAGTGATTCGTGACTGGTGACTAGAAAAATAACCAGTCACGAGTCACCAGTCCACCAGTCACCATATATCTATCAAAAAAGCAGATGTATTTCCTAAGGAGGAACCAATCATGTATAGAATTTTCATCACCGCCGACGTAGCCAAAGAAGCTAAAGAAATTTTGGAAAAAGAATTTATCGTGGACATCCAGCCCAACATGGATGAAGAAACACTTTGCAAAGCCATTGGCGATTACGACGCCATCATCACCCGAAGCCAGACGAAAGTGACCAAGAAAGTCATCGACGCTGCAACCAATCTGAAAGTCATCGGCCGCGCAGGCGTGGGCATTGACGGTATTGACATTGCGGAAGCCACCAAGAAAGGCATCACTGTCGTCAATACGCCAGAATCAAATACCATCGCCGCTTGCGAACACACCATTGCCCTCATGCTCTCCATGACTCGCCACATTCCCCAGGCGCACCAATCCATCATGGAAGGCCGTTGGGATAGAAAAAGTTTCACTGGCATTCAGCTTTTGAATAAAACAGTCGGCATCATTGGTGTAGGCCGTGTCGGTTCCAACGTCGCCAAGAGACTGCAAGCTTTCAACATGAAAACCATTGGCTACGATCCTTACATCACACTGGAACGGGGCAAACAGCTGGGCGTGGAACTGGTCGACCTGGACACACTTCTCAAAGAATCGGACTACATTACCCTTCATACCCCACTCACCGATGAAACTCGCGGCATGATTGGGGCGAAAGAAATTGCAAAAATGAAAGACGGCGTTCGTCTGGTCAATGCGTCCCGCGGTGCTGTGGTAGACATTCAGGCCCTCGCAGAAGCACTGAAGAGTGGCAAAGTAGCCGGCGCTGGCATCGATGTATGGCCCACCGAACCACTGACACCAGAAAACAATCCATTCCTGGGCATGACCAATGTGGCCCTCACCCCACACCTGGGTGCTTCCACCAAAGAAGCACAGGCCGGCGTAGCCACTGACGTAGCCATCGGTGTCGCTCAGGCCCTCCATGGCGAACCGGTCGCTACTGCTGTCAACGCATCCCCAATTACCAAAGCCACCTTGACTGTCATTCAGCCCTATTTCAACCTTTGCGAACGGATGGGAAATATTGGCATCGACCTGGCTGGCGGCCGTATTTCTGGGGTCAATGTAGAATACACCGGTGAATTGGCAGAAACAGAAACCGCTCCCCTCACCACTGCCGTCCTGAAAGGCCTGCTGGCTCCCGTCCTCCAGCAGACCGTCAACTTCGTCAATGCTCGCGGCATTGCGGAAGAACGTCACATCGATGTACGGGAAGTGAAAGCCAAGAAAGGCCACTATTTCACCAACACCATTTCCCTCACCATCGACACCGACAAAGGAACTCACAGAATCACCGGTTCCCTCTTCGACCGGAAAGAAGCAAAAATTGTTTCCCTGGACCACTTCCGGGTGGACTTTGAACCGAAAGGCTGCATCATCATTGCCCCTCATGAAGACAAACCCGGCATGATTGGACAAGTGGCTTCCGTCCTGGGCGGTGCTGGCATCAACATCAACGGCATGCAAGTGGGCGCCTCCGCCGACAAAGGCACCAACGTCATGGCCGTGGCCGTAGACAAAGACATCCCCACCGCCGTCCTCCCGGCTCTCATGAATATCGAAGGCATCCATGATGTGAAAGTGATACATTGTGAACACTAATCTAGCGGTCATACCGATAGATTCAATTTGTATTCATAAAATTTGCAAAAGTTAGGAGTGAGGAATTAGGAGTGAGGAGTGAAGGTGGCGGCGCATAAAAATTTGGAAGCGCCGCAAAGTTTTAATTTTTTCTGGAAATATAAAAATGGGGTATTGGGGCGCTATATCATTTGATGCGCCCCTTCCGCCACTCCTAACTCCTCACTCCTAACTCCTCACTATTACGCACTTCGCACTATTATATAGAAAGGATTTTCTATGCTAAGAGTTATTCTCCTCCGTCATGGAGAAACCACTTGGAATATCGAAGGACGCTACCAAGGACAAGAAGACACGCCCCTTTCTGAAAGAGGCATTGCTCAAGGGAAAGCGGCGGCCCTGGCTTTGAAAGATATTCACATCGACCGGGCTATTTCCAGTCCCCTCTCCCGATCCTACGATACTTGCCGTTTTGCGGCGGACTACCATCATCTTCCCGTCACCAAAGACCCACGGCTTACCGAAATCAGCCACGGACTCTGGGAAGGGATTCACGCCGATGAAATCGAAGCGAAATATCCGAAAGAATTTCACCTCTGGCACACCCATCCCGAACAGGTCCAAATGCCAGGCGGCGAAAATTTGGAAGACGTGCGGAAACGAGCACGAGAAGCTTTTGATGAATATGCGGCCAACTACGATGGAGAAATCCTCCTCGTCGCCGCTCACGATGCAGTGAACAAAGCCATCATCTGCGACCTCCTCGGCCTAGACATGAGCCACTTCTGGCAAATCAAGCAGGACAACGCCTGCATCAACGTCCTCGAATGCGACCAAGGCGCCTGGCGCCTAGTCACCCTAAACGCCACCACCCATTTGGGATACCTGGTCAGTGGGATTGAGCAGAAAGGACTATAAAGGCAGTTAGAAATGAGAAGTTAGAAGTGAGAAATGGTGGTGGCGGCGCATATTATTTGGAAGCGCCGCGTTAATAATAGGTTATTATCGCTGATTTGGATAACCGCACATCTCATTCTATGTCTTGGTTAAGAAGGCTATTATTCTGCTGATTACTATTATTTAGTGGATGCTCGATAATTCATACGCCCGATATTTGCTGAATACATGCAGTGAAATTTTGGTATTCAAGTGCATAGAAATACGGGCTATTGTGCAGATTCCTTTGCACTCACTGTTGTTAGTTGTTTGTTGTCGGTTGTTTGGCCCCAACAACAAACAACTAACAACCAGCAACAATCGCTGATCCAGTTTCTTGCTATTGAAAAATGAATTAACGAGCAGCTATTATTTAACAAAGTAAAATACCGCTAGCATCGGGTTATAAAAGGTTATTTCATATATCCAAATTATGAAAATAACCCTTTATAACCTGGTACTAGCGGTATTTTTGATTTGTTTGGCAGTAGCAATCTGTAAAACAATAACCTTTGGCTATGCCATAAAATTGAGATGTGCGGTTATCCAAATCAGCAATGATAACCGATTATTCATGCGGCGCCACCAAATATTATGCGCCGCCACCACCATTCCTCATTCCTCACTCCTCATTCCTAATTATCAAGGACTGTCACCGGCGTCCGATCCGGTTCTCCTGACAAATTTCTTGCCACATCAGTCGGCACTCGGCGGTACGGGAAAGTTTTATAAATCTTCTTCATCATGTCATCCAGGATATACCGATTTCTGACCATCCCCTCTTCTTCTCGACTCCAATAGCGGCTCTGATCATTCCGCACCGTTTCTTCTCCCTTTTTATAGGAATAAATGGTAATCAAAGCCTTGGTCTCCACAATGTCATCAGCGTCCCAAAACATGGACCGATGATAGATCCATTGGTTCCATTGAATCACTGGCAGAATCACGAGATCCGCTCCTGTTTCTTCAGAGAGCTGCATCAATTCTTGTGCTCCATAAAGCTTTCCCGCATAGCCTGTCGTGTCCAGGGTGCGATAGTAGGGATAGCGAAAAATCTGATTCATTTCCCGATTCACATAATCGGCTGCCTCCTGGCCCCCACGGTTGTACACCGCTGGAAGTAGCAGCACCGTTCTGGTATTAGAGAAATATCCCATCCGCCGATTCACCGCCTGCTGGTCTTCTGCTTGACAGGACGCAGCGATTCCTAAAAAGCAACATAAGGCGAGAAAGCAATAAAAAATTCGTTTTAGCATGATATTATGACGCCTTCCTTTCTTGGCTCTATTGTAGCACAATTTCTGTTGTTGGTTGTTGGTTGTTGGTTGTTGGGATCAAACAACCGACAACAAACAACTAGCAACAGTGAGTGCACAGGAATCTGTACAAAAGCCCGTATTTCTTTGCACTTGAATATCAAAATTTCACTGCATATATTCAGTAAACATCGGGCGTGTGAATTATCAAGCCCCACTAACCTAACCAAAATAAAAATACCGCCACTATCAAGGTTATAAAAGGTTATTTCATTAGATGACATAACCTTTTATAACCCTTATTAGTAGCGGTATCCTATTTTGTTATACTATCGAATCCCGTAGAATGATAACCTTTTCAACAATCGTCTATGTCTCCATTGGCGAAAGCGAAATCATCAGAACAATAACCTTTTACCAAACGGTCACTGCCCCAAATGTTTTATTTGGATTCTTCTGCAAACTCCTTCTTCGCCGCATAGGTCCCAGGCTGAGCCATAACCTTCGGCTTTTTCAACTGGTTGTAAGCCTGAATCATCATCGCACATTCCACCCGTTTCTTCTGAATTTCGCAAGTGATATGGAATGGTTTATGAATGTCCCCACCAAAGGCTTCGTTATTGGCATGGCAACCGCCGGAGCAGAAGAACTTCGCCCAGCACTTGATGCAATCGGGCTTGCTGAATACATGATTCATACGGAAATCATGCATCATCTTCATATTTTTCAGCCCTTCATACACATTACCAATCACATAGCCTTCACGACCTACGAACTGGTGGCAAGGATAAATATCCCCATTTGGCACGACAGCCAGGTATTCATGACCCGCACCGCATCCACGAAGACGTTTCGGGAGGCAAGGTCCCTTCCAAAGGTCCATATTGAAATGGAAGAAGAAGAACGGCCGGCCTTCCTCTTCTCGTTTGATGAAGAGCTGCGCCAGGCGATCGTATTCTTTCTTCACTCTTGGCAAATCTTCTTCCTTGATGGAATATTCTTCCGTATCTTCCCCCACTACCGGTTCCATGGAAACAGCAGGGAACCCCTTATCCAACATATCCTCTACATCGGTAGTGAAGTCCATGTTGTATCGAGTGAACGTGCCGCGAACGTAATATTCTTCCCCATTCCGATGCGCCACGCAATACTGCAAGTTCTTCACAATCTGGTCATACGTACCTTCTCCATGAACGCCGGGACGCATGCGATCGTGCATTTCCTTACGACCATCCAGGGACAGAATCAGACTGATATGATTATCGGTGAGATATTTCACCTTTTCCTTATCCAAAAGCATGCCATTGGTGGTGAGAGACATCTTGATTTTCTTGTGATGCTTCTTTTCCTGCTTATGCACATAATCAATGGTCTGCTGCACCACGTGCCAATTCATCAGCGGTTCGCCACCGAAGAAATCCAGTTCGCAATGTTCCCTAGGTCCGCTATGAGCGATGAGGAAATCCACCGCCCGGCGCGCCACGTCAAAACTCATGAGCATACGCCACTGGCCGTAGCCGCCCTGTCCCGCGAAGCAATACTTGCAGCGCAAATTGCAATCGTGGGCAATATTGATGCAGAGTGCTTTAATAATCGGCCGGTCTTCGATGGCCATCTTGTAATTCGGATCCATGGGCGCAAAGAGAACCTGTTTTGCAATGAGTTCATCCAAATCATCCATGACTTCCTGAAGTTCGCTGGCTTCGTACTCATTCCCCAAGTTTGCCAGCACCATGTCCCGGTTCTTTCCATTATAATAACCCAGCACCTTGTAAGTCACATCGTCCACCACATGAACAATCCCACTGTTCACATCCATGACGATATTCATTCCGTTCTGCTGGAACCGATGAATCATGGGCTTAATATTGTAATCCATGAAATATTTTCTCCTTCTATGATACGTTAGCAGTTGGCAGTAGGCAGTTTGCAGTTTACCAGTCGTTGTTGTTAGTTGTTGGTTGTTAGTTGTCTGGAACCAAACAACCGACAACTAACAACCAGCAACAATTGCCAATCCAAATTTTGTCAGTGAAAATGAATAACCATTTACGATATACTGCCTACTGCGAACCGCTAACTGCCAACTCTATATTTACATATAAAAAGCCCCCAGTCGACTAGGGCCGGGGGCTTGGCCGTGCGAAAGCTCGGCAATTACGCTCTCTTAGCTTCTGCTTCTTCCTGTTCTGTGCAGATCAGGTTGCCAATGGTGCAGCTTGTTTTGCAAGCAGACTGGCAGGAAGTCTGACATTCACTGCAGCCTTCGAACTTGATGGAGTCCTGCAGAGAAGACTGATTGATAGTAACGATGTGTTTGGACATAATGTCACCTCCCTGATACGACTATTCTTGCATAATCATAACATACACTAATGGAAAATACAATACATTACGTCCCACTAGTATATTGTATCAATGATAATGAGTGGCTACTCATTAATTTGTGTTTCAATAACAAGAAATCGGATTAGCAATTGTTGTTTGTTGTTTGTTGTTTGTTGTTTGTTGTTTGTTGTTGGGACCAAACAACAAACAACAATGAGTGCAAAGAAATCTGCACAAAAGCCCGTATTTCTTTGTATTTGAATGTCAAAATTTCACTGCATGTATTCAGTAAACATCGGGCGTGTGAATTATCGAGCAGTCACTCATTAAAATATCTGCCACAACCCGTAAATCACGCCCACTGGCAACAGCGCCATCGCCGCCAAGGCTCCTACGCAGCCGTTTTTCTTCCCATTCACGGTAAACCAGTCGTCCGCGATATGTTGCATTTCTCGAAATTCTCGTTCCAGCCCCTGCATGATCCGCCAAAGTTCCCGGCAATCGGTTTCTGTCATTTCTTCCGAATCACTGGTTACCTGCTGGGCTTCTTCCTCTTTTGCTTTCTGGCGCGCTTCTTCCTCTTCTTTCGCCTTTTCTTCCGCTTCCTTCATCTGGCCCTTGAGATTTTCTCTCCAATCGCCACTTTCTTCTTTCTCCGCTACCTTCTTTTCCTCTTCCTCTTTGATCGCTTCTTCTGCTTTTTCTTCTTTCTCGTGGAGCTTCTCCGCATCTACTGCCTTCAAGAGTTCTTTTTTCAGTGCATCCATATCTTCTGTATATTTGTGAATAGCCGCATCCCACAAGGCGTAGTCCAATTTCTTTTTCAAATCATACATTGTGCCAGATGTAGCTTGTTGAAATAGAAACTCCGTGTTTTCCATATCCGCAAATATTTCACCAATCCGGCCCTTATGCTTAAACTTAGACTTGCCTACCTTGACGAAATACATAAATGTACCGATGTGGGACCGCAAATTCCCAATCGGACTATCGCTTTCATGTTTCTTATCAAAAAATCCCATGGATGATTCTCCTTTTGTTTTATTTTTTCTTATTATATATAATTTGGAGTAGAATGGAAAGATATACATGCTATGATTTCGTTTAGTGAAATGTTGTTAGTTGTTGGTTGTTTGGAACCAGACAACCAACAACTAACAACCAGCAACAATCGCTAATCTAATTTCTCATTCCTCATTGCTTTCAATACATCGCCTCATAGCCATCTTTCAAAAAGATAATTCCCACTCCCATAGCCTTCATGAGGTCATTCACGTACACCAAGTCCCGTTGGAAATGATCTGCCTGGGGGCTACCAGCGTCCACCAGAATGCGAGCTTCCCAATTCGTTTCTTCTGGCAGTTTCAAATCCTTCATAAGCTTCTCCCGATCCGTCATAACCAAGTGCGTAAAGGAACGAAGCACTGCTCGCAGGAGTGTATCGGTAGAATCTGCCCGCTCTACCATACGAAGGATGGAATATTTCCTTTCCCCTTCCTCCCCATCATAGACCAGCATCGCCGGCCGTCCCAAGGATTGGCCCCGACTTCCTAGAAATGTCATATCCGAAGACAGCACCCGTCCGAAAGGGGGCAATACCTTTTGCTTCCGAATCTGCTGCAGCCAGGGATTTTTCGTTCCATAGCCCAACATATTTCCTTCCATCAACCGATACAGCCCGTGAGGCACGCCCATCCAGCGATCCCGATGTTGCAGCATCCACTCCGAGAGGACTTGGCAATAGGGCTCCTGTGTATCCGACGTGCGGCCGAAGCGATTCACATAATCCTTCTGATACCAAAGCTCCGGATGGTCCTGGTCTCTCTCCAACTGCTGGAGAAGCTCTGCCCGGCTCATCTGTCCACTGGCTGGAAGTCCCAGGCTTACCGGTTCGGCGTAAATGCCATGAAATAAATAGAGCGTAGAAACGCCCAGCAAAGCAGCGAGCTGCTTCAAAACGATGGGAGTCTCTTCTCGATGTCCATATCGCTCATTCGACGCGCCCGTCACCAGTGCTACTGCTTGTAAGCGGAATTTTTTCTCCATGTCTAGCGCCTTCTGCAAGGCATGCTTTGACACCGACTCTTTCCAACTCCAAAGCCGCAGAATCCGGGTGAGAGGACTTTCCGTCACTGGGCTTGGCATCATTTGAAATAAAGAAATCATATTTCCAGAGAGACCTAATGTCATGAAATCAAAACGCCCCACTTCTTGGGTCATGCCGTCCGTCAACTGCACCCGGCCGCCGAGAAAAATGCCATGGAAAAATTCTTTCTGCTCTCCAATGGCAGATAAGGTCCGAGACACTGCTCCGCTAACTGGCTGTACCGACGTATGAAATAGTCCCCAATTCGTATCGGTCTGCTTCATATCCCCGATGTGAGATACCAAGTAGGATGCCAATATTTCCTGAATGGGCCGCTTCGTATCGGACGTCACGCCTTCGTTTTGTATATATTCTTTTTGATACAACTGATCGGGGTGAACCAAATCCGCCTTCAGCTGCTCTATCAATTCTTGTTCTGTATCATTCATCTTGCACGCCTCCGTCAGGTACAATGGTATGTCATTAAGGCCTTTGATTCTTTGGGTAAAATTTCGCTAGAAATCACAGGTTGCTCAAGGTTCTCAGGGTTCTAAGGTTGCTCAGGTTTCTTGAATGTGCCTATAAACGCTAGGGAAACACTGATTTAATCGTTATTTGAAATGATTCTTGAATTTTTATTCA
>CAVBRV010000069.1:0-12505 GCA_963597965.1 Paludibacteraceae bacterium | reverse complement strand
TCAAAATCAATTTCATGTGTTATAATACTTGCGAAGGCGGAAAGGAATGTACGGATTTCTTTCTGTCCTCACAATTTCGTTCCCCGCTTTCCCCAAGCTGGGAATCCACTCCTTTATCTCCTTTTATTTTTACACTCTCACAAGAAAAAGCAGCCGCGATGGCTGCTTTTTCTATTTCTATTTGAAACCTGCTGACTTACATTGCGTTTCATGCCCTCTATTTTAATAGTGAGGAATGAGGAATTAGGAGTGAGGAGTGGTGGTGGCGGCGCATAATTGCTTGAAAGCGCCGCAATTTTTTATAAGGTTATGATTCTGCCATTGCTCATTTTCTCACATATAAATTTTACCTCTTGCGACAAGGTTAAAAAGGTTATAAAGGGTTATGTGCTTACCGTAGATTCATAACCTTACATAACCTTTTATAACCTTGTACTAAGCCTTATCTGTGATAGGTTAGAAGAAAGAAATCAGCAGAATCATAACCTTTAGAAAAAATTTGCGGCGCTTTCAAGCAATTATGCGCCGCCACCACCATTCCTCACTCCTCATTCCTCATTCCTAATTATTTTTATACCGTTTCACTCGTTCCGCGAAATCCCGGAAGAGGCGATCCATTCCTTTTTCCATGTTTTCTGGATGCCACTGGACGCAAGCGATGAGGTCATTGTCGATGCTTTCCACCGCTTCGATGACGCCGTCTTTGCTTTTGGCGGCTACGGCAAGGCCCGGTGCTATTTTTTTGATGGCTTCTCTGTGACGAGAGTTCACGTAGAGCCCTTCTCCTAGGACGTCATAGAGGCGGCTTTCTTTGTCAATTTCTATGTAATGGGTGGGAATATTTCCGGGTGCTTTCTGCATATGCTGGATGGTGGCTTTTGGATTTTGCACCGACATGTCCTGCCAAAGAGTGCCGCCCAGGGCTACGTTCAGAATTTGCTGGCCCCGGCAGATGCCAAGAATCGGTTTCTTCGCTTTGATGCAGGCCTGGATGAGGGGAATTTCAAAGAGGTCCCGCTTTTCATAGGTCGGCCCGATGCACCAGAGCGGTTCTTCTCCATAGAAACGAGGCGTCGGGTTCGGACCGCCGGAAAGAACTATGGCGTCAAAGGTGTCCACAAATTCTTCTGGGCTGGCATAGTCATCATAGGCAATCACGATAGGAAGCAGACCGACTTTTCCCAAAGCATTCAACAACGGCCGGGGCGCGTAGTCTGCCATTTTTTGATTGATCGGTTTCATTTCTGCCAATAAGGTATCGGCGGTCACGGCAACGATAGGCTTCATAGATATCTTTCCTTTCGATAATCTCACATTGAGTGATTTCCCTTTGAGAATAATGAGGAATTAGGAATGAGGAGTGAGGAATGGTGGTGGCGGCGCATAATTGCTTGAAAGCGCCGCAAATTTTTTCTAAAGGTTATGATTCTGCTGATTTCTTTCTTCTAACCTATCACAGATAAGGCTTAGTACAAGGTTATAAAAGGTTATGTAAGGTTATGAATCTACGGTAAGCACATAACCCTTTATAACCTTTTTAACCTTGTGACAGGCGATAAAATTCCCATGTTAGGAAATGGAAATCTGCAGAATTATAACCCTCATAAAAAACGGCGCTTCCCAATTATGATGCGCCGCTACCCTCATTCCTCATTCCTAACTCCTCATTCCTCATTATAATAAAAGAGGGGCATGTGAACTCCATTGCCACATGCCCCATACACGCTATATTCAAATCATGTCCAAATTTTTCATAATCTGTCCCAGCACGCCTTTGAAGACGCGCATGTCGTTTTCCGACACCCCTTCGTAGAAGGTTTTGTCCAGGTCTTTGGCTGCCTGGCGGCTGGCTTGTTCCACTTGTTTCGCCTTTTCTGTCAGGTAGAGGCGATATTTTCTCGCATCTTCCGGCACTCTTTCTTTGTGAATCAGGCCTTTATCCATCATGGATTTGATCATGACCGTAATGGTCGGGTTGGTCAAATGCAGGTGTTCTTCCAGTGTCTTCTGGGTGACGACCTCTTTTTTATGGGTGGATAGGTAGGCGATAATCAAGGACTGACGGGCGGTAAGGCCAAATTTCTTCATAATGCCAGACTGCTTCAAGAGCATTCTCTTATGCGCCTGTCCCAGGTTGTATGTCAAACCTAATTTATCGCTCTTTTTTAAATCTTCTGGTTTTAAGTGGATTTGTTTTTTCATGTTCCTCACCTTACTGCTTTTCAGCCCACCGGACTTGTGTCCGTCCTCCGATAAGCCCACGCCTATCTAGTTATTTTTACTATTATACACTATATGGTTCTCGAAAAGGAAAGATTTATTATTATATTTTGATAAAAATCTTTCCTTTTTTATTTGTTGTTGGTTGTTTGTTGTCGGTTGTTTGATCCCAACAACAAACAACTAACAACCAGCAACAATCACCAATTCAAGTTCTTTCTATGTGAAAAAGTTGAGTCATTTATCACGCAAGAGTTTCCGATGCGGGAAGTACTTTCCTTATTTCATCCATCTGCCAATTTCCTTTTTCGTCGATAGTGGCTTCGTATTCTTTACTGCCTAGGGTCACGTGAAATAGAATTTGTCCCATCCGTTCTTCTCGTCCTACGGAAAACGTGGGAGTATCGACTTCTGTGCTGCCTTTCCAGACGACATTCATGTTTTGCCGAATCACCAGCGTCATTCGTTGCTTCTGCCGGGTCATGTGAAATTCAATCAATCGACCGACGCCGTCATTGAAATACAGGGTGGACTCTGCATTGCCTTCTAAGTGGGAAGAAGAAATCATCGAGGTTTGATAGGTCACTTCTTGCCAAGCATAGTGCGTTTCCTGTTGCACCGGTTCTGCTGCTGCAGCGCAGGCAGCGGAAAAAAGGCAGACTGCTAGAAAAAGAGCAATTTTCATTTTCTTCTTCACAGCATCGTCTCCTTTCGGTAAAGTTTTATACACCGCGGGTGCGTTCATCTCGATAATTTCTGCTGATGTACAAGTTTCTCAGGGTACTCAAAGTTCTCAGGTTTCTCGAATGAGCTAATAACGCTAGCGTTCATAGTCACATTCTAGAAACCTGAGCACCCTTAGAACCCTTAGAACCTTGAGCAACTTGTAACCTCTAGCCAGATCATACCTATTTACACAAATCCTTACAAGTCATTCTCAGTGCAAATCATAAAGTAGAATTTATTTAGCTGTCTATATTATAAAGCAAATCTTTCTTTTATGAAAGAAAGTGCTTTTCTATTCTCCGGAAAGCATAATATCCAATAAAATCGATAACTTTGCGGTTTTCCTTATGATTCTTATAAATATTTTCTATAAGCAGGTTCTAAGGGTTCTAAGGGTTCTCGCTCCGCTTGAGCGGAGCGAGAACCCGTTGCTTTATCCCCCCCATTAGGGCAATGGCATTAAGTTAAGAGAGCTGTATAAAAAATATCGTCATTTCGACCGATCATATTTGTGCTTGATGGTTCAAAAGCATTGAAATGATTTGTGTCCCTGAGTGGAGAAATCTCATCACCACTTGCGGTAAGGGCTTAAAGACAGAGAAGGAATTAGGGATTGACCGTTGGAAAACAGGAAATAGTACCATGAAACAGATTTGTCATTAAGCCCTTATCGCTACTGCTGAAGAGATTTCTCCACTCAGGGACACAAATCCATTTATACCACTTTTTTCATTTCGTGCAAATACGATCGGTCGAAATGACGGATAGAGATGAAATCGCTCTCTTAACTTAATGCCATTGTCTGGCATGAGAGACAAGGCGCTAGTCTGGACGTCTATACCTCTCTCCTTATAAAGCATTCATACCGCTAGTGCGAGCTATCCCCCCTGCCCCCCTTTCAGTGAAAGGGGGCTAAACGCTAGTGCATATACCGCTTTATTGCAATTCAAATATATAAAAACTCGCGGCGCCCTATCATTCTGATGCGCCGCTAAGTAAGTTTACACCGCTGTCTCGGCTCCCCTGTCGGGGGAGCTGCCGAAGGCTGAGGGGGCAGCTCTAGCGGTATAAAACACTAACGATACGACAATCCGATATGGGACTAACACCACTCCTCACTCCTAATTCCTCACTCCTCACTATTTTCAAGCACACTTCATCTCCATGTTCCTCCATCCACACCATCCCTACAGAACCCATATAAAAAAGGCGGCGCTTCCAAATCATGCGTGCCGCCCCTTCATTCCTCATTCCTAATTACTCATTCCTCATTATTTAACCATCTCATCTGATACCACACCACATCGCCGTGGGTGGAGTCGGACTTGCCTTCATTGACAAAACCGAAGGAGGCGTAGTAATGAACCAATTTGTCTTTACAAGTCAGAACAATACCTTTCTTGCCTTCTTCTTTCGCCTGTTTCTGGAAGGCTTCGATCAATTTCCCGGCCCAGCCTTGGCGGCGATAGGCGGGAATGGTGTTTAAGCCGAAAATCATCTGCCAAGCGCCTTGTTCATTGTGCAAGGTGGCGTCGGCGTACATTTCATCTTTTAAATCTTTGTCATCGGTGGTCATGCCATCGATGAAGCCTATTAATTTATTTTCTACATATATAAGGAGAAAATGGTTGGGATAGGAAGCGAGGCGCTCCCGAATTTGTTCTGCCGTAGCGGCTTCTGCTTTCGGGAAGCATTCTGCTTCCACGGCTGCTAGGGCTTCTGCATCATGGATATTTCCTTGACGAATGGTATATGTCATAGTTGTGATTCCTTTCTGTATCGGTGACTAGTGACTAGTGACGGGTGACTAGGAATTAGAACCCCAGTCACTAGTCACCAGTCACCAGCTACCAAAATCATTTCCTTCTATCATGCTCCGGCATGCTGTAGTAGCGATTCTTTTCTTCGTACATTCTCTTATCCCCTTCTCGCTCGATGTCTTCTACGGAAGGCCAATTTCTTTCTTCGCTATAGACGTAGCCGCTGGAAATTGCCAGGCGTTTCACCAGGGTGCCTTGCCATTTCGATACGGTTTCTTTGAAGTCTTTCTGGATGTCTGCCAGGTGGGTGTCGTCAATCATCAGGATGGCGCTAAATTCGTCGCCGCCGATGCGATACACTTTGCCGTAGCTACCGAAGCAGCGTTTCATACAGCCGGCGGCGCCGCGGATGAGTTCGTCGCCGGCTTCGTGGCCCAGGCCGTCATTGACTTGTTTCAATCCATTCACGTCCATGGACACGTAGACGAAAGGTTTCTTCATAGCGACCGTTGTAGCCATGTCTTCCATGTAGGCTCTCCGGTTGCGGCATTGGGTGAGTTCGTCGGTATGAGAGGCGTAGAGGAGGCTCTCTTCCCGCCGTTTTTCATTGTCAATGTCACGCAGGGTAAACATGACGGTCACGATTTTTCCCTGGATTCGTTTGATAGCAATGAAGGAAGCTCGATACCAGCGATTTTTAGGGGTCATAAAGTCTAAGGAAATAATCTTCTTCCCCTCTAGCCGGTCGGCTACGGTAGACAGGTCGATGAAAGATTGCATGGTTTCCCAATCTTCTGGAATGGTTCTCCCTTTCATCATGTCATGAAGCCGCTGTCCGGCTTGTCCGATGGGTTTCCTATCGGTCTGGTCTTTGGCATGACCAGAATAATTGATGTAGACATCTTTTTCTAGAGAAATCAAATCCATGCCGCGATAGATGCGGGACATAGACAGAAGAATTTCAAATTGATTGTCTCGATCTTGCTTGGTTTTCAACACCCGGAGCACCATGAAGATAATAATCAGCGCTGCCAGCAGTAAGTAGCCGCCCACCAACATAGACGCCAAGGCGCTATTTCTTGTCATTTCCGATACAGACCAGGCTATCCCTACTGTATAGGGGCCGGTGAAACCGAAGGTGACAGCGTACTCTTCCCCATTCACATAAACGTGCCCTTTATGAACGGGTTCATCACTTTGCTGCCGATGAATCCCCAAATCATCTAAGTTCTTCCCGATATTGTCCTTGTTGGTGGCTCCATAAATTTTGCCGGTATCTCGATTGGCTACCAAAATATGCATCCCTTCATAGGTGGGAATGCGGCTCACCACTTCGGATATTTCATTTTGCTTGAGTTCATGCAATAGCCGCACCGGATTGATTCCCACTTGTACCATGTGGGTACCCGCTTCGTTCCACGTCATGGCGTACATCATTTTCTTTTGTTCTGACGTATTGGGCATGAGATCCTGGCACAGGGTGAGGGATTTATCGTCCAGCATGGGTTTGAAATAGGACATTTGCACGCCGGAATTGAAATTGTAGCCGATGTATTGGGGCGTGGTTCCACTGTAAATCGCCCCGGTCTTGTCGAAGAGTTCTACTTCATCTACGGAAACCAGGTTTGCAATCTTTTCTAGTTCTTTGACATCGTATTCCACTTCTGGCTTGGCATCGATAATGTAGGCCACCGTCTTGGCTCGCACCACATAATCATCTTTCAAGGAGGCAATCAGGGCTTTTTCGTTCTGCTCATTGCTTTCAATCACATTGATGACCCGGTCTAGCAAGAGCTTGGAGGTGTTATCGAAGTTCTGCGAGTTGATCCGGTTCAGCATGGCCAACTGGAGCCCTACGGCCACTAGGATGGCACAGGAAACAGCGCCAATGACAGTATAGAGTTTTCTGTTCTTTTTGTAGTTTCCCATCATCATAAGTGACTGGCTCCTTTCTTGCTGTAGACAGTTGGCAGTTGGCAGTTGGCGGTTGGCGGTTCACTGTTAGCCATGTACTGCCAACTGCCTACTGCTAACTGCCAACTCATATTTTTTCATACATTGTTTAACCTTTATTCATTATAGGTTGATTCTTTTGTTATGTAAAGAGGGGAATAGTGACTGGTGACTAGGGACTGGTGACTAGAAAAAATGCGTGGAAGGTTATCATTCTGCTTCTTTGGTATTTCTAACAAGGAGTATATACGAATAGTGACAGGGTTATAAAGGTTATAAAGGGTTATGGAACATACATATATCCCCCCAAGGGTCCATGCCGTTCGATTAAAAGAAGGTCACATTGCAATCGTCATTTCGACCGATGGGATTTGTGCTTAATGCCTCTATCGCTTTTCTGCGACTATGTTAGACAGAAGTGGAGAAATCTTGTGGCATTAGCGTTGTTTTCGATAGAGGCTCAAGATTTCTCCACTTTTGTCCAACATAGTCGCTTAGCCCTACAAAGTCATCAAGCACGAATCCCATCGGTCGAAATGACAATAGATATGATACTGCTATCCTTAACTTAGTGGCGTTTCCCAAAGCGGGAGACGAGACGCCAGTGCTTCTAACGATTATCAACACATTCAAGAAACCTTTAAAACCTTTTGTGCCCTTAGTACCTTTACATTGAATAAGCGATTGCGCCCAGTTGTTAGAACCAAACAACCGACAACTAACAACAGAAAACACAAAAGGGTTATAAAAGGTTATGTGCTTATCGATAGTTTCATAACCTTTTATAACCCTTTTGCTATGGTTTCATTAAATTGTTAATACAACCAATTCAGCAAAATAATAACCTTGCCGCACATTCATAAGAACCATGTGGAATAGGCGTCAGAATAGAGTATAACCTTTCATTCCTCACTCCTCATTCCTAATTCCTCATTATTTCAACACCGACGGCAACCAGGTCGCAATTTCTGGTACGAAGCAGAGAAGTGCAATTTCTGCCACCATGATAAGAGCGAAGGGAGCAGAGCCAGCGATGATGTCTTGGATGGAGCTGTCTTCGCTGATGCCTTTGATGACGAAGAGGTTCATGCCCACTGGTGGGGTAATCAGAGCCAGTTCCATATTGATCAGCATGACCACGTTGAACCAGATGGGGTCAAAGCCCAGGGCTTTGATAATCGGGTAGAGCATAGGCAGTGTGATAAGGATGATGGAAACTGTTTCCAGTACACAGCCCAGAAGGAGCAGCACGATATTAATACCAATGAGGACAATCCATTTATTGAAGCCTCCGTCGGTGACAATGGACATCAAAGCCTGCGGTACTTGCAGCACGGTCAGGATGTAGCCGAAGAGCATGGCCCCTACCATGATAGCAAAAATCATGCAGGACGTTTTGATGGTGGAGCGCAAAATGGCAGGTATATCGGCGATGGTCAGACTGCGATACACGAAGAAGGTGATGACCAGGGCATACACGGTACCCACCGCAGCGGCTTCGGTCGGGGTGAAGAGGCCGGTATAAATGCCGCCGATGATGATGATCGGAAGGAGAAGTCCCCAGACATTTTCCCGAAGGGATTTCATTTTTTCTGCCATGGACGCTTTTTCTTCTCTCGGTTTGTTCCAGGAAGCAATGACGATGTAGAGAACGAAGAGCCCTGTCAAGAGAGCGCCCGGTACGACGCCAGACATGAAGAGTTTGCCTACGGACTCATCGGTGATGGTGCCGTAAAGAATCATCGGAATGGACGGCGGAATCAGAATGCCCAGGGTGCCGCCGGCTGCCACGGAGCCGACCACCAATTTCCTGTCGTACCCACGTTTCAACATTTCTGGAATCGCCATAGCGCCGATGGTGACAGCGGTGGCAACGGAAGAGCCAGAAATGGCAGCGAAAATCGCGCAAGCAAAAATCGTCGCAATGCCAAGACCGCCAGGAAGGTGGCCCATCCATTTGCTGCCCAGTTCAAAGAGCCCGCTACCCACGCGACCGGTCAGCATGATCTGGCTCATCAAAATGTAGAGCGGAACCGAGGTCAACACGTAAGAATCCAGTGTCTTATAGGCGATGACTGGCACCTGAGAAAGAGTGGACATATCCACGAATTGGATGATACCGAAAATGCCGGCGATGGTCAGTGTGAAGGCCACGGGCATGCCGATAATTAAGAGGACAATAATAAATAAAGCAAAACCAGCCAGTACCATTATTTTTCCTCCTTTTCATCCGCAAAGAAATCAGCCAGGAAGTGGTTGATGATTTCCAGAAATAGCAACACAAAACCAATCACCATGAATGTCTGAGGAATCCAAAGCGGCACCCGGAGCAGCGAGGGAGAAACGACTCCCATTTGAAGGCTCATAAGCATGTAGTTGGTGGATTCGGTCATGCACACATAAATGGCAAAGAGAGATAAAAGCGATGTGATGATGTCCAATCCCCGTCTCACATTTCTGGAAAAGCGGGAATACAGGAAATCGACACAAATGTGACCATGGGTTCGCATGGTATAGGCCATACCAAAGAATCCGGCCAGAATCAACAGATAGGTAGATATTTCCATGGCCCAGACCGTAGGACTATGGAAAATGCTACGCGCAATGATTTCATAGCAAATAATGAAGGCTGTCGCTAAAATAGCCAGCCCAGCAATCGCGGCAGCACCACCTGTGATATAACCTAAGATGCGGTTATATATATTGTAAATAGAACGCAAGAGACAGCCCTCCTTGTCGATAGCGGATTATCTAACAATCAGATAATTTCAAAATAGTAAAAAGTGAGGAATTAGGAGTGAGGAGTTAGGAGTGGTGGTACGGCGCAACAAATTGATAAAGCGCCGAAATATTATAAAAGCTATACCAGACTTTCGTTTCCACCTCAATTAACTTTTAGGAAAACTGCGGCACTTTATGAATTGTGTGCCGCACCTTCACTCCTCACTCCTAACTCCTCACTCCTAACCCTTGGCAAAAATTCGTAAAAGCTCAAATAACTTTAACGGTATTATTTCTGAGAAGCCTTTCTGCAATCTTCCACCAGCTGTTTACCGAAGTCGCCTTGTTCTTGTTCAAATTTCGCAATAACCGGAGCGGTGGCTTCTTGCCATAGGTGAATCTGGTCCTGCGGAATCGCATAGACGTCCATGCCCTTTTCAGCCAGTTCTTTCAGGCAACGTTCGTCTTCAGACTTGGTTTCCTTACGGATTTCGTCGCGGATTTCTTTGGCTACATCATTGACAATCTTCTGCTGATCAGGAGAAAGTTTCTTCCAGGAATTGTCATTGATTGCCAGGAGGTAGCCAACGTAAGAATGGTTGGTGACGGTCATGTACTTGGACACTTCGTAAATCTTACGGGAGAGGATAGCGGTCTGCCCGGAAGACTGTCCGTCGATGGTGCCATTCTTGATGGCCATATATACTTCAGAGGAGCTCATGGTCGTCGGGGATGCGCCCAGTGCCTGGATGATGTCTGCCGAAATTTCAGAATAGGAACGAATCTTCAGTCCCTGGAAATCTTCTGGTTTTTCAATCTTCTTCGCATTGTTGCAGAACTGTACGTATCCATAGTCAGCCCAGATCAGCGGATGAACGCCTTTCTTTTCCATTTCTCCAGAAAGTGCCTTGCCCAGGTCGCCGTCCAGCGCATTATCTGCGGCTTCGATGGTGGGGAGTACGAATGGCAGGTCCAGTACTTTCAGTGCCGGAACCACCATGGACCAACGAGCGGTAGAGTTCATGCCAATATCCAGACCGCCGCTCATGAGAGCATCATTCATGTTCTGGTCGTTGTAGAGCTGCCCTGCGGGATAGACTTTCACGTCAATGGAACCTTTGGACCGTTCATTGACTTCTTTGGCGAATTTTTCTACGCTCTTGGACAGATGATGGTCAGCGGGAAGCTGGTAAGCCAGTTTCAATTCTACTTTCTGGCCGTTCCCAGAAGCGGCTTTCTGATCTCCGCCGGAAGACATACCGCATCCTGCCATAAATCCTGCCATAGCCATGACTGCTAATCCTGCTGCTGCGATTTTTGCACTTTTTTTGAACATTCCCATAATTTGCCTCCTACATATCCTACATAAACTTTTTGAATAAATCAGTTTGCGCCTTGAAAACAATGAGGAATGAGTAATTAGTAAGGAGTAATTGTGGAAGGGCGCATCCATTCATATAGCGCCCCAATTTTTTAATAATAATTTTGCGGCACGATATGAATTGTGTGCCGTCACCTGAATTACTCATTTCTCATTACTAATTGCTCATTAATACACGTTTTTCATCCATAGTGATGCACTAGCGGTACTAGAATGCAAAAACGCCCTGATTGCTAAAAAGCAACCAGGGCGTAACTCTTCACGCGGTACCACCTCGCACTATACTTAAGCGGCTTTGTAACGGTGCCAAACGCCATATCCTACTTTTGTATTCAGATATGGGACTTCCGGACGACTTTGCGAGGACCTTCTGCTGCCTTTCACCATACGGCAGCTCTCTGAGAGAAAGCAGACTCACTTGCTTCCGTTCCTTGTCTTTATTCAAAAATTGAAGTTGATAGTAGTATACGCTGAACCTATGATTTTGTAAAGAGGGAAAATGAGTTTTTTGGATAAGTTGGTGACTGGTGACTAGTGACTGGTGACTGGGGATTAGAAAAACATGGGTATCAGGCTAAACCATTTCACTCATTGTTGTTAGTTGTTTGTTGTCGGTTGTTTGGCCCCAATAACTAACAACAATCGCTAATCCTATTTCTTGTTATTTGAAATTGGAATGTACTATGTAGTTTTTTTGATACAAATTGAAAGAAATAGGATAGTTATATTCTGCATGAATGGGTACAATGAAAGTAATAATTCCTCAAAATGACAATGCTGTTAAGTTAAGCGAAATATGCAATGGTTCCTTTCGTGGAAAAGGTTCTCAAGGTTCTAAGGGTACTAAAGGTTCTAAGGGGCCTCAAATGAAATGATAACGCTAGCGTATGTGAGCACATTTGAGGCCCTTAAGAACCTTTAGAACCCTTAGAACCCTTAGAATCTTGTAATCACTAGAGAAATCACGCCTATTAACTCAAATCCTTAACTTAACAACATTGCCCAAAATGAAAGGAGTCCCCCATGACCTACACCACTCCCTACCAATCTCCCCTCGGTCCCATCACCTTAGCCAGTGATGGAGAAGCCATCATCGGCCTCTGGTTCGACGGGCAGAAATATTTCGGAAATAACCTGCCCAAGGAAACAGAAGAAAAGGAGCTTCCTGTTTTCACCACGGCCAAACATTGGCTAGACATTTATTTCTCAGGAGAGGAACCCCATTTCCTTCCTCCTTTGAAATACAGTTCTACCCCTTTTCGGAACATGGTGTGGGACATCCTGCTCACCATTCCTTACGGAGAAACCATGACCTATGGAGAAATCGCCACTCGCATTGCGAAAAAGGAAAATCGCCCGAAAATTTCCGCTCAAGCCGTAGGCGGCGCAGTGGGACATAATCCCATTTCTCTCATGATCCCCTGCCACCGGGTAGTCGGCACTAGTGGCAGCCTCACCGGGTATGCCGGAGGGCTAGAACGAAAAGTGGCACTGCTTCGGCTGGAGCAGGTGGATATGAGTGGGCTCTTTGTGCCAAAGGGATGAGGGTTCTGGGATGCCGATTTTCGGTAATTACATTAGATTTTATAATCAAACTGTCCACCTATAAACTTGTGATTCACTTCGAGGTGCTCTAAGTCATTTAGCGGTTTTAAATAGAAATGATAGGTCCGTAGGACGTCGCCCCCGCCGGGGGAGATGCCGTAGGCAGAGGGGGTGTATTTTTTCAGCCGTAGGCTGGTTG
>CAVBRV010000068.1:0-12615 GCA_963597965.1 Paludibacteraceae bacterium | reverse complement strand
TTGCAAAGGAGCATCATATTCATCAATGAGTACGATTGGTTTCTTGTCATAGTATTTATACAAGAAAAGAGTTAAGTAAGAAATACTGATTTGATAATCCTCTGCAGAAGCGGACAAATTCAATATTCCTTGATAATAATTTTTTTCAGCCTGTGTCAATTTATCCGACTGCAACAGATAAGAGTGTTTATCATATTCACGAGCAATTAACCGTTTAAAAGAGCCAAGCAGCATATCCCAATGATTATTTTGAGCGCCTTTCATGGTTAGGAAAATGACAGGATGCTGCCCTTGTTCCTTCATATACCTTTCGTTTTCTGGCTTGGCAATGGTGAGCCCTTCGAACAAAGAAGCAGATGCTTTATTTTCTACAGAGAAAAAATTCGCTAACATGCTCATAGCCAAAGTCTTTCCGAAACGCCTCGGTCGGGTAATCAGGACTGCTTTGGTATGGTAATCCAACAATTCTTTGATTAAATAGGTTTTATCTACATAATAATATCCCGTCCGTATTTCTTTGAAATCTTCTATTCCGATAGGCATCCGTGGCATGGAATGGCTCTCCTTTCCTGTTTCTATAGAGTCCAGTTTTCAATCGACATGAAATATTATTGTTATTTGTCGTTTTTTTAGTACCAAACAACAATCATTAAGGAAACACTGATTTCTTGCAAGTAAAGAAGTAAATGAATGACTACTTACTATTTATTGGTTTAAGGTTTAAATGCTATCATTCAACCCCTAAACCTTAAACCCTAAACCTTCATAATAAAGAAAAATCTTTTCAAAATTGAATTAACGAGCACTCACTAAATAAATGACTATTTAATATTTAGTATAACATCGAAAATGTTGAAATGATAGAAGAAAAATAGAAGTATGGATAATGTCCATATAATGGTATGAGTTGGTTAATTAAAACATGTAAAAAAGGACAATGTAAATATTTTTTTACATCGTCCTTCTACATAACCGAAACACATTAATCATCAAAAAATTCGGTATTTTTATGACAATTTCATGTACTATCGAACATAAAACCGTTCAATTTCATCAAAGAAAATTGCACCAACCATTTAATTTGGCATAGACAACACTTTCTCAAAAAGTTCCTTATCTCTTTGAATCTTGTCCTCACTGCCCATGACGCAAATATACGGATCATCGATAATGCTCTTCACCAGTGGTGTCAGGTGGCGAATGTCCTCCACGGTGCAACCGATAATTTCATTTCTCACTTGCATCCGTTTTTCGCAGGTATTTCCATTCAGGTAATGAATCATAGCTCGTTCGCCTTTCATAGACGGAGTGAGTTGGATTTCGCTAGCAGCCATGGTGCCGATGACGTACTTGGTCATTTCTCGGTCGGAAAGTTCCAGCGTTTCCAAGTATTCTGGAAGTCCCTGGTAAGCGTCTAAGGTTTCTTTCAAGTTCGGGTCACGGTACGAGCAGAGAATAGAGGTACCATCCACCATAAATTGGGTAAAGGCGCCATAAGCACCGCCCAGGACGCGAACTTTCTTCCAGAGATATTCATAGCGCAGAATGGTTTCCATGACGGCCAGGGCACCGGTATAGGTGAAACCGTGGTCGCGGAAGTTGCCGCCTTTGGCGACGTATTGCACCTTGCCACTGGTCAGAAAGGCTTCGTTGATTTGGGCTGGCGGGAAGTGGAAGGCATGGGGTGTTACTTTTTCGCCTTCTGCCATATCTCCTACCACATGATCCAAGTATTGTAAAGCTGCCTGCTTTTCTTCCTCTTCGCCTACGGTTTCAAAGAACATGTTGGCTTTGGTAAAAATGGTCTTTGCCACTTTTTCCAGACGAGCAGCAATCGCATCGGCTTTTTCATCGTAGGATTTCACCAGGTCAGCCAGGAAATAGTAGTAGCTCATTCCCATCTGTTAAGAAAATTCACCGGCTTGAGAGAAATAAGAAGCGAGCCGGGCCATCATGAGGGTATGACCTCTAGCGAAAGCGCTCATATCCCATTCAGATTTTTCCTGGAGTAGAATTTCTTTCAGTCGTTTCGTATCGGTATAGGAGGTGTGATTGATCACGTCACCTAAGATTTCCAAAAGCTGATTCACTTTGGTGGTCAATGCTTTGCCGCGAACCACCATGGCGGGCAAATATTTCCGGGTATCATCAATCTGGCTGTAGTTCGATACGGTAAAGGAAATACCGCCGGTGTAAGCGTTGGATAGTCGTTCGATTTCGGTGTAGCTGTGATGGGTAGTGTCCATGCTGGTAAGCACATTAGACAGGAGCACCGCATAGGGAATATCTTCTTCCGTTAGACCATAGAGTGTGAAGAACATATTGATATAGGAAATACCGGTGGTGTGGACCTGGAAATGGTAGTGATCTACACCTTGGACGGTGTCTTTTTCCAGCGGTTCTGCTTCCACTTCTCGTTTCAAATCTTGCCGAGAGAGAAGCGGAATGGTTTCCAATGCTTCTTCGGTTTCCATGGAAGCTTGCCGTTCTTTCAGTGCTTTCGTAGAAGCCATGATGTCTTCCAACTGTTCATCGGTCAAGCTGCTCTTGTAAGAAGCCAATTTTTCAGCGGTTTCCGCATTTTTCTTTTCGGTCAATCCCTTTTCCGGTTTCATGGTGATGAGGACTTGGTGCGGATTTTTGAGGACATATTTCAAAATCAGGTTTTCAAAATAGCCTTCCTGGATTCCTTTTCGCAAGGCCTGGATGTCATCCATGTAGCGGAGAGCTGCCATAGGATCTCTATCATAGAGCCACATATCCATAACGCGAACGCCGTAGAAAAGGCCTTTCGGACGACCTTGGTAGTCGTTTTCACGAGAAGTAAATTCGGTACGATTCAGCGCCGCATCCAGCATATCTTTGTCGATCCCATCCAGGGCCAAGCTGCGAAGCGTGGTTTCCAACACTTCCGCAAATTGAGCTTGCTGGTCCACTTCAGAACCAGTCACTTCGATAGTCCATACAGGCTGTTTGTAACTATCCCCATAGCTACCGGAGAGGTCACTTCCCAGACCTGCGTCGAGCACTGCTTTTTTCAGCGGTGCCCCATCCATATCGATGAGGACATAGTTCAGAATGCGAAAAGCCAGCGATTCTTTGGTGCTCATGTGATCGCTTTCTGCGATGAATAGCGCATGAATGGCTTTGTGGTCTTCTCTCTCCCCTTCTGCAATGCCGTAAGGACTGACCAAAGTTACTCGCTTTTCAAAAGGAGACTGGGTTTTCACGCCGGAATCCACATTTCTCTTGTCAAAATGAGACAAGTATTCTTCATCCAAGTAAGCCAAGGTGCTTTCGATATCCATGTCACCATAGAGATAAATGTAGCTATTGGACGGATGGTAGAAACGGCGATGAAATTCGGTAAATTCGCGGAACGAAAGAGTTGGAATCACTTCTGGATCGCCACCAGATTCTACGCCATAGGTGGTATCTGGAAATAGTTTTTCCATGGCCCGGTCTTCCATAATAGCTTCTGGCGAGGATAGGGCCCCTTTCATTTCATTGTAAACCACCCCATTGTAAGTCAGGGGCGCATCTTTATTTTCCAATTCATAATGCCAACCTTCTTGCATAAGAATCTGCGGATTCTTGAGGCAGTTCGGATAGAAAACCGCATCCAGGTACACATCCATGAGGTTATGGAAATCCACATCATTGCGGCTGGCAATCGGATACATGGTCTTGTCTGGCCATGTGATGGCATTCAGGAAGGTATTGAGGGAACCTTTCGCCAATTCTACAAAAGGTTCTTTCAACGGATATTTCCGAGAACCACACAGGGTGGAATGCTCCATGATATGGGGCGTACCTTTGGAATTATCCGGTGTGGTGCGGAAACAGATGTAAAATACTTTATTGTCATCGTCATTGTCCAGGTACAAGAGGCGAGCACCGCTTTTCACGTGTTCCATCAGGTACGCATCGGAATTGACTTCTTCAATATGAGACATGCGGGTGACACGGAATCCGTGCACCAGGTCTCCATTATTCCATTTCATATAGACCTCCTATATAAGTTTACACTTTATATATCGCCCCCCTTTTGGGGGGGATGCCGTAGGCAGAGGGGGCTACACTAGCGGTATAAAATACTATGTGAGACAAGCGGCTTCGGTAATGCCCAACGTAGCGATAAAACCGCCATAGGAAAAGCGTTTGCCGCTACGTCGAGTATTACCGTATTCATAGTCTTACATAGTATTTCATGCCGCTTAGCATGCCCCCTTTGGTAAGCAAAGCTTACCACCTTCCCCCCAAAGGGGGGACTGAATAAGGTGTAAACTTACTTACAACGAAAAAGCGCAGGGGCTACCTGTGCTTTTCGTTTCACAAATATTATTGATTATCTTCCGGTGGGAAAAATTCATCATGAATGGCCTGTACCGCTTTATCCAAGTCCTTGCGAAGAATCAAACAAGAAATACTGATTTCCGAAGTGCTTACGATATCAATATTCACCCCTGCGCGGCCCAGTGCGCCGAACATACGAGCAGCCACGCCCGGTCTTCCCAACATGCCTGCACCGACTACAGAGACTTTTGCGGTGTCATCATCGTAAATAACTTCTTCAATCTTGCCATCGTCTCTCATCTTGTCCAATACCTTTTTGGCATCGTCCAAGTCGGTATCATCCAAAGTGAATACAATGTCCGTCTTATCGTCATTGGAATTTCTAACGCTCTGAACAATCATGTCCACCGTAATATTATCTTCTGCCAGGGCAGAGAATACATTATAGGCTACGCCTGGAATATTTCTAAGACCCAGTACAGCGATTCTAGCTGCATGAGCATCCTGTGCTACGCCTCTTACTGCATCATTAATGCCTTCCATTGTGCATACCTCCCGGATAATGGTTCCTTCATCGTTGGTGAATGTGGATCTGACGTGAATAGGAATGTGATACTTGATGCCCAATTCCACGCTTCTTGGCTGCATCACACCAGCCCCAAGGCGAGCCATTTCCAACATTTCTGTATTGGTGATTTCTTTCATCTTATGTGCGCCCTTCACATGGCGTGGGTCAGCGGAATACACCCCATCCACATCCGTAAAAATTTCGCACATATCCGCATGCATGGCACCAGCCAGTGCCACAGCCGTAGCATCACTGCCGCCACGGCCCAGAGTAGCAACGTCGCCATTCTTCATAATGCCCTGGAATCCAGCTACGATGACAATTTTTCCTTCTTCCAGTTCTTTCAAAACCCGGTCAGGTTTCACATCATCGATGGTCGCCTTGCCATAAGCACCGCCAGCAATGATACCAGCCTGTGGTCCCGTCAAGGAAATAGCCGGCACCCCCAATTTCCGGAAGGTCATAGCCATAAGGGAAATAGACATCTGCTCGCCAGTCGCCAGCAGCATATCCATTTCTCTGCCATGGTTGATATCGGACACCTTCGATGCCAACGCCAATAGGTCATCGGTGGTATCCCCCATAGCTGATACGACAATTACAATTTTATCCCCCGGCTTGCGGTCCCGGAGTACGCGGTTTGCGATGTTAAGCATTTTCTCCGGTGTCGCTACGGAGCTGCCGCCAAATTTTTTCACATACAGTGCCATTTACATCCCTCATTCATTGAGTAAATTTAGTAGTTCTTCGTTGTTTGTTGCTGGTTCATAAACGCCATCCACAGCAGCATCTCTTTACATCATTTTCCACAAGAAATAGATACTACTTTCGCCAGCATTTTTCAACAGATAACTTAAAGAAAGTGTATCATGTCAGATACTTGATGTAAAGATAGAAATATAAAAAGGTGATTATAAATTTGCTTTACAGCTGATAGAAAATTAGATTCGTGATTGCTACTGGTTGTTAGTTGTTAGTTGTTAGTTGTTTGTTGTTTGATCCCAATAACAAACAACTAACAACAGCAACAATCGCTAAGCCGGTTTCTTGCTATTGAACAATGAATTAATGAGCAGCCACTAAGTTAAGGACAGCGGCATCATATCTAACGTCATTTCGACCGATGGGATTAGTGCTTGATGACAGTATTGTTTTTCTGCGACTATGTGAGACAAAAGTGGAGAAATCTTGAGGCACTATCGAAAACAACGTTACTCCCACAAGATTTCTCCACTTCTGTCTCACATAGACTTGCACTACACAACTGCATCACTTTGCACAAATCCCATCGGTTAAACTGACAATTTCAGTGCTACCGATTTTCTTAACTTAACAGCATTGCCGCTGATTACGGATTATCCAGCACTTCCACTGCTTTTTTTATGACATTATCATTGTCTTTATTGAAAAGGAAGCCCGTCTGCTCTATCGGTACATCGGGCTGGATGCCTACTTGGTCGATGGTTTTCCCTGATGGCGTCAAGTATTGGGCGATGGAAATTTTTAGGGCACTTTGGCCCCCATCCTGAAGTACAGCCTGGACGGTGCCTTTGCCATAGCTGGTTTCGCCGATGATGGTACCTTCTTTTTTATCTTGCACCGCACCAGCTAGGATTTCGGCGGCACTGGCACTGTTTTTATCAATGAGGACAACCATGGGCATAGGGGATTCTATTCCACCGATGGTGTAATCTTCGTTTTGTCCGCCTTTGGTGTGATAGCTCACTACGGTGCCTTTGGTGAGAATTTGATTGGCTACGGCCACGACGGAGTCGATGAGGCCGCCTGGGTTCATACGGACGTCGATAATGAGTTTCTTGGCCCCTGTAATTTTTAGTGAAGCCAGTTGGTCACGAAATTCGTCAGCTGTATGTTTTCCAAAAGAGTAAATATGAATATAACCGATATCCTCACTTGCCATGTAGCTTTGTACGGTGGGCAGGGTAATTTCGGACCGCTCCACAGAGAAATGCATGGCTTCCCCATTTCTGTCGATATCAATTTCTACAGTAGTTTCTTTTTCCCCACGAACCGCGGAGGCGGTGCCATTGATGCCTAGTTCGGTTGTGTCTTTACCGTCCACGGCGGTAATAACGTCTCCTGCCTGCAGGCCTGCTTTCGCGGCTGTGCCATTGGGAAATACAGTGAGAATAATAGGCTTATCTTCTTGGGTCACGCTCATGATGACACCGATGCCGCCATATTCTCCTAGGGCACTTTGCATGAAGGAATTATATTTCTCCCCTGATAATACCATGGAGTAAGGATCCCCCAGGGACGCCACCATCCCTTCGGCAGCTCCTTGAAATAAGGTGCTATCGGAAACAGGGCGGTAGTAATTCCGTCTCACTTCATTATAATTTGCTAGAAAGTGCAAGAGTTCTTCTGGCTGGTCGACCACACGGTAAACGGCAATGGTAACCATGGTAAAGGCAAGCCCGATTCCTGCAAAGAAAGCCGGCAGTCCAATTTTGAGTTCTGTTTTTGTTGATTCTTTCATTTCTGTTGTCCTAATCTAGTGGATGCTCGTTCATTCAGTTGTTAGTTGTTGGTTATTTGTTGTTGGTTGTCTGGCCCCAAACAACCGACAACTAACAGCAATTTACTTTGAAATTAAAAATAATGGCCCCACTCATCTATTGATTCTCATTGGGATATTTTACTATACACTCCTATCTTTTTCAAATGGTTGGAATGGTTAAATAGTAGGCAGTTAGCAGTAGGCAGTTGGCAGTTTAAAATAATTCGTGAGTGGTCATGAATTCACTTTTCAACTGGTAAGAAACCGGATGAGCGATTGTTGCTGGTTGTTGGTTGTTAGTTGTCTGGATCCAAACAACTAACAACCAACAACTAACAACAGAGAGTGCACAGGTATTTGCAGAATAGCTCGTGTTTCTATGCACTTGAATACCAAAATTTCACTGCATATTTTCAGCGAATATCGAGCATATGAATTATTGACCAACCACCAATTCAGTAGTACTGCCAACTGCCTACTGCTAACTGCCTACTTGCACAAAAAGAGAGAGCCCCGAATTTGAGACTCTCTCTTTTCATCAAATATAAAATTACAAGTACCCCATTGGATCCACCGAGGAACCGTTAATATCCACTTCAAAGTGGCAATGAGGGCCGGTGGAATTGCCTGTAGAACCAGCGTAGGCAATGACGTCGCCTTTGGAAACAGATTGTCCTTCTGATACATTGAGGGACTGATTGTGTCCATACAACGTTTCTATGCCACCCCCATGGTCAATGATGACCGCATTGCCATAGCCGCTAATCCAACCGGAGTAAATGACGGTCCCACTATCGGCCGCATGAATCGGGGTACCGTAATCGACGCCAATATCAATGCCGGCGTGATAGATGGTAGTACCAAAGATCGGATGGGTACGATAGCCGTAAGGCGATGTGATCGGACCATTGCAAGGCCAGCTCATGGAGCCAGTGCCTTCGTTGTAACTATAATCTACGCTGGTATCGCCAGCTGCTTGTGCGGCTTGGGCAGCCTGACGGGCAGCTTCGGCTTGACGAAGTCGTTCTTGAATGAGTTCACGGACTTCATTGGACCGAGCGATGTAGTCCTGTTCCATTTGTGCAGCAGCGGCTTTATTGCTTCTTGCATTATCCAATACCTTCTGCTGTTCCGCTTTCTTAGCTTCGATTTCTGCCTGGGTTTTCTTCGCTTCTTCGGCCAATGTATCGAGACGGGCTTTGTCTTGTTCCAATTCCGCTTTCTTGGCTTCAATCTTGGCTTTCTGGTCTTGAATTTCCAAAATCAAGCTGTAATCCGACTGAATGACCCGTTTCAATAATTCCAAACGATTGGCAAAGTCAGAAAAGCTCTTCGCGCCCATAATGACTTCTAGGTAGCTCAGCTGCCCAAATTTGTAAATGGAACGAACACGGAGATTCAGCACTTGTTGCCGCTGTTCCAGATAAGCTTGAGCTTTGCGAATGTCTTCTTCGGTCTGGCGAATCTGGGCATTGACTTTGGCCTGTTCATCCTGGATGTCTTTGAGCCGCGCATTGGCAGCGTCCAAATCTACCTGAATAGCTTTGATTTTTGCCGCTACATCTTCGATGATTTCCTGCCAACTGGCCTGGCTATTTCTTGCTTCATCGATTTGGCCTTGCAAATCTTGCAATTCATCATCCAAATCATCTGCTATGGTAGGAAATACACTGCCTGTGAGAAGCATTGCCGCTATCGCAACAGAAAGAGCTATATGATTTCTTTTCATATATTACACCTTCATATATTTGCGCAGGGAAATAGCACTTCCCAAAATACCAATTAATACACCAGCTGCCAAGATAATCAGTGTGGTGTAAAGCATGAATGGCCACATCGGAATCATAGGGATGAAGACCAATCCCGCTTCCGTCATAGCATTGATGACCGCTTTATAGCCTTCCCAAAGAATAAAGGATGCGATGCCAGAACCAATGAAGCCGATCACCATACCTTCAAAGATGAAGGGCCAACGAATAAATCCATTGGTGGCGCCTACATATTTCATAATTTGAATTTCTCTACGCCGAGCGAAGACGGTGAGACGGATAGTATTAGAAATAATGAACAGTTCCGCCCCGGCCAGGAATACAATGAGCACGATGCCGCTAATGCGGATGACTTGTGCTACTTTGTAAAGCTGTTCGATAATGTCTTTCCCGTACTGCACGGTTTCCACACCTTGGTACTTGGCAACCACTTCAGCCGCTGCTTTTAATTGCTCTGGCGTTTGGAAAGACATTTCATAGGACGCCGGTAGTGGATTGCCATTGATGGCATCCAAGAGGCCCTGCTGGTCTCCCATGCGTTCTCTAAATTCTTTCATCGCTTCATCTTTATTGGTGAATTTGATGTCTTTCATGCCAGGCTGGGCTTTCAAGTATTTCCCTACGCCCATGACTTGGTCCGTGGTGAGACCATCTTTCAGATAAACCGTCATTTCTACCTGATTTTCCAAGTAGGAGGCCATGTGGTTGATGTTCAGCACGGCGGATAGAAATATGCCCAAGATGAACATGGACAGCGTCACCGTCAGCACGGAGGCGATAGCCATGAACCGATTGCGGAAAAGGGAGCGAAATGTTTCTCCCCAGAAATAAGATAAGGAACTAAACATTTAAGTCATAGCCCCCTTTCTTCACGTCGCTTACAATGTGCCCTTCTTCAATGCTGACCACTCGTTTGTGCATGGCATTGACCAGGTCTTTGTTATGAGTAACCATGATGATGGTGGTGCCCATGTGATTGATTTCATTGAAAAGTTTCATAATGTCTTCTGACGTATTGGGGTCCAGGTTCCCCGTCGGTTCATCGGCAATGAGAAGAACCGGTTGATTGACGAGAGCACGAGCGATGGCGACACGCTGCTGTTCGCCGCCGGAGAGTTTAGAAGGAAGTTCTTTCTCTTTTCCTCGAAGTCCCACCAGGTCCAGTACACGATGCACTTTCGCTTTGATTTCCTTGCTCTTGACCCCAGTTACTCGAAGGACGAAGGCAATATTTTCAAAGACTGTCTTTTCGGAGAGAAGACGGAAATCCTGGAATACAATCCCCAAAGAACGACGGTAATAAGGAATTTTGCTGGACTTCAGTTTATTGATTTTTGTCCCATTCACAATGACGGTCCCTGTTTCTGGCACCAGTTCATGGGTTAGAATTTTGACGAATGTGGATTTACCTGCCCCACTGGGGCCGACAATAAATACAAACTCGCCTTTGTCGATATGAATATTAATGTTACTGAGGGCGGTGTGTTTTGCATCGTACTGCAGTGACACCTGATCAAAAGTAATCATTAAATCCTCGCTTTCTATTTTTGGTTAGCAGTTAGCGGTTAGCCGTAGGCAGTAAAAACTGCTAACTGCTAACCGCTAACTGCCTACTATATTATCTTTTCAGTAATGCTTCTGCTTCTTCCGCAATGTGCGCTGCGGTGAGACCGTATTTTTCCAACAGTTCTTCTGCTTTACCAGATTCGCCAAAGCTATCATTGACACCTACCATGGCCATCGGTACGGGCTGATGCAAGCAGAGGACTTCTGCTACGGCGCCGCCCAGGCCGCCTTTAATGGAGTGTTCTTCACAGGTCACGATATGGCCTGTTTCTTTAGCGGCTTTGAGAATGGCTCCTTCGTCAATCGGTTTGATAGAGCTCATGTTGATGACGCGAGCAGAAATACCTTTTTCTTTCAACAGATCTGCTGCTTCTTTCGCTTTGGCAACCATAATGCCACAAGCGATGATTGTCACATCGGTGCCATCACAAACTTGGAAACTTTTTCCTGGTGTAAAGGTGGTTCCTGCTGGGGTAATGTCATCGCACTTCGCACGGCCCATACGAATATAGACCGGTCCCTGGTAAGAAGCAGCCCAGTGAATGACTGCTTTGGTTTCTTCTGCATCTGCTGGAACTACGACAGTCATGTTCGGAAGGGCTCTCATGAGGGTGATGTCTTCTAACATTTGATGGGTCGCCCCATCTTCACCAACGGTCAGACCGGAATGGGTTACAGCCACTTTGACGTTGAGTTTCGGATAGCAAATGGAGTTACGAATCTGTTCATAGGCTCTGCCGGCACCAAATACCGCAAATGTAGAAGCGAAAGGAATCTTACCAGCTGCTGCAAGACCAGCTGCTACGCCCATCATATTTCCTTCCGCAATACCTGTATCAAAGAAACGATCTGGATAGGCTTTCGCAAAAACCTGTGTCTTTGTCGAAGCAGACAGGTCTGCATCCAAAACCACAATATCAGGATTTACCGCACCCAATTCTTTCAGTGCTTCACCATATGCATCACGTGTTGCCTTACCCATTATTCCGCCTCCACTGCTTTAATAAATCTATCACATTCTTCTGCGCTCGGTGCTTTACCATGCCAGCCTACCTGGTTTTCAATTTCCGGTACGCCCTTGCCTTTGACGGTTTTCATGACAATCATGGTTGGTTTGCCGGAAATCGTCTTGGCCTCTTCAATGGCTTCATGAAGTTTTTCCATATCATGACCATCGGTTTCAATCACATGCCAACCGAAAGCCTTGAATTTTTCACCAATCGGCAAAGACGACATGACTTCCGTAATGGGGCCATCAATCTGAAGACCATTGTTGTCCACAAAGGCAGTGAGATGATCCAGTTTGTAATGGGCCGCATACATGGCTGCTTCCCAAACCTGACCTTCTTCCAATTCCCCATCGCCCAGGATGGTGTATACGCGCCAATCAGCGTGATCCATCTTGGATGCCAAAGCCATACCGCAAGCCGCACTGATGCCCTGGCCCAAAGAGCCAGTGGTCATATCCACACCAGGGGTATGTTTCATATCGGGATGGCCTTGGAGCATGTGGCCTGCCTGACGTAGATGGTCCAGTTCTTCTTTCGGAAAATATCCTTTTTCAGCGAGAACTGCATAGAGGGCGGGAGCGCCATGACCTTTGGACAGGACCAAACGGTCTCGGTCAGCCTTCTTTGGGTTCTTCGGGTCCACATTCATTTCATGGAAAAAGAGCAGCGTCAAAATATCAGCTGCCGATAAAGAGCCACCGGTATGACCGGAATTGGCTTTTGTAATCATTTTCAGAATATCCACACGGACTTCTTTTGCTTTGCTCGTAAGAGCAGTCAGTTCTTCTTGCGTCAACTGGCTCATTGTTGTTCCTCCTTAATGGAATAAGGGTGACTGGTAGACTGGTGACTAGTGACTGGAAATATATTTCATTTCTAGTTGCC
>CAVBRV010000067.1:0-12775 GCA_963597965.1 Paludibacteraceae bacterium | reverse complement strand
ATGATAGGTCCGTAGGACCTCGCCCCCTCCGGGGGAGATGCCGTAGGCAGAGGGGTGTGCAAGCGAACTGCATCGTTAGGAGCGTAGCGACGCAAGGATGCAGTGAGACGCCATTTCGAGCGAAGCGAAGATGTGTATTTTTTCAGCCGTAGGCTGGTTGTATGGTTTTGCTAAATACAAGGTGGTACAAATTGTAATGTTTGATTAGTGTCAAAATGCTTTTATTTCGCTTTGTATTCAGAAAACCATACAACCGGCCTTGCGGCCGATGGAAATGCACCCCCTCTTTAATTCTCCCCCGGAGGGGGAGAGGCCCGATGGGCCTATCATTGATATTTAACAACTAACAACCGACAACTAACAACGAACAACAATTCAACAATTTTCAAATTATTTTTTGAAAAGAAATACATGAAAATTGCAATACCCTTCTATTTCGCAAAAGAAGGAAAAGGAATGCCTAAAATATTGACCATAAGTCATAAATAAAATAATCCCGCTTTCATCGGTATTTCTAAAAAGATAACGATTTCACTCATCCATACAAATAGGTCCCATCAAAGTGACTACCTAAAAAAGACTTATATATCTATATTTATTTGTGACTTTGAGTCAATTTGTGTATAATAAGGACGTGGTTCTGAAGAGGAAGACCTTGACAGAATTTTCAGGAAAGCCATTTCGGACTTTCCTTACAAGCCAATGCTCTGAACTGGCAAGGAGGATAGAGGTAGCCAGAGCAAGTCAAATTTCAAGATGTGATGCCTGGTAATGGGGTGCTCTATGATTTGTTTCAACTAGATGAAAGCCGTGTGGTTGACTGTTGTTAGTTGTTAGATCCAAACAACCAACAACTAACAACAGTCAATAATCCGATTTTCACTAGTTGACAACAGAATGGATGCTCCCATTACAGAGAAATGCAATTGGTAGACAGACCGCTGACGTGTCTCATCCAGGGGCGTTTGATTTCTCGTCATATATGACAAGGCATGCGAGAACAAGAACTATGGCAGAGTTTCTTGTCCCGCACAAAAACAGGAATGAAATTTCTATCAGTAGCATTGGCATATATGGAACTCCTAAAATCAGAGAGCTTTAGCGGGACAAGACGAAGGTTTTCGGAACGTGTCAAACGGTGCAGATAGAAATGTCTGTACCGTTTTTTCATGCTTGAATACAGATGTGTAGTGACCGCTTGTCTCAGCTAGTGAGAAACGGATTCGGTATTGTTGTTAGTTGTTGGTTGTCTGTTGTTTGGCTCTCAGCAACAAACAACCAACAACTAACAACCAACAACAATCTCCAATCCAGTTTCTTGCCAGCTCAGAACAAACGGAATCATTACAAACATATTTTTACAGAAAGGTGGAATACTTATGGATGCACCGAGTCCTCTTTCCATTTGTTTGACCAATATGGTCATCGTATTTGGCGTACTGATTTTTCTCGCTTGCGTTATCCAGTTGATACATATATTGGATCCCACGAAGAATAAGAAATGAGGAAGGTATCTCAAGGTTCTCCTGTTTCAGAAGTTGCGTTGATTTCTTATGGGATATAGTGACTGGTGACTGGTGACTGGTGACTAGGGACTAGGAAAATGAAAGCCCAGTCACAAGTGACTAGTCACTAGTCACTAGTCACCGATGTTACTCATTTTCATCGCTAGTGCTACTGTCCAACCTGAGAACCCTGAGAAACTTGAGAAAACTATTTTAGGAGGAAATAGATATGGATGGTTTTATGAGAGCGCTGGCTTCGGTCTGGGAAGATTCCGGATTTGCCGCGCTGACATGGGAAAATGTAGTCATGATTGGGGTGGGGCTGGTTTTGCTCTACCTGGCTATTTCTAAAGAATACGAACCTTTGCTGCTTCTCCCTATCGCTTTCGGGGATATTATGGCGAATTTCCCGAACACCGGCTTTGACGAAGAAATGGGCGTCATGATGGCTTTGGGCTATGGCGTTAAATATGAAATTTTCCCGCCCCTGATTTTTATGGGCGTCGGGGCGATGACAGACTTCGGTCCCCTCATTGCAAATCCGAAGACCATGCTTCTCGGTGCAGCAGCGCAAATCGGCGTATTCGTCGCACTGGCAGGGGCTATGATCATTGGTTTCACCGCTCCTCAGGCAGCTGCTATTGGTATCATTGGCGGTGCTGATGGCCCGACTTCCATTTACCTGGCTTCTAAATTGGCGCCGGAATTGTTGGGAGCCATTGCGGTGGCAGCTTATACCTATATGTCCCTGGTTCCGCTGATTCAGCCGCCGATTATGAAACTGTGCACCACGAAAGCACAGCGCCAAATCAAAATGACCACACTCCGTCCGGTGACCCATTTTGAAAAAGTCATGTTTCCTATTGTTGTTTCTATCGTCGTTTCCCTGCTCTTGCCACCGGTGGCTGCACTCATGGGCTGCCTGTGCTTAGGAAATCTCTTTGAAGTGTCCGGTGTGACCGCCCGTTTGTCTGATACCACCCAGAATGCATTGTGCAATATTGTTACCATTTTCCTGGCAACCGGCACTGGCCTCACCATGACAGGGGATAAATTCCTTCGCATTGAAACACTGGAAATCATTTGCCTCGGCCTGGTCGCTTTCGCGGCTGGCACCGCAGGTGGTGTGGTTTTCGGTCAGATCATGCGCATTGTTTCTGGAAATAAGGTGAACCCATTGATTGGCGCCGCTGGCGTATCTGCTGTTCCCATGGCCGCTCGCGTGGCACAGAGTGTAGGTTTGAAAGACAATCCATCGAACTATCTCCTGATGCAAGCCATGGGCCCGAACGTAGCCGGCGTCATTGGCACCGCTGTAGCAGCAGGCACTATGCTGGCACAGTTTGGAGGCTGACTGATTTGAGAATTTGAGGCTTGCGACTTTTGCGAAAATATCGCCAGTTATGACAGGTTACTAAGGGTTCTAAGGGTTCTAAGGTTGCTCAGGTTTCTCGAATGTGCCAATGAGCGTTGGCGTCATTTGTGAAATGTGAAATCCCTTTAGAACCTTAAGAACCCTTAGAACCCTGTATAACCGTAGCCTCTATCATTTCAATGTTGGAAGAGGCGCACAGAATTTGGAAGCGCCCCAATACCCTATTTTTATAATGATTACCTGGATAAGCGATTGTTGCTGGTTGTTAGTTGTTTGTTGCTGGGGTTCAAACAACAAACAACTGACAACAAACAACAATACATAAAAGTTTTCATCTGTATGGATGTCAAAGCCATTTTCCGTACTTTGGTATCTATAAAGCAGAACTCGATCCATGGACTTGACTCATATTTTTCAATGCTACTGAGTAGGATATGCGATGATTTCTGAAGAAGTAAAAGTTTCTCAGGTGACTAAGGTTTCTCAAGGTTTTCACGTTTCTCGAATGAGCAAATGACGTTCTATCAACTCATTTGGAAAACCTGAGCAACCTTAGAACCCTTAGAACCTTGAGCAACCTGTAACCTCTTACGAAATCATACGTTGTGCCTCAAATCCTTCACGGAATAGCATTGTCATTGCTCTCCCCCAAGGGCCTATTGAATCCACCTGATGAGTCAAGAAATACATGGAGTTCTGCTTTATGGACATCAAACTGGTGACTAGTGACTAGTGACTGGTGACTAGTCACTGGTCATTCAGCTTTTAACTGTGGTGAACCAACAACTAACAACTAACAACACGTCCTAGTCACCAGTCACCAGTCCCTAGTCACTAGATAAAAAAGAAAGGAGCATCCCATGCATCTTACAAGTCGTCCGCAAAAAGTCGGCATTTTATTTATCATTCTATTTATTATTTCCGGTCTGGTATTGCTATACAAAGGCTTTGACCCCGTCGCCCAGGCGAAGGAGAGGAAAGATGGCATTTTGACAGCGGAGCAAATCAAAGTTTCTTTTGATTCGGTGGGCGGCCGTCTCATGAAGGAAGCGGTGAAAGAAGGGGACCACGTCCAGGAAGGGGACGTGCTGATGATTTTGGATCCCACCGATTTGAATTTATCCATCGAAAAGACCAAGGCCCAGATTGCCCAAATCGATGCCCAGATTGCAGCACAGTCGGAAAATATTGACATCGGATTTGCCCAGGCTGATACGGCGGAGGTGCAGACATTCCGTCAGATCGATATGCAGAAGGCACAAATCGCATCGGCCAATTCCACCTATGAAACCCGACTCGCCGATTTCCAGCGTATGGAAAAATTGGCGGAGACCGGGGCTATTTCTCAAAAAGAATTGGATTCTTATCGGAATAACATGGAAGTGGCAAGGGCCAATGCGGCATCGGCCATCAATGGACTGCATCAATTATTGGGCGGTACCGCTGACCAAGGAGACACGGATAGTTTGGTTCTTCCTACCATTCAGAACCAAAGAGCCGAAGTGAGCAACCAGAAAAATACACTGGACAGTTTGAAACAGCAGAAAAAGCAGCTCGAAGTGGCTTTGGAAGAATTGAATGTCAATCATGGACGCTTGATTTTGCGGGCTCCGGAAAATGGAAAAATTTTGAAAGTGATCGCCAAGGAAGGAGAAATGGTTTCCGCCAATACACCAGTGATTCTACTGGAAAGCGAACGGACCTATTACGATATTTACCTGCCGGAAAACGAAGTGAGCCATTTGAGCGAAGGGAGTTACGTGGAAGGACACACAGTGGCAGACAAGAAAAAAGTGCCCGGCACAGTTCGCCTGATTGCCCGGGCAGATGGCTTTGCGGATTATAAAATGTCCAGAGAAAAGAGCTCCGCCGACATCACCAGTTTCCAAGTACGCATTTATACAGAGCCGGTGCCCCAAGTGATTCCTGGAATGACGATAGAGGTGCAGCGGCGTTGAGTGAATGGGTAGAGTGAGTTGGTATGATTTTGCTTGCGGGTACAGGTTGCTCAGGTTACTCAAGTTACTCAGGTTGGTCAAGGTTCTAAGGGTTCTAAAGGTTCTGAAGGTTCTAAGGGGGCTCGAATGTGCCTATGAACGCTAGTGTACTGTATCGATAATAGGTAAAGTATTTGTCATTTAGCATGAATTGGTTTAAGGTTTACCTTCCGAGTTCATTATTTACGAATAGCAGGCTTTAAAAGTGGCATTGGTTTAAGGTTTAAATAGGAGAACCAAACCCCAAACCCCAAACCCTAAACCTTAAGAACCTTTAGAACCCTGAGCAACCTAAGCAACCTGAGCTCCCTGAGCAACCTTTCCATCATTAACAGCATTACAAACAGAGGTCCATCATGATTCGTTCTCTAAAAAATGAAATTGCCTTTCTTTTTTCAGGCATGAGCATGCCTTATGAAAAAATTTGCCTCATTGTCGCCATATTTGTCACCGTCGTTTTCACTGTATTTCTTGAAAATAACATTGCCCGAGACGTACCGGTGGCGGTGATTGATTTGGATCACTCCCGCTACAGTCAGGAATTGGTGAGCAAAATTGATTCTTCCCCCTATATGAAAGTGGCTTCTGTGGTTTATACGTCCCAAGAACCGCGGACTTTCATGGCGCAGGATAAAAACTTCGCGGTCATTGTGTTGCCAAAGGAACTGGAAAGAAATCATTATGGAAATAAAGCCTCTTCCATCGGGCTTTTCTGTGATAACAGCAACACCGCCTTGGATGCCAATATTCGCTCCGCCTTGAATGAATTGGTGGCGACGGAAAATGCGAATATGGTGGTCAGTGAAAGTGGTTCTTCTTCGGGCATGACGCTGAGCGAGCGACTTCTCTTCAACCCGGCAGGTTCCGCCAGCAACGGGGCGGTGCAAGGATTTCTTTTCATGTTTTCCTCCATGTTCTTTACGCTAGCCACTATCGGCATGGTGCCCAGGCTTCGAGAAACTCATGAATGGGAAGACATTTTGCGCACCGGAAATCCCATGACCCTTGCCATTCGCCTCTTGCCCTACATGGGCTGTCTCTTGGTGGCCCTTTTCCTAGGTATGGCGATCTTGCGTATCTGGGGTGATATGGTCTTTGCAGGAAATATTTTGGAATTTATTGTGACCCAATTCTTTTATCTGCCCGCATTGGGACTGATGGCGCTTCTCTTCGGATGGGGCGCCGCCAATCCAGGAGTGGCCGGAAGCCGCATGGTATTTCTCATCCCTGGTGGATTCATTTTCGGCGGGGCTACCTTTCCTCTTTCCTTATATCCAGACTGGGTCATCGCGGTCACTCATTTCTTCCCTTTGACCTGGGAATTTAATTTCATTCGTGACATTATCATTCGAGGCAGTCATTTGACCGAAATGCCCGAAGTGCTAGGCGGATTTTTCATTTATTTCGGCCTCATTTTGGCCTATTTCTATTATCGTTTTTATAAGAGTGCGAAGGAATTGGACCAGAAAGAAGTACAATGGACCTCCTTCCAAGAAGAATGGGAGAAATAAGATGAAAGAACTGAAGAAAATACTCGTTCCCGTGGACGGATCAGCGGAATCGGTTTGCGCTTGTCAATGGGCGGTGAGCATCGCCGAAAAAACGCAAGCCGAACTCCGGCTGCTCTATGTGGTGGATTTGAATGAGAAAATGAACTCCTTCGACCAAGTTTCTATGAGTGGTTACATTCCAGAAACGATCAAAAAGAAGGGGGAGGAACTTCTCTATCACTATGCGTGCCACATCCCCCATGGGGTGCGGTATGAGACGGTATTGAAATTGGGCTCTCCATACCAACAAATCTTGGCTTTCGCTGAAGAGTGGAAACCGGATTGGATTCTCATGGGCAGCCGCGGGGCCAGCAATTTGCGGGAAATCATTATGGGCTCTGTGAGCCAGTACGTGCTTCATCACGTCAGTTGTCCCGTGATGATTGTGAGGGAAGAGGGGAATTTCGTTGGCAGTTAGCAGTAGGCGGTAGGCAGTGATTAGCGGTGCTTACCGCCTACTTTTTGAATGCGTAATGCGAAGTGCGTAGTGCGTAATGGTGGTGCGGCGCATCAAAATTTGGAAGCGCCGCGAGTTTTTTATTTTTAGGGATTAGGAAACATAGCGGTAGTTGCAATAGCGGCAAGCCCCCTTTCGCTGAAAGGAGAGCAGGGGGATAGCTCGTAAGTAAGTTTACACTTTATTTATCGCCCCCGTCGGTGGAGATGCCGTAGGCAGTGGGGGAGGCACTAGCGGTATACTTCGCAATGAACACATCACGCGGACTCGGTGATACCCGATCCTAGCAGTATAAGGCGTCTAGTGTACACGAAATGATGTTAATAGTGGCACAATCGTCATTTCGACCGGTCGTAATTGCACAAGGTGATGATATAGAAATAAATAAATTTGTGTCCCTGAGTGGAGAAATCTCTTTAGCACTAGCAATAAGGGCTTAAAGACGGAACAAGGATTAGGTATGACATGTCTCAGAGTCAAAAACGTCATTTCGACCGATGGGATTAATGCGAAAAGACTTTACTGAGCTAAGCGACTATGTTGGACAAAAGTGGAGAAATCTTGTGACACTATCAAAAACAACGTGAATCCCACAAGATTTCTCCACTTCTGTCTAACATGGTCGCAGAAAAATGTTAGAATCATCAAGCACAAATCCCATCGGTCGAAATGACAATATGATTTGTTAGCTGTTGTATTCCAAACAACCAACAACTAACAACCAACAACTATTTCCTAATCCCCAATCCCTAGTCACTAGTCACCAGTCACCAGTCACCCAAATCCAAAATCTCAAATTTCTCATACCAATTTCTACAGAGTATGCTATAATACTCTTAAGTGTTGGCATAAGCCAAAATCACTTCATAGAGGTACATATATGAGAATTATTGGTGGCCGCGCGAAAGGAACGAATCTTTTGTCACCGGCCGGACGAAATACGAGGCCTACTCTTGGTAGAGTGCGAGAAAGTATTTTCAATGTACTTGCCAATGTGGGCATCATGGAAAGCCGGATACTGGACGTCTTCGCCGGGACCGGTGCCATGGGACTGGAAGCCTTATCTCGTGGCGCGGAGTCTGCAGTTTTTATTGATAAAACCACAGGCCGCATCATTCGAGAAAATGCGAAAAAGTGCCATGTGGAAGACAAAGTGTCTATTTTATCTCGCGATGTAACCCTTTCCTTGAAATCTCTCCAAGGAAAGCAGTTTGACTATATATTTATGGATCCGCCCTATAGAAAAGGGTATATCAATGAAATCCTGTCCCTGATTTTTTCCTGCGGTCTCCCCGCAGAGAATGCCATCATCGTGGCAGAACATTCTATTTCTGAACCTCCGGATTTGTCTCTTTGGGAAGGGCAGTGTGAGCTGTGGAAAGAGAAAAAAGTGGGGGCCATTGTTGTTACCTATCTGCTTTGCAGAAGAACAGAGGGAGAAGTTCAATGAAAATAGCGATTTGCCCAGGCAGTTTTGACCCGGTGACTTATGGTCATCTGGATATCATCCGAAGAAGCGCTGGTCTGGTAGATAAACTGATTGTGGCAGCTTTTCTGAATCCCAACAAGCATTATATGTTTTCTACAGAAGAACGGCTGGATATGCTTCGAGAAACGACGAAGGACATCCCCAATGTAGAGGTGGATGCGTTCGACGGTCTCTTGAATGAATATGCAGCGAAACGGGATTGTCATTTGCTGATTCGTGGACTTCGGGCTTTCAGTGATTTTGAATACGAGTTCCAGCGGGCGCTGATGATTAAGAAAATCGATCCCACCTTGGAAACGGCGTTTTTCATGACCGATAGTCAGTATTCCTACCTGTCTTCTACAGGCGTTCGCGAATTGGCCCATTTTGATGGGGATGTGACCCAGATGGTGCCACCTTATGTACAGGAAAAGATTAAGAAGAAGTTAGGAAAATAGGGGACGCTAGCGGGATGTTGACTGTGGTGTCAGCTGGTGCGTTATGGATAGAGAGAAAGGTTTCTCATGTCACTCAGGCGGCTCAGGCTTCTCAGGTTTTCTCATAGAGCTAATGGACACAGGCGTCATTTGGCTCGTTCGACAAACCTTTAGAACCTTGAGAACCCTTAGCAACCTGAGAACCCTGTCAGCTCTAGCGAAATAAAGACAGATGTCTCTACTGATAGCAAGCTATCCGCTATTCCCACCTATTTTCATTCAAAGAAATGAGGCTTTATTATGGATACAAGAAAACTGTTGGAAGAACTCGAAAATGTAATCAATAATGCCAGTGAAGTGCCATTTACCAATAAAAAAATGGTAGACAAAGATGAAGTGACTCGTTTGATCGATGCCATCAACCAATCCTTGCCGAACGAACTGGAAAGTGCACGTCGTATCGTAGCCGACAAAGAAAGAATCATGCTGGATGCGGAAAAGAAAGCAGAAGACACCGTGGCTCAGGCCAAGGATTACATCGCTCGCATCACTGAAGAAAGCGAACTGGTGAAACAGGCCCAGGAACGGGCGAACGAAGTCATCACAGCTGCTAATAAGTCCGCCGATGAACTCCGTACCAGCTCCATCACCTATGCGACAGACGTTTTGAAATATGTAGAAACCAATATGGAAAATGTACTGGACGGTTTGAAAAAGAACCGCCAGAGCCTGATTGATTCCAACTCCGCCGCCGCCCGTCAGCAGGAACAGCAGCAGCAGAATCAGAGTCAAGACAAACAGTAAGATGCATTAAATGCGAATGAAATGATTTTAGAATAGTGGTAGCTAGTGACTGGTGACTAGTGACTGGGAATTTCCCGAGTCACCAGTCACTAGTCTACCAGTCACCTTTTTGAATCGGAGGTCATTCCTATGGAGCCAGGGCGCGAGAACAGACGGATTTTGATTCTGTGCTGTCTCGTGGGACTGGTTCTATTGGGAATGGCCTCTTTTTATTTGCATTTTTCTAACAAAGAAGAACCGGCAGACCTGGTGACAGAAGTTTCTTCTATCGATACGAAACCAGAAGGGCAGATTTTGGTTTACGTAGTGGGGGCGGTGAAAGAGCCCGGTGTGTATGAACTTCCTGCAGATAGTCATCTTTACGATGCTGTGAAAGCGGCGGGAGATGTGCTTCCTTACGCTGATATGGAAGCGGTCAATCTGGCGGACCCAGTGATGGATGGTAGCAAAGTGTACATTCCGCTCGACCCGAACCAAGCCGATGCTAGAGGAAATGGCCTGATTTCTATCAACCAAGCATCTAGCAAAGAGCTGGAAGCGCTGCCAGGAATCGGCGCGGTTACGGCAGAGAAAATTGTCAATTATCGAGAGGAGCACGGCCCCTTCCAAAGCAAAGAAGATATTAAAAAAGTCCCTTCCATCGGGGAAGGGAAGTATAAGAAATTTTCCGATAGGATTACGGTATGAAATACCAGGTCCTATTGCTTTGGAGTGCGATCGCTTTATCGCTGGGGATTCTATTATATGACTTCTGCCCCGCCGAAGGTACGCTATACGTGGCAGGAAGTCTTTTTGTGGTGTCCATCTGTGGGATTGGATGGGCGTGGTATAAGAAATATCCGGGCGCTGCCCTTTGGGGGAGTGTCCTTTTATTATGCCTAGCAGGATTCGCACGTATGGAGCTAGCCGATCGCATTTGGATGACTGAATCCGCGTGGGCCATTCGGGGCGAAGGATTGTACCAAGGGGTTATCATGGAGCCGCCTTTGGTGAGTGAGGAAGACAGTCCTTATGCGCGCTACTTGGTGCGACTAGAAACGCTTCACTTTTCGGATGGAGAAGAAAAATCACTGGAAGGCACTGCCTATGTATATAGTTCCGATACGAAACAGCTGTATGAAATCGGAGAGCGAATCGCCGTTGCGGGCAAGCTCAGCCCCATCCGGGTGTATCAGAATCCGGGGAAAATTGATTTGGAAGGGCGTTACAAAAGTCGACGTCTATTAGGTCGAATCTATCCATCCGAAGGCGCGGTCATCCAACCTTTAGGTGATAGCGGTGACTATCGCATCGGAAAATGGGCGGAAGCTATCAAGAAAAATTTGGAAAAGAAATTTGCCCCTTACATGGATGACAGCCGGCTTCATATCCTAATGACTCTTCTCTTTGGGGGCAATTACAATGAAATCTCGAAAGATGTGATGCAATCTTTCTCGGTGACAGGTATCGTACACATCTTGTCTGTGTCAGGGTCTCATGTAGCACTGCTCTTTGGATTTCTGTATTTCCTAGGGAAATGGTTACACCTTCCGCAGAAATTGGTTCTCATCGGGGCCATGTCACTGGTGCTGTGCTATGCCCTTTTGGCAGGATTGGTGCCGCCCGTTATTCGTGCGGCGGTGATGGGGATTCTGTCAGTAGGTGGTATTTTCCTAGAACGAGAAAAAGCGACGCTGAATTTACTGGGGGCCGCGGTGACAGGCATGCTGCTCTGGGATCCTTTCTATCTCTATGACGTGAGTTTCCAGTTATCCGCAGGTGCGTCGGCAGGACTTCTGATTTTTTATCAGCCCATTCTTTCCTATATGCAGAAAATCAAACACCTTCCGAAATGGATAGGAGAAGGCACATCGCTAGCCTTAGCAGCACAAATTTTGACACTCCCCATTGTGCTCTATGATTTTCACAACTTTCCTTTATTCTTCATCCCGGCGAATCTGTTTGTAGCGCCTTTTTTGGAATGGGTCATCATTGCGGGACTTTTGGCAGCTTTGGCATCCCTTCTCTTCATGCCACTGGCTGGTGGGATTTTGCAGCTGGCTGATTATTTCCTATGGCTTGCTCTTCGGTTGAACTTCTTCCTCTCCTCCTTGCCCAAAGCCGCCTGGGGTGTGGGCGGCATGAATGGTTGGCAAGTGCTGACCTACTATGTGACGGTGGGATTGGTGTATTTCCGGAAATGGATTTGTCAATCGAAGAAACAAATCGGTGTCGCTATAGCTGTATGGGGCAGTCTCGTGCTACTTGTGTTATTTCTTTACCTGACACGGCCGGCGGTGCGGGTGTACGTTCCTGATTTGGGGCCGGACCAAGGAATGGTGCTTGTCAATGGGAAGCAAAACATTCTATACTATAAGGGCGGAGGCGTCTCGTCTCATACCGCTGCCTGGGAATGGAATTCCTTCCTTGGCTATGAAGGCATTTTTGAAGCCGACATTTTGATCCTCAATGTAGAAGATGTGAAAGACACTTTGCCACTCACCTTGTCTATCCCCGTAAAGGAAATATGGATAACCGGCGGGAAACTTTCCGCTAAAGCACCAAAACTACTTCCAGAAAAAGCGAAAGTGCGAGAATTATCCAAAGCGGAGCTGGCCTATGGCCCTATGCGATTTATGAGTAACGGCAGCAGCTGGCGGATTTCCTTTGGTGATACCTGCTTGTATCTCTCTGGGAAGAAAGGCATGTCATCAGCAGGAAAAGGAAATCATACTTTGTGGCTGGCCGGTCACGAAGGCTGGCAGGCGTTGACAGAAAAAGAAATCCAATCCATCGCCCCAGAAGCAGTCATCTATAGCGGCAGTCGATTACAGAGATCTTGGGAAAGTAAAGAGCTATTCGAGGTGTTGGGCGTGCCATTCAGAGATACCTATACGGATGGGATGCAGGAAGCGGTGTTCGATGGGGGATGGGTGTTGGTGACTGGTGACTGGTGACTGGTAACTCGTGACTGGGGTTCTGTAGGTATAGGCGGCTAGAGACAGCGGGAATTAGTATATTTGACTTCTATGAAATACATTCTAGCGTCTTGTCTCCCCCGTTGGGGTAATGCCACTAAATTAAGAATAGCGGTATAAAAGACACCGTCATTTCGACCGATCCTATTTGTGTTTGATGCTTCAAAAGCATTGAAATGATTTGTGTCCCTGAGTGGAGAAATCTCATCACCACTTGCGGTAAGG
>CAVBRV010000066.1:0-12882 GCA_963597965.1 Paludibacteraceae bacterium | reverse complement strand
CTTTAAGCCCTTACCGCTAGTGCTGAAGAGATTTCTCCACTCAGGGACACAAATCATTTCAATGCTTTTGTACCATCAAGCACAAATAGGATCGGTCGAAATGACGGTAGTTTTTATACCGCTCTCTTAACATAATGACATTGCCTGGTGGGGATGAGGTCCTACGGACCTATCATTACTATTTTGCAGGTATTGTCGGTTGTTTGGTTCAAACAACAAACAACTAACAACCAACAACACAAATAAAAAAATACCGCTAACATCAAGATTATAACCTTTATAACCTTGATGCTAGCGGTATTTTGCTTTGTTACATTATCGAAGTCAGTAGAATGATAACCCTTAGCCTATCCATTTACATGCCAAGTGATGCAAACGGAATCGGTAAGATGATAATCCCTTAACTAAGCCAATCGCTTAGTTAAACAGTTCATCTGGAAGCACCTTGTTCTTCCCTTCTTCGATGGTGAAGACGGAAGCCAGGAGTTTCTTGGAGTAGGGATCTTTGGCTTCGCGGAGGTCGTGGATTTTTTCTACCACTTTGCCGTGCTGCATGACTACGATGTTGTCGCAGAACATGTTTGCCAATGCCAGGTCGTGGCAGATGAACATATAGGCCACGTGGGTTTCTCTCTGGAGGCGATCCAGGAGTTCCAGGATGGTTTTCTGGACGGATACGTCGAGGGCGGAGGTGGCTTCGTCGCAGACGATGATTTCTGGCTGGAGAACCAGGGCACGAGCGATGGCAATACGCTGGCGCTGACCACCGGACATGTTGTTCGGGTATCTGTCAGAGAAATCTTCGGGGAGATCTACTAAGCGGAGCATTTCTTTTGCTTTCGCATCCATTTCATTGCTCTTGATGAGGCCGAAGTTTTTCAGTGGTTCGCAAATGATTTCGCGGACGCGCTGCTTCGGGTTGAAAGCGGTGGAGGGGTCTTGGAAGACCATCTGAATGGATTTTCTGTGCTGACGGAGGTCTTCGCCTTTGAGGTCGGTGATGTCTTTGCCGTGGAAAATGATTTTCCCGCTGGTCATGGGATAGAGGCGGGTGAGCATTTTTGCCAGGGTGGATTTACCGGAACCGGATTCGCCAACGATCCCCAACGTTTCGCCTTTGTGGATATTGACGGTGACGTTGTCAGCGGCGGTCAGTTTCTTGCCGTCTCCTAAGTCGAAGACTTTGCAAATATTTTCCATGCGGAGGATTTCTTCGCCGTAGTTTTTCATTCCATGCCACCTCCCATTTTCGGAACTGCAGAGAGAAGCATCTTGGTGTATTCTTCTTTCGGATGGTAAATGACGTCTTCGGTTTTGCCGTATTCTACCATGCGTCCTTTTTTCATAACCATGATGTAGTCGGCCATGAAGGCGGATACGCCCATGTTATGGGTAACGATGATGATGGCGGTGTTCATTTTGTCACGGACATTCATCATTTCTTTGACGATAATGGCCTGGTTGGTGACGTCCAGAGCGGAGGTTGGTTCGTCGGCGAGAAGCAGTTTTGGCTTCATAGCCATAGCCATAGCGATGCCGACACGCTGGCGCATACCACCGGAGAGTTCGTAGGGGTAGCATTCCAGGATGTGTTCCGGGTTGGGGAGACGGACCATTTCGATCATGGAAATCATCAGGTCGTGAGCTTCTTTGGCATCGGTAATGCCATGGACAGCTAGGTATTCTTTAAATTCGGTGCCGATGGTACGGATCGGATTCATCATAGCGCCGCTGTCCTGGAAAATCATGGAGACGTCGGTGCCGCAGAGGCTTCTATGCATTTCAGGAGTCTGTTTCTGGGTATCTTCGCCTTCAAAAATGACCTGACCTTCCGCTATATGGCCGCCGCCAGGCAGTACGTGCTGGATGGCGCGGATAACTGTAGTTTTGCCTGAGCCTGATTCGCCTACGATAGCAAGAATCTCGCCCTGGTCCAGATTGAAACTGACATGGCGGACGATGGGTTCTTTATTGCCATAGGCGATACCCAGGTCTTTGACTTCTAATAGCATGAAAGGCTCCTTATATTTGGTAATTCTTGGATTGATTCTTTTGGAAATACAATGAATATGTGGAAAAGTTAGGAATGAGGAGTTAGGAGTGAGGAATGGTGGTGGCGGCGCGCAAAATTTGGAAGCGCCGCAAAGTATATGAAGGTTTCTCAAGTTACTAAGGGTTCTCAAGGTTCTCACGTTTCTTGAATGAGAGGATGACGCTAGCGTCTATTCGCACATTCGAGGAACCTTAGAAACCTTAGCACCCTTAGAACCTTGAGCAACCTGTTTTACTTACCTAATCCCTAGCTACTAATCCCTAATCCCCTTCTTGCATTTAGGTATAAAAGGTATAAAGGGTTATACGGAATCATATAACCCTTTATAACCTGCCCGAAGGGCTAACCTTTTCAGTGAATGAGCGGATGAACTAGTCACCAGCTACCAGTCACTAGTCACATTATTTTGCTGGAGTAATGTCTTTGGTGATCCAGTAGTAGTCGCACGGTTTGATGTCAGCATGAGCGACGGACTTGTTGGAAATCATATTGGTCTGTGGGTAGCCGAATACCAGGGTAGCTGCGTCGTCCTGGATAATCTTTTCCATCTTAATGATGATTTCTCTACGTTTTGCTGGGTCAAATTCGGAAGCCAGCTGGTCGGAGAGGGCATCATATTCTGGGTTGCTGTAGCCAGAGCCGTTCTGCGGGTTGGAACCGTCTTTATTGGTCTTCCAGTACATGTTGATGAAGACTTCTGGGTCGCCAGCCTGTTCAGCGAGGACGTTGGAAATGAGGAGGTCGTATTCGCCGCGGGTGCCGATGCCATCGAGTACGTTGTAGTCCACGTTCTTCAGGTTGATCTTAATGCCGACTTTCTTAGCATCAGACTGGGTAGCTTCTGCGAAGAGCGGGAGTTCGCTACGGCCGGAGTAGAAAATGAAGTCCAGTTCCAGCGGCTTGCCGTCTTTATCTACGTAACCATCGCCATCGGTATCTTTCCAGCCTGCTTCTTCCAGCAGTTTCTTAGCGTTTTCTACGTTGGTCTTGTCTGGATATTCTTTGTTCAGTTCATCGAAACCGAAGTCTACAGACGGTGGAAGCAGTGGGCCGCCTGGGGTGAAGGTATCCTGCAGCAGAACTTTGCAGTAGGTGTCGCGGTCCAGGGACTGGAGGAGTGCCTGACGGACTCTCTTATCTGCCATTGGTTTGCCTTCCTTCACGGAGAGACGAGCCAGTACGTCACGAATGGAGGAAATAGTAGAGGTGGTGAATTTGCTGGTGTCTTTGAAGAGCTGCATATCGCCAGGTGCAATGTTTACAGCTACATCAATTTCCCCTTTCTGCAGTGCCATAGCACGGGTATTCGGGTCGTCGATGGTGTTGACGATGGTGTGTTTGAATGGAACAGCTTCGTAGTAGTTCGGGTTAGCGTCCATTTCGGTCTTAGCTTTGGAGAAGGATTTAACCATGTATGGACCGGTGCAGACTGGGCCCTGTTTAGCGAAGTCTACTTTTCCGTCGGAGTCAACGTCTACAATGATGAAGAGCGGATCGCCCAGCATACCCGGGAGGGTGGCGATTGGTTTCTTGGTGTAGATGGTGACATTCTGTCCATCAGCGGTGATGTGGTCCAGTTCAAACATAGCCTTAGCACGTGGTGCTTTTTCAAAGGTACGTTCGATGGATTTCTTGACTGCTTCGCCGGTCACTGGGGTGCCGTTGGAGAATTTAATGTCCTTAATCTTGAAGGTCCAGGACATTTTGTCGTCGGCTACTTTCCAGCTTTCAGCGATCCATGGTTCTGCGTTCATTTTGTCATCGAAGTGAACCAGACATTCACCGATGCCATAACGCATAACCTGCCAGCCAAAGTAGTTGTCGGTCGGTTCCAGGCTATCTGCAAAGTTGGTAACACCTACTGTCAGGGTATCTTTCGGACCTTTAGAGGAACTGCCGCTGTCTCCGCCGCATCCTGCGAGACCAAAAGCCATCAGAGCTGCTGCTGCCATAAGTGCACCTTTTTTGTAAATAGATTTCATTGTGTACGCTTCCTTTCAGAAAAATAATAAATATGGAAATTAAACATAGAGATATAATGAAAAATTTGAAATAGTGAGAAGTTAGAAGTGAGAAGTGAGAAATGGTGGTGCGGCGCACAACTTATAAAGCGCCGCTCATTTTTATAAAGTGGGGTATTGGGGCCCTATATGAATTGTGGGCCCCTTCCACAATTTCTAACTTCTAACTACTCATTTCTAACTGCCTTTTTAGTGTTCATTTCTCGGGTCGAGAACGTCGCGGAGGGAGTCACCCCAGAGGTTGAAGACTACGACGGTGATGAAAATCGAGAGGCCTGGGAAGAACATCAGCCATGGAGCGGTCTGCAACTGCTGACGACCTTCGTTCAGCATGAGGCCCCATTCCGGTGCTGGCGGCTGGCTGCCGAAGCCCAGGAAGGACAGGCCGGCCAGTTCCATCATCATAGCGCCAATATCGGCAGCTGCGGTGATGACCATGAGCGGAAGAATGTTGGGGAGAATGTGAACCCAGAGGATATGGAAAGAAGAACCGCCAGATACGATAGCCGCATCCACAAATTCTCTTCTTTTGATTTTCAAAACCATAGAACGGGACAGACGCGCATATTTCGTCCAAGTCACGGCGGTCAGTGCGATCATGGCATTGATGAGGGAGCCGCCCATGATACCGGCGATGGCGATAGCCAGGATGACGCCTGGGAAGGAAATCATCATATCAGCGATACGCATGATGACTACATCGACCACACCGCCAAAGTAACCAGAAACGATACCCATGGTGGTACCTACTACGAAAATGCAGCATACCAGAGCGATCACGCTGGTCAGAGAATAGCTGGCACCGTAGAGAATACGGGAGAGCACATCACGGCCCAGTTTATCTGTACCGAAGAGGTGGTCTGCAGAAGGCATCTGGTTTGCATCCTTCATGACAGCCGCTAAGGGGTCATGAGGCGCAATGACTGGTGCCAAAACAGTAATCGCAATCAGAAGCACAACTAAGAGGGAAGTAAAGCGGAAGGCTTTATTTTCCTTGAAACCTTTGATTAAGCTTTCCACTATTAATGACCTCCTTTTCTCAGTCTTGGATCCAAACGGTTGTAAGACAAGTCAACAACCAGGTTAATCATCATGTACATGAAGGCAATCCAGAGAACGATAGCCTGTACGGTCTGGAAGTCACGATAAGTGATAGCCTGTACCACCATGTAACCAAGGCCCGGCCAGGAGAATACGATTTCAACGACTGCAGCGCCGCCCAGCAGAGAGCCGAAAGCGAGGCCGAAGAGAGTAACCAGAGGAAGCAATGCGTTTGGCAGAACTTCCTTCCAAAGAATCTGGCTTTCCGGAATGCCGCGGGCACGAGCACCCATGACATAGTCCTGATGGAGTTCTTCCAGCACCGTCGCACGGACCTGACGGGTATATTTAGAAGCCATAACGATACCCAAAGTGCACATCGGAAGAATCAGGTTTTCGATGGAAACAGTACCACCGACGATGGGGAAAATAGACAGCTTCAGAGCGAAAGCCCACAGAAGCATGAGGCCCATCCAGAAGTTTGGAACGGACACACCAGCGAAGGTGCAGCCACGAACCAGGTAGTCAAACCAGGTATTCTGCTTGACAGCGGTGTAAATACCCAGCGGAATGGAGAAGACCAGCATGAAGAGCGAGGAAGCAACAGCCAGAATGACAGAAGCAGGGAGCGCTTCCATGATAGCTTCGATAACTGGTTCCTTCATCATGAAGGAGAAACCGAAATTTCCCTGTACCACTCTGCCAAGCCAATCCAAGTACTGCAGTAGGAAAGGCTTATCCAACCCCAACTCATGGCGGAGTGCATCGATTTCTACCTGACTAACAATAATATCTTCATTACCTGCAATCATCTGACGGACCGGGTCCCCTGGAGCCAGCATGATCAGACAGAAAGTAATGAAGCTGATGCCGATCAGTACGAGAACCATCTCGCCTAGTCGCATCCCAAGCTGTTTCATTGACAAACTCATCATCTCCATTTTCTAATATAAATAATGAAATAAAATATATAATAAACCAGATTTCTTGAAACTGAGCATCAAAAAACAAGGTCGGGAAAATTAGGGGGACCTTGTTTAAATGATAGCAATGAAAAGCAGAAATCTGGATTATTTCCATAAGAAGAATAACGCAGAAGAAATGAAAAGCTAACGTTTGTTATTGTTTTCTTGTATTGTACCACGGCTTTTTTGCCTTGTCATTAACTTTTCGATAAAATTATAGCATGGATTTTTCAGAAATCAATAAATGAATCTAAAAAAATTCTGCAGATTCCAAAAATGAATAATGGAATGTATTTTTGTTATGAAATATTGGAATATCTATACAGCGAGAGGAAATATTTTGCATAAGTGCCCTGTTGGTCGTAGGTTTGGCGTATTTCGTTAACCGTTCTCATTCGCGATTTGAGACAATTTGCGGGTGGAACCGAGGGGGTTATAGTTTATTTATCTATTAAGATTGGGTGACTAGTGACTGGTGACTGGGGTTCTGTAGCGATGAAGTGGATGGAGGGACATGGAGATGAAGTGGGCGTTTAAATAGTGAGGAGTGAGGAGTTAGGAGTGAGGAGTGGTGGAAGTTGTGTTGCTATGAAATGAATAACATTGATATTCATACCGCAGTAGCAGTCCCCTCTGCCTACGGCATCTCCCCCAATGGGGGCGATAAATAAGGTATAAGCTTATTTATGCATCAAAATCATAGGGCGCCGCGAGTTTTTATATTTAAAATGATAATCAAGCGGTAGAAGCACTAGCGGTAAGCCCCCTTTCGCTGAAAGGGGGGCAGGGGGGATAGCTCGCACTAGCGGGCTGATATACTTTGTGAGAAAAATGGTATAGGCGTCCATACTAGCGTAATTAAGGCTTGCGTAAGTAGGTATGTTAGCACTTGCGGCTACAGGGGTCTCAAGGTTGCTCAAGGTTCTAAAGGTTCTAAAGGTTCTAAAGGTTTCTCGAATGTGCTAATAGACGCTAGCGGTATAAAAACATCCGTCATTTCGACCGACGGGATTTGTGCTGGATGACACATTAGAACTAAGCGACTATGTGAGACAAAAGTGGAGAAATCTTGTGATACTATCGAAAACAACGTTACTCTCACAAGATTTCTCCACTTCTGTCCAACATAGTCGCAGAAAAGCGATAGAAGCATTTTGCACAAATCCCGTCGGTCGAAATGACGGATAGAGCTGCTGCTGCTAGCGTCTATTAGCACATTCGAGAACCCCTAGAACCTTTAGAACCCTCAAATGCACACTTCATCTCCATGTCTTTCTAGCCATATCATCGCAACAGAACCCTAAAATACACATTTCATCTCCATGTCCCTCTAGCCATTCCACCGCTACAGAACCCTAATCCCTAGATACTAATCCCCAATCCCTATTTCCCAAAAAGTATACCATTGACATTCCCCTCCCTTCATGCTACCTTAAGTTTACAACCAAAGCCTTGCAGGTCTGACGGAATGAGTGGAACGGACCACGTGAACTGCAAGGAATAGATCAGCCGACCGTCTGGGCAGGGAAACCTACTCAGGCGGCTTTTTTGTCTCCTGATGAAGCTTCTCGTAGTAAAAAGTTAGGAGTGAGGAGTTAGGAGTGAGGAGTGAAGGCCGGCGAGCGCGTCGAATTACTCTTATTAGGCTTGCGACTTTTGATGCCGGGTTCTTTTCTATATGCTCGCCGATTTTGATAAATTGTTAGCGATAGGTAGTAAACGGTGTACAGATACTGCTAACTGCCTACTGCAAACAGCCTACTTTATATAAAAAGGGGTATTGGGGCGCTTCCAAATTTTGTGCGCCACTTCCACCACTCCTCACTCCTCATTCCTCACTCCTAACTCCTAACTGTTCTTCTAAGGAGGTTATTGAGATGAGAAAAAATCGTTGGCTGATCGCCCTTGCAGCTGTGGGCATTCACATGTCCATCGGGAGCGTCTATGCCTGGAGTGTGCTTACCAAGCCGGTGATGGAAACCATGGGCATGACTTTATCGGAAACCACCTGGGCCTTTTCCATCGCCATTTTATTTCTAGGACTATCCGCTGGATTTCTAGGAAGTGTGGTGGAACGGATGGGACCGGCCCGGAGTGGGATGGTGTCGGCTTGTTTCTTTGGGAGTGGCCTTTTGGGGACAGCTTGGGCGATTTCCATCCATTCCGCCCTTCTATTATATATATGCTACGGACTGATTGGTGGCATTGGGCTAGGTGTGGGGTACATCACGCCCGTTTCTACTTTGGTGAAATGGTTTCCAAGGCATCGGGGATTTGCGACGGGACTGGCTATCATGGGATTTGGATTTGCCGCTCTCGTGGCGGGGCCGGTGATGCGGTACCTGGTGGATCGGTTCGGACTGGTGGATAATTTCCTCATCCTTGGCGTCGTCTATGCGTTGGTCATGGTTCTGTCCGCGTCCTACTTGCGTCCGCCGAAGGAAGGGGAAATCCCGGTTATGCTTTCCGATGTATTGCAAGAAGAAAGTCAGCATGCCAAAAAGCGGACCGTGATGGGTCCGCAGCTGACGAGAAAAGAAGCGATGCATACCTGGAAATGGTACGTGTTGTGGTGGATTTTCTTCACCAATATCACTTGCGGTATCGGTCTTCTGGCGGTGGCGTCGCCCATGGCACAGGAAGTGATCGGCCTCTCCGCCAGCGAAGCGGCTTCTCTGGTAGGCATCATCGGCGTGGTCAATGGAGGCGGCCGTATTGTCTGGTCCACTGTGTCTGATTGGATTGGCCGAGGATGGACCTATATTCTCTTCTTCGCTTTTGAAGTGGTGGCTTTTGCTTCTTTGGCAAATACCAGCCAAGTCACTGTGTTTGAAGCCTTAGTACTGGCGATTATTTCCTGCTACGGCGGCGGATTCTCCTGCATGCCTGCCTTCATTTCTGATTTGTTCGGTGTGAAACAACTCTCCGCCATCCACGGCTCTATCCTCACCGCCTGGGGCATGGCTGGTGTAGCGGGACCGCTCATTTTGTCTTTCATGAAAGAAACTACCGGCGGGTATAGTATGACGCTCTATCTTTTCTCTGGTATGCTTTTCGTGGCACTGGTGCTTGCTTGTGTGTTGAAATGGAGGCGGTGACTGGTGACTGGGGGTCTGTAGCGATGGCAGGGATAGAGGGATAGGGAGATGTAGCGTGTATTTAACTAGTTAGGAGTGAGGAGTTAGGAGTGAGGAATGGTGGTGCGGCGCATCAAAATTATAGGGCGCCGCGAGTTTTTATGTTTAAATGATAAACAAGCGGTAGAAGCACTAGCGGCAAGCCCCCTTTCGCTGAAAGGGGGGCAGGGGGGGATAGCTCGCACTAGAGGTTTGATATACTTTGTGAGAAAAACGGTATAGGCGTCCATACTAGCGAAATGTTGCTAAGTTATTTAGCGATATTAAATATGGATGATAGGCCCATCGGGCATCTCCCCCATCGGGGGAGAATCAAAAGAGGGGGTGCATTTCCCTCGGCCGTAAGGCCGGTTTTATGGTTTTTCTGAATACTAAGTGATATGAAAATATTTTGATGCTAATCAAACATTGTGATTTATACCGTCAGGTATTTATGAAAACCATACAACCAGCCTACGGCTGAAGGAAATACACCCCCTCTGCCTACGGCATCTCCCCCGGAAGGGGCGAGGTCCTACGGACCTATCATTCCTATTTAAAACCGCTAAATATTTAGTGACCAGCCACTAATCTATGCAAAAAATACCGCCACCATCAAAGTCATAACCTTCTATAACCTTGATGATAGCGGTATTTTACATTGTTAGAAAAATATCAGTAGCTAGTGACTGGTGACTAGAAAAAACGTAGCCCAGTCACCAGTCCACTAGTCACTAGTCACTAGTCACTAGTCCACCGCTTCCTCTAATTTCTCCAAGAAGAATTTCACATTTTTCGTCAAATTCGGCCCCTGGGTCTGCAGGGCGCCGCCCACTAGGAAGATGGCGTCTGTGCCGTAGACTTTGACCATATCTTTGAAAAGCTGCCAACGCATGCCACCGGAAGGAACCGGGAAGTTGGGTTTGAGGTAGGCCATTTTTGTTTCCGTGCCTTCGCAAATTTTCTGACAAGTTTCCTGAGAGAAGGAGAAACGGCCGCCGAAGCTGGTGAAGATGACCGCATCTGCACCGGCCAATCGGGAGAGTTGTCCGTAGTAGCAGAAGGGGGAAATACCGGAATCTTTGGATAGGACTTGGGGACCGGAGAAACAGGGGTGGAGGAAAATGGGGAGACCGAAGTCGGGGTCTTTTGCCAGGTCGTGAATCATGGTGAAGCCTGTGATGGCAGGGGCTGCCATGATGCCGTTGGCACCGATTTCTTTTGCCTTATACGCACGCTGCAAAAATTCCAATCCGTCAGCGGTGCAGTTGGCGATGTACATGCTCTTTTTGCCCGTCTTTTCTTTCGCATCCGCCAGGGCCATGACGCATTGGAGCACTCGTTCTTCAAAAGGCGCATAGGACTGGTTCAGGAGGCTGTGGTCATCTTTGATGATGGGGCAACCGCCCAGAGCCAGGTCGTACACCATTTTGGCTAATTCTTTTGGTGACTTGCCAAGCGGTTTGATGGCGGACATGAAAATAGGACCTCTCGGCACGCCGCAAAGATCTCGAAGTCCGCTGCGTCCGAAGCGAGGACCGGGATAGTTGTCATACATGGCTTCCGGTAGGTCGAAGGACATGAGCCGAACGCCGGGCTGGAGGCTCGTATTTCCAAAAAGCATATTGATGAGTTCCGCCATTTCATCGCCCACTGCTTCGGGCTCGTAGGAAATGGTGGCGTAGTAAGCGCCGGGTTCTGGCGCTTTTTTCAAATCATCGATTTGACCGACCACGGTATCTGCAATGGGTGTGCCCTCCACCAGTTCATAGGGACATTCAATGGTTTGCTCCACCGCTACGTTCCAAGCCAATTTCTTCGCTTCTTCATAACTAGAAGCCGCAATGCGGTAGGTGGCAGTAAAACGGGAGGATTGTTTCAAGTCTTCGCTCAGTTCAGCAAAGAGTTCACTTTCAAAAAAATTAGACAAGGGGAAGCTCCTTTCGTTACGATGATTTCTTTATTTTCTATTGGTATTTATATGGATAGATATATAGTGAGGAGTTAGGAATGAGGAGTGAGGAGTGGTGGAAGGGGCACATCAAATTATATAGCGCCCCAATACCCCTTTTTATATAAAGTAGGCTGTTAGTAGTAGGCAGTTGGCAGTATTTGTACACCGCTAACTGCCTACTGCTAACTGCTAACGTTCTATCAAAATCGGCGAGCATATAGAAAAGAGCTTAGAATCAAAAGTCGCAAGCCCAATAAGAGCAATTCGAGGCGCTCGCCGGGCTTCACTCCTAACTCCTAACTCCTAACTCCTAATTCATAGGCGGTTACAATTCCTTGTGCGTCACATGGTACGGATTATCCAAATGCATCGCCGTATCATCCGCCAGCCAATAGAGGGGGCGGTTTCTGGTTTCTTCGGAAATACGGCTGATGTATTCGCCGATGATGCCTAGGCACATGAGGTTCATGCTACCGAAGAGGGTGGTGAGGATGGTCATGGTGGCCCAGCCGGGGACGGCTTCGCCGGTGACGACGCAGTAGAGCACGTGGAGAATGACCAGCACCCCGACGATGGCGGCTAGAAATCCCAAGTAGAAGGCCATGCGAAGTGGTAAGGTGGAATTGGTGATGATGCCGTCCATGGCGAAGTGAAGCATTTTTTTCATGGAGAATTTAGAAACGCCGGCGTGGCGAGCGGGAGCTTCAAATTCGAGGGTGGTTTGTTTGAATCCCAAGCCGCCCACGATACCGCGGATGAAGCGGGCGTGTTCTCTAAATTTCAAAAAAGCATTGAGCGCTTTCCGATCCATGAGGCGAAAATCGGAACCACCGGGTACTACTTTCGTGGTGGAAATAGAATTGATGACCGCGTAGTACCCGGAAGAGGTCAATTTCTTTATCAATCCCGCATCTTCGGTGGCGGTGCGGATGGTTTGCACGATGTCGTAGCCCTCTTGCCATTTTTCAATGAGCTTCGGGATGAGAGTCGGTGGGTGTTGCATGTCGCCGTCCATGGTGATGACTGCGTCCCCTTGGGCAAAATCCATGCCGCAAGTGATGGCGATCTGATGGCCGAAATTGCGAGCAAAGGTGAGGGCCCGCACATGGGGGTCATTGGCGGCGAGCTGGTGAATCAGTTCGTCCGTGCGGTCTTTGGAACCATCATTGACATAGATGATTTCATAGTCCATGCCGACGCTTTTCATGACTTTCGTCACTTCGTCGTGGAAATAGACTACGTTTCCTTCTTCATTATATACAGGCGTTACAATAGAAATCATAATGTGCCTCCGAGTCAATTTCAATTCTATCTATTATAGCATAGGCGAGGATGTTACGTTAAGAATAGGGTTCTCAGGGTTCTAAAGGTTTCTTGAATGAGAGGAATGACTGTGTACTCATTGTTGTTGGTTGTTGGTTGTTTGTTGTTTGGATCCAACAACCAACAACTAACAACCAGCAACAATCACCACTATATTATAAAGGAAGTGCATCGGAGGATATTAAATGGATTGTTAAATTTTTATAAATTGAAATAAGGGTGTCACCGGCTCCGTCATTTCGACCGATCCTATATGTGCGAAATGAATAAAGCGGTATAAATGGATTTGTGTCCTTGAGTGGAGAAATCTCAGCGGCACCAGCGGTAAAGGCTTAATGACAGAATCCCATCCCAGGCTTTAAGCCCTTACCGCTAGTGCTGAAGAGATTTCTCCACTCAGGGACACAAA
>CAVBRV010000065.1:0-13108 GCA_963597965.1 Paludibacteraceae bacterium | reverse complement strand
CCGACAACAAACAACTAACAACAGTGAGTGCAAAGGAATCTGCACAATAGCCCGCATTTCTATGCATTTAGATGTCAAAATTTTACTATATATATTCAGTAAACATCGGGCATATGAATTATCGAGCACCCACTATTTAAAACGATTTTTCCTTTTTATTCAAAAAATAAAGTGTGTCATGCATAATAGGTCATGTTGTGATGGTGTTACAGTATATCTAATTTAGAAAAAGGGGGTATTGGGGCGCCCTATAATTTTGATGCGCCCCTTCCACCATTACGCACTTTTTCATAAATTGCTTTGGTAGAAAGAGGTAAAATACTATGTCCGAACTTAGAGTACGTAAAGTACAGGAATTTATCAAACAGGAAGTGAGCCAGATGCTCCTTCATGACTTAAAAGATCCCCGCCTGGGATTTGTCACGGTGACGGAAGTCAAGGTGACCGGGGATTTGCGGGAAGCCACCATTTACGTGAGCCTCTTTGGGAAACCATCCGAAAAGAAAGCTTCCCTAGAAGCACTCAACAAGAGCCGCGGCTTTGTGCGCCGGGAATTGGGACAGCGTCTCAAGATTTATTACACCCCAGAGATTTCTTTTGAAGAAGATACGTCCCTGGATTATGGCATGCACATTGACGGCCTTTTGAAGAAGATTCACCAGGAGGAAAAAGAATGAGCTTAGCAATCAATCACGCCAAAGAAATCACTAAACAGGAAGCCATGGATTTCTTGAAGAACCATAACCGTTTCCTCTTGGTAGGCCACGAACATCCCGATGGAGATGATGTGGGTTCTATTTGTGCCCTCCACAATGTGCTTCTTTCTATGGGAAAGGAAGCAGACATGTTGCTGCCAGACCCGGTGCCTCAGGTGTATACTTTGGTGAAAGCTTCTGCTTTGGTGCATACGGAACTCCCGAAAGATAAAAACTACGATGCCATCGTTTTCACGGACTTAGGAAATCTGGAACGAGGCGGGAATTTCGATTTCCCCCAAGACATTGACACCTTAGCTATCGACCATCACCGGACCAATGAAAGATACACCGACTATCTCTATCTCCAGTACAAATATGCAGCCACGGCAGAAATGCTGGCGGAAATGTTCTTTGATGAAGGCATCAAGATGGACGAAGATACTTGCAATGCACTGTACATGGGGATTGGTACGGACAGCGGTTTCTTCCGTTTCAGTTGCACGTCGCCCCATACCCTTTTGATAGCGAGCAAGTTGGTGGAAATGGGAGCAGATCCTTCCTATATTTCCAATCATCTGGAAGAAAAGACCATCGAAGCCATGCATTGCTACGAATTGGTGGCAAAGACGGTTCATTCTTATGCAGATGGAAAAATCGTTATCGCTTATATGGGAAAAGAAGCCATGGATTTGGATGGCGAAAATTCCGATTACTACGCTTCCATTCCTCGTTGCATCCGTGGTTGCGAAATTGCGGCTCTCTTCAAATATAGAGGGGACAAGGAAACGAGAATTTCTCTCCGTTCCAAAAACTACGCCAACGTGTCTGACTTGGCCGCTGAATTTGGTGGCGGCGGTCACTGGAAAGCTTCGGGCTGCTCCATTCATGAAAATTTTGAAGATGCCGAAAAACTCTTCGTCAAAGCAGCGGAGAAATATCTCTGATGGATGGCGTACTGAACGTATTGAAACCGGCGGGCATGACTTCTTTCGACGTGATTGCTCGGCTTCGTCGGATTTATGGGCAGAAGAAAATCGGTCACGGCGGGACGCTGGATCCCATGGCGGCTGGTGTGCTGCCCGTTTTCTTGGGACGGGCGACCCGGCTCATCGAGTATGCGCCGATTCATCAGAAAACCTATGAAGCGGAATTTCTCATGGGCTTTCGCACCGATACGGAAGATGCGACGGGAGAGGTAGTAGAAACAGGGACCATTCCGAGTGACACGTCTATCTGGGAAACAGCAGCGCAGCGGTTTCGGGGCGACATCCTGCAGCGGCCGTCTAGCTATTCTGCTATCAAAGTAAATGGGGAGCGGGCCTATAAATTGGCACGAGAAGGAAAAGCGGTAGAACTCCCCGCTCGTCCTGTCACCATTTATGACTTGACCATCCGAGACATCGACATTCCGAAAATTCGCCTCTCTGTCACTTGTTCGGCGGGAACTTACATCCGTGCCTTGGGTCGAGACTTGGGCGAAGCGGCGGGTTGTCCGCTCACCATGTCTTTCTTGCTTCGCAGTCAGATGGGGCCTTTCTCTATTTCTGAAGCGAAAACGTTGGAAGAAATCGAAGCGGATCCAGCGGGGACTCTCATGACAGATATTCGGCCTATCCTGTCCGCACTTCCTTCTATTTCCTTATCCGAAAAAGAAGGAGCCGACTTTCTCCAAGGAAAACGATTGCGTACAAAAGAATCCCCTCATGAGGTGGTGGCGGTCTTTCAGGAAACCACTTTTCTGGGAACCGCATCCATCGCAAGAGGCGTGATTCATCCGAAAAAGGTGTTTAATTAGTGACTGGTGACTGGTGACTAGTGACTAGGGATTAGGGACTAGGGATTAGGTTAGTCCTACGGGCAGGTTATTATTCAACCTTCCCATCTGTAAAGTGGTGATTCATTTCGATGTGATCAAGGAAATATGGACTTATGGTAGCATCACTAGCGTCATTTCGACCGGGCGTATTTGTGCAAAGTGACGATACAGAAATAAATAGATTTGTGTCCCTGAGTGGAGAAATCTCTTCAGCACTAGCGGTAAGGGCTTAAAGACAGAAACGGGATTCTGTCATCAAGCCCTTACCGCTGGTGCCACTGAGATTTCTCCACTCAGGGACACAAATCATTTCATAACTTCTACATCATCAAGCATAAATACGCCCGGTCGAAATGACGGCTTCGCTGCTACCTCCTTCTTAATTTAATAAGATTTCTTCTGTAGGGCTAGATGGGGCTTTAAATACTGCTTGATACTACACTATCTCAAGGTAAAGCAGCATTTCTGAGGTGGGAAGTTTGAATCATAACCCTTTATAACCCTGATGCAAGTGGTATTTTTTGCATATGAGATAGAAGAAATCAGCAGAATAATAACCTTTTTTATCATTCGAGGTAATCGATGACTATATTATCTACATTAAATCAACTGCCACCAGAGAGACGCTTTGTGCTTGGCATCGGTTTTTTTGATGGCTGTCATAAGGGGCACCAGGCGGTGTTTGCAGAAGTGAAGCGGCTGGCGAAGGAGAAGGACGCGGAGCCGGCGATTTTGACATTTTTCCCTCATCCCATGACCGTATTGGCACCGGACATTCATGTGCCCCTGTTGCAAAGTCGGGAGGAAAAACTCCATGCCATAGAAAAAGCGGGAATCGATTGGACCATCTGCATCCAGCCAGATCAGAAATTTTTGTCAGAATCGGCGGAAGATTTCTTGCACCATCTATCCCAGCTGCCTGGTTTGGTGGGGATTGTGACGGGAGATAACTTTACCTTTGGGAAAGGGGCTTTGGGAAAAGCGTCTCACATCCAGTCCTATTTCCAAGGAACGCCCGTGACAGTACACACCCTTTCCTTGCAGCAGGCAGGAGGAGAAACGATTTCCAGTACTGAAATTCGTCGTCTCATCCAAGAAGGGCGTGTAGAAGAAGCCACGTCCCTGCTGGGCCGGTACTACACCATCACCGGCGACGTGGTGCATGGATTCCGTCGCGGTCACGAAGTGTTGGGATTTCCTACGGCCAACTTGGACGTACCCGCCGACCGGGTCATTCCCAATGATGGGGTTTATGCCACCTTGGCAGAAGTCGAAGGAAAACGCTACCCTTCCATCACCAATGTGGGAAATAATCCTACTTTTGGTAACGAAAAGAAAACCATTGAGACCTTCATTTTCGATTTCGACGATTCCATCTATGGGAAAAGTTTCACCCTGGCCTGGGTGTCTAAAATTCGAGAGGAAAAGAAATTTGATTCTGTGTCCGACTTGGTGGCACAAATTCAGAAGGATATTGAAGAAGCGAAAAGGATAGTAGGCAGTTAGAGGCTGTTGTTAGTTGTTAGTTGTTAGTTGTTGGTTGTTAGTTGTCTGGGATCAAACAACTAACAACCAACAACCGACAACAGGACCACATGACGTTTGTACTGAAAAAACTGCTAACCACTAATCGACAACTTTATCAAAAATATACATAACCTACAATAAATCATTTTTATATAAGTATCAACTTTGTAATGTCTCCTGCTTGACTATGAATCAAAGCACATAGTCAAAAGCCAGATAAGTTTCAATCAATAGAAAATATGAATGATTTTATAAACTATCTATCACATTATATCTATGATTTGAAATTCAACTGACTTCAAAAAGTTTGCTAAAGAAATATTGGATAAGTAGCTATAAAAGATGTATATTAAGACCATACAAAATAATATTTCCGGGACGAACCGGAGGCAGTGCTTGGGAGGCAAATACAAGATGAAAGATCAGCAGGTTACAAACGAAGTCGTAAAAGAAGAAAAGAAAGAAACCCTTTGTTGGGCACTTTTGGAACTGGAAAGCTCCAGAAAGTAATGAAAACCTGGTGAGTAATAAAAAAGGCCAGCGGCGAAAGCTGCTGGCCTTTTGATGTGCGTAGAAAAGTGACTGGTGACTAGTGACTAGTGACTGGGAAATGCTATATCGTGAGTGTCACTGTGTTTCCTTAGTCAAAAGGAACGATAAAAAAGATTAGGAATTTTTCATTCTAATCCCTAGTCCCTAGTCACTAGTCACCATCAGTTTAGAAGTTTTCCACCAACGTATATCCCTTCCCTTTCAGGAATGCTTCCGTTTCCGATTCATTGGTGCTGAATACGGCGATTGGGGAGCTGGTGTGACGGTCGAAGGAAATATACAGGTAGCGAATCATGACATTCGCATCTTTCAGATCATCCAGAATGCGGTTCAAAGCACCTGGTTTATCAGAGCCCATGTCCACAGCCAGAACCAAGTCCACCCGGCACTGATAGCCATCGGCTTCGAGAGCCTTTCTGGCATCTTCTGCTTTGTCGACGATGAGACGAACGATACCAAATTCGGCGCTGTCATTGGCCAGCATGGTGTAAATATTAATATTTTCCTTCGCCAGAATAGAAGTCATGTGGCTCAAAGCGCCCTGTCTATTGGCGGTGAATACGGATACCTGTTGTAACATAAAATTTCCTCCTTGTAACGATTGCTTTGATTGATTTTAACATACTTTTATGATTTATGATAGGGAAAATTTAGTGATTGGTGACTGGTGACTAGTAGCTAGGGATTAGGTTATGATTCTGCCATGTTCATTTTCTCACAGTTCAAATCTACCGACTGTCTCCAGGTTATAAAAGGTTATGAAGGTTATGGGAAATATGGAATCTCATAACCTTTTATAACCCTTTTTAACCTTTTACCAATCCATATCTTGCTATGAGATGATAAAAGAAAGTTGCAAAATAATAACCTAGTCACCAGTCCCTAGTCACCAGTCACTAAATTTTCTCTTTACAAAATCTCCATCTCGTCATATAATAAGACAATTTGTGCATTTTTCGATGCATAACCATATTTCTTTTTATGACATGGGGAGGAATTATGTCAGAAAAATCTTTGGAAGAATTGGAATTTGAGGAAACTGGGGTTTCTCGCCAGGAGCGATGGAAGGTCATGTGGGCTTCTATCGTGGGTTATGCCATGGATGGTTTGGATGTGCTCATCCTGTCCTTTGCTATGGCAGCCATTGTCAGCGAATTTGGACTGACCTTAGGGGAAGGCGGCCTGATTGCGACGTACACACTGATTGGTACCGTGTTGGGGGGCTATCTTTTCGGTGTATTTGCTGACTACTTCGGTCGGGTGCATACTTTTGCACTGACCATCATTATTTTCTCTATTTTTACCGGTGCTTGTGCCTTTGCGGACAATGTGATGCATCTCAATATTTTCCGTTTCCTAGCAGGTCTGGGCTTGGGCGGTGAATATGGGATCGGCATGACTTTGGTCACCGAAACTTGGCCGGCTGCGAAACGGGCTCGTGCGACTGCTGGTGTGGCTATGGGCTGGCAGGCTGGCGCTGTGCTGGCGGCTGTATTGGCTGCTGTGGTTCTCCCGGATTATGGTTGGAGAGGACTGTTCCTGGTGGGCGTGGTTCCGGCCCTCTTGGCGGCTTGGGCTCGTCATGGTTTGAAAGAACCACCGATGTGGCTGAAACGGAAAGAATTGAAGAAACAGTTGCAGGAAAGAAAAGCGCGCGGCGAAACGTTGACGGCGGAAGAAGAGGAAGAATTGAAAGAAGCGAAGAAATTCCCGCTGGCGCATCTTTTTTCCAGTCCGTCTAAGACATTGACCACCATTTCCTTGACCATCATGACCAGTGTGCAGAACTTTGGTTACTATGGCATCATGGTGTGGCTGCCGATGATTCTTTTGAAGGAACATGGCCTTTCTACAAAATCCATGTCTGGCTGGATGGTTGTCACTGTGGTGGGCATGATTGCGGGGATTTATGTTTTCGGGTATCTCTCTGATCGGTTTGGTCGGAAGAAACCATACTTGCTGTTCTATATTTGCGCCGCCGCTATGGTGTATATTTATGTCAATTTGGGAACGCCCATGGCACTTCTCTTCGGCGGTGCTATGCTTGGCTTCTTCTGCAACGGCATGATGGCTGGCTATGGGACATTGCTCTCTGAAAACTACACCACCGATGCTCGTTCTACGGCGCAGAATTTCATTTTCAATACCGGTCGTGCGGTCGGCGGTTTTGCTCCGGCTATCATCGGTGCCATTGCACAGAACCAGGGCTTCTCCGCCGCTTTCATCCTGCTCTCTGGTGTATACTTGGCAGCCGCTGTGAATGTGTTGCTCTTCATTAAGGATACGAAGGGCGTGACGATTAAGTGACTGGTGACTAGTGACTGGTGACTAGTGACTGGTGACTAGTGACTCGTGACTGGTAGCTAGGGATTAGGTTATGATTCTGCAGATTTCTTTTGATTATCATAGCAAGAAGCGGATTGTCAAAGGGTTATAAAAGGTTATAAAGGGTTATGGGATTTCGTATTTCCCATAACCTTTTTTTAACCTTGTGACAGGTGGTGGATTTGAGATGTTAGAAAATGGACACTGGATAATAATAACCTTTTATAACCTTTTGACCGGCGGTGGATTTGGAATGTTAGAAAAAGGACATGGCAGAATAATAACCTAGTCACCAGTCACGAGTCACGAGTCACCAGTCACCTTCCCATAGACATCTTCTATATATCTATGTATAATAATACATATTAAATGATACATTATGAGGTGACAAATATGAAAACTTGGAAAAAGGGAATGCTTTTGGCAGCGGCCGCTTTGATGACCGTGGGGTTCATTAGTGGTTGCGGCGATGAGAAGAAAGGAAATGAGGCAGCGGGGAAAACGCCGCTGAAGGTGGCGACCAATGCGACCTATGTGCCTTTTGAATTTAAGTCTGCCGATGGAAAAGATTACACGGGCTACGAAATCGACGTGGTTCGGGCGGTTGCCAAGCAGATGAATCGGGAAGTGGAATTTAAGAATATCGCTTTTGATGGCTTGATTCCTTCTCTGCAGTCTCATGAAGTGGATATGACCGCTTCTGGTATGACGGCAACCAAGGAACGGGCTGGAAAGATTCTCTTCGCGGCTCCTTTCTATGAAACAAAATTGGCGGTGGTGACACCGAAGGATAGTTCCATTCATTCAGTGGACGATATGCTGAATGGGGAAGAAGTGGCTGTCCAGGTGGGCACTACGGCAGCGTACTATGCCCAGGATAAAGGCATGAAGATTCGCGGCTTCGATCATTCCTCCGATATTGTGATGGAACTCAAAGCGGGCGGTGCAAAGTCCGGGATTCTGGATAAACCGGCAGCCGATTATTTCGTAGCCACCGACGGCAAGGACAATTTCCGTGTGGTGGATGTGCCGGATTCCAAGGTGCAGTATTTCGCTTTTGGTTTCAATAAGGATAATAAGGCATTGCAGGAAGAAGTGAATGCAGCCATTAAGGCGCTGACGGAAAATGGAACTATGAATGAGCTCCATGAAAAGTGGTTCAAGACGCCGCTGCCGAAGATGCCAGCGACTTGCGAGGAAGCACTTCAAATGCAGTGAGAAGTGACAAGTGAGAAGTTAGAAATGGTGGTGGCCTGGCACAATTCATATAGCCAGGCTGCATATAAAAAAGGACATGGTCGAATGAGAGGATTCGGCTATGTCCTTTTTTAGTTGGCAGTTAGCAGTAGGCAGTTGGCAGTACGTGGTGGGGTTATGGAGGCTAAAGGTTCTAATGTTAGATAGCGGATTTTTGGTTAGCGTCATTTCGACCGATGGGATTTGTGCAAGGAGAGTTCTATGGTACTAAGCGACTATGTTGGACAAAAGTGGAGAAATCTTGAGACACTCATGCTAAAATCGCTATTGTCACAAGATTTCTCCACTTCTGTCTAACATAGTCGCAGAAAAGGGATAGAAGCATCAAGCACAAATCCCGTCGGTCGAAATGACGATACGATGATAACGCTGGTGTATTAGCGCATGCAGCTTGTTCGAGAAATCTTTAGAATCCTGTATCCGCTAGTGCGAGCTATCCCCTGCTTCATTCGCTTCGCTTATTTTGCCCCACATAGTGTTTCATACCGCTAGAGCAGCCCCCTCTTTTATTCTCCCCCGGAGGGGGAGACGAGACGCTAGTGATACTATCGCTAATTTTCTCAACTTTCAACTTTCAACTTTCAACTTTCAGCTCTCAATACTCAATTCCTAATCCCTAATCCCCAATCCCTAGCTACTAATCACCAGTCCCTAGTCCCCAGTCACCAGTCACTAGTCACTAGTCACCAGCAAGCGGCACTTCAATCGCCTTTCCCAGTGTGAAAGACCAGAGATAGAGATGGCGAACCGGTTTGCCTAGGAGCTTTTCGGCGGCTTCGCCGTAGACCTGGAGCTGCACTTGGTAGTGGTGGCGGAGTTCTTCTTCTGTCATGGTGCGGTCTGTTTTGTAATCGATGATGAGGATGCCGTTGGTTTCTTCTAGCATACAGTCCATGACGCCCTGGAGGAAGATTTTTTCTCCCTCTTCGCAGCGAGGGTAGAAAGTATGAGCGGGGAGGAGAATGGAGAAGGGCATTTCTTTGCGAATGACTAGGGCCTGTTTCATGGCTTCGCAAAGGGGACTTTTTGCGAAGGTGAGGAGGGATTCGACAGGATTGCGATTTTTTCGATGAGATAGAAGCACTCTCGTTTCTTCGTCGGTGAAGATTTGTTTCTCGGCAAGGGCCTCAATGCGTTCTCGGATGGCGGTTTCGCTGGCTTCCAAGGTGGTGAAGTCGATCATTTCCATGGCTTTGTGCATCAAGGTGCCGAAGGTGGTGCCGCTGTAGGTGGGGGTATGGTCGGCTAGGAAATTTGGTGGTGTGCTGTAATCGGCTGGAAGGGCATTGGATTCTTCGTCAGGCGGGGTTTCCTCGTCTACCTCTTCTGCTAAGGTGACAGAGGCGTAGGGGGGCTCATCGCTGGCGGCGTATTCTGCTTCTTCTCGAAGTTTCACGGCGGAGGTGGCGGTGATTTTCGCTGGCGTTTCGGTGGCACCGGGATGGGCGTAGTGCCAGGTGAGTTGCTGCTCCATCCAGTTCGGTACGGGAACGGGGAGTTTCGCCAAGAAAGCTTCTCGGCTTTGGGGTTCTATTTCCTTGTCTTCTACTTCGGCGAGCGGCGCGTTTTCGGATGGCTCTTGTGCTTTGATTCGTTGTTGCTCTTCTTCCGTGAGAAGTTCTGTTTCCTTTGTGATGGTGAAATGGAATACCGAATGGTCCCCTTCTCGGTCATCCTGGTAGGTCGGTACTTTTTCGATGCGGTCCCAGGCACTTTTCAGATCGCGATGGTGCAGGGCGGCGGGCAGAATCCAATCCAAGTAGGAGTTGCCGTTCGCAATGATGTGAGAAGGAAGGGGAGAGACTACTGTATTTCCTGTACCTGCTAGTGGCGTGGCAGCATTGATGAGATCTTTTTCTACATCCTTCCGGGCGGCGGTGAGGTAGAGTTTGTCGCGAGCACGGGTCATGGCGACGTAGAGGAGCCGCGCTTCTTCGGCGGCACTTTCGCGCTGGGCGGCGGCTCGTACAGCGTACCAATAGAGCGAGGGCCAGCGGAGGGCGTGGGCTTTGTCGTAGTATTGGATGCCTAGACCCAGGTCTTTGTGGCAAATGGCGGCGGAGCGGGTGTCTTGCAAATTGAATTTCTTTCCGCAATCTGCCAAGAAGACGATAGGAAATTCCAAACCTTTGCTGCGGTGGATGGTCATGATGCGCACCGCGTCAGAAGCGGCGGTGGTGGCCGTAGTGGATTTGAAATTTTGATTTTCCTGGGTGAGGCGGGAGAGATAGTTCAAGAAAGGATAGAGGCCGTTGTGAGAAGAGGCGTCCCGCTCTTTCGCAAGAGCATAGAAAGAAAGCACGTGGGCTTTGCGGAAACTGCCATTGGGGAGACCGGAAATATAGGTCATGTAATCGGTGTCGTCCAAAATTTGTCGAAGCAGAGGTGCCACGCCGTCTTGCACCGAAGCTTTCCGCCAAGTCGCAAAGTGAGCAAGGAAATCGGAGAGGACGGTTTTCTTTTCTTCCGAGAGAAGCGGTCCTGCCTGAGGGAGCGTGCCAAAGAGAGAGGCACTTCCTATTTCCTTTTGCAACAGAGAGAGACGGGCCAAATCAGCTTCGTCTAGTCCCACAAAATAGGAACGGAGAACGGCGGTCATGGCCAGGTCTTGGAGCGGATTGTCCAGCACTTTCAGAAGAGCCCAGAGCATTTCCACTTCCGTGTTTTGTACGAAATCATCTTCTCTGTCCGAGAGGGCAGGGATGTGGTCGTTTTCCAAAATTTTCAAAAGCGCCGGTCCTTTGGTGGCAACCGAACGAAGCAAGATCACCATGTCGCTATAGGTGACGGGGCGGAAGGTGCCGTCTTTGTTCATGATTTGCTGCTGGCTATCCACCAATTCATGGATGCGGCGGGCGATGAGGCGGCCTTCCCATTGGATATTTTCTAATTCTTTCAGTTGCTGGTCCGTGTTCTCTTCTTGGAGGTCACTGGTATCAATAAGTTCGATGGAAACGGAACCGCCAGCGTAATTATCGGGCCGCGCTTCTTCATGACGACCGGGATAGAGGGCTTCAGCATTGCCATAGGAAAGTTCCAGATTCTTTTCCGTCAGGATTTGGCAGAAAAGAAAATTGATGGAGGACAGAATGGCGGCATCGCTGCGGAAGTTTTTATTGAGGTCGATGCGATGATTGACCGCAGCGGGATCGGTGCTGAAGGTATTATATTTCTCCAGAAAAATTGTTGGGTCTGCCTGACGGAAACGATAAATACTTTGCTTGATGTCCCCCACCAGGAAGCGATTGGCTCCATTGGAAATGAGGGCGGTGATGAGCTCTTGCACGCCGTTGGTGTCCTGGTATTCGTCAATCATGACTTCCTTGTATTTTTCCCGGATAGAAAGGGCTGCTTGGGAAGGGAAATCCAGCGCCTTTTCTGGCGTGAAAGCAGGATTGTCTTTGTCTAGGAGAATGTCCAGCACGTAGTGCTCCAAATCATTGAAATCCATGAGACATTCCTGCCGCTTCCGTTTTTTGTAGGCTTTCGTGAAATCCAGGGTCAGCTGGGACAGCACCGAGACAATGGGATACATGGCGGCAGTTTCTTTCATCCATTGCGATTCCTCAATGGAAAGGAAGGGCACCAATTCTTTTTCATAAGTGCTCTTGGCTTCATCTCGCAAGGCTTTGATGGCTTCCTTTTCGGGGGTGGCATTGAAATCTTTGCTGGTGGTTTGGAAGGCTTTGGCTTGGGCAGCGGAAATGGATTTGATTTTTCCATACGCGAAAGAGGGGAGGGCGTAGAGTGCTTTCCAACTCTTCACGCCCGCAAAGGTGCTAAAGAAACTGTATTCTGTGGAAAATTGTTCGCTGTATACCGTTTCTGCCAGTTTACTTTGCTCCATGATAGAGAAACTTTGGCGGTACAGGTCGCAAATTTTTTCCGCCGTGGAAATGAGTTTTTCCAGAATGGGCTTGGTCCAAGGGAAATCATCCATGGAGGCGGTTTCAGGGAAATGGTAACTCTCCGGGACCTGGGCGAGCCAAGTTTCCGGGAAGGCCATGGAGCAGGAAAAGGTGTACATTTTGAGCACGGTCTGTTTCAAAAGGCTGTCCTGGTAGCGGCTGGCAAACAGGTCTACGGTGTCGAGGAAAGCGGGATCTGCTTTTTCGTACCAATTTTCTAACACTTCTGAAAGGACCGCGTCTTTCAAAAGATAGGCCTCGTTCTCATCGGTGAGCATCTGTGTCTTCGGGTCCAGGTCCAGCAGGTAGAAATATTGACGGACGAGAGACTGAAAAAAAGAGTCCAGTGTGGAAATCTGGGCACTGCCGAGAAGAGAAATTTGCCGTTTCAAATGGGGCAACAAGGGAGAGGGGCCTTCTTTGTCCAATTCTTCCAGTTTCTCTGTGAGGGACTGGGCCACGCGAGATTTCATTTCACTGGCAGCGGCTTTCGTGAAGGTCAGGACGAGGAGTTCATTGATGTCCACCGGGTGCACCGGGTCCATGACGAGGCGGATGATGCGTTCTGTCAATACGGCGGTTTTCCCACTTCCGGCGGCGGCGGAAAGGAGAAGGTTTTTGTTTCGCGTTTGCAGGGCTTCTTCCTGCGATTGTGTCCAAGACATAGTTGCTCCTTTCGGAAGAGAATTTTAGCGTTTATGCAAAAAGTTAGGAGTTAGGAGTGAGGAGTTAGGAGTGAGGAGTGGTGGCTGCGAGCCGCATCGAATTACTCTTATACCGCAAGCGTCTATATTCATAGCAAACCAATCTATATGGCTCGCAGAAATTAAAATCGCTAGTGGCACTTTATATTTATAGCTTAAACTCCCCACTCAAGAAATATTACTTTTCGCCGATGCAATCTGACATCAAGCGGTATTTAAATTGAAATGATAGGCCCATCGGGCCTCTCCCCCACCGGGGGAGAAACAAAAAGAGGGGGTGCATTTCCCTCGGCCGTAAGGCCGGTTGTATGGTTTTTCTGA
>CAVBRV010000064.1:0-13294 GCA_963597965.1 Paludibacteraceae bacterium | reverse complement strand
GGCCTATCATTTCAATTAAAATACCGCTTGATGTCAGACTGCATCGGCAAAAAGTAATATTTCTTAGGTGGGAAGTTTGAGTAAATAAAAATGGTATGCATGCTAAGTGTAGGCTATACTTAACATGCATACCATTTTTATTTATAAGGGGTATTGGGGCGCTTCCAAATTTTGTGCGCCCCTTCCTTCATTACGCACTTCGCATTACGCATTATTTCCCATAGGCGAGGTCATAGAGCTTCTCCAATGCCTCTGGCGTCTTGATTCCTGGATTCATGAGGAAGAGGTTTGATTCCAGGAAGAAGACGCGATTGTTCTGGACGGCTTTCAGGTGAGCCCAGGAGGGATTGTCTCGCATGGCTTCGTCCAGTTTTTTGTTGATTTCCGATTGTTTCCCCATGGTGACGATGAAGATGGTGTCTGGATCATCGGCGGAGAGTTGTTCCAGGGAGTAGGGGACGGTTTTGCTATCTAGCTTCAAATCGGTGTGGGAGGTGATGACGTTATTCATCTTCAGCATTTCCACCATGGAAGCGCAGATGGATTTCGGTGTTTCAGCAGTCACGTCTTTGCCAGTGGCCCGGAGGACAGCGACTTTGGCCGGTGTCTTTTCCGCAGCCGCTTTATCGGTGATGGCTTTTACTCCATCTTCATAGGTTTTGATGACTTTGTCGGCTTGGTCTTGCTTGCCATAGACTTGGCCCATGAATTGGAGGAGAGGAACATTGTCTTTGATGCCATCATACTGAATGAGCACGTAAGGAATTTTATTGCTCTGCAGCATCGATTCCAGTTTGCTGTTCTGGTTCTTTTCACCCAAAACCAGGTCTGGTTTCATACCGACCAGGGATTCCATGTTGATATTTTGTACATGGCCCAAGGTGGGGAGGGACTTCGCTTCTTCCGGGATAGGACTGGTGGTTTCCGGACGAGCGGCAGATGTGCCACCGACAGCATAGGCCATATTCAGAAGAGGGGCGGACAAGGTGATGACTCGTTTGGGGGCGGCCTGTAAGGTGATGGATTGGTCTTCATAGGTATAGGTCAGGCCTTGCTGACTGCTTGATGAACTTCCGCCGCAGGCCGATAGGGAAAGGCAAAGCGCAGCGGCAGCGACACATGCGAGAAATTTTTTCATAACAAACTCCTTCTTATAGTGCAATGAGGAATTAGGAATTAGGAATGAGGAATGAAGGTGGCGGCGCATCAAATTTGGAAGCGCCGCAATTATTGAGCTAAGGATTTGCGTAAGTAGGAATGATTTCGCTAGTGATTACAGGGTTCTAAAGGTTCTAAAGGTTCTAAAGGTTCTCAGGGTTCTCAGGTTGCTCAGGTTGCTCAGGTTCCTCGAATGAGCTGATGACACTAGCATTTATCAGCACATTCAAGAAACCTTTTGAACCCCTAGAACCTTTAGAACCTTGGCCTCAAAAGGTTTCCTACTATTTGCAGGAAAAAGGAATCAGCAGAATTATAACCCTATATATTGGGGGCGCTTCTAAATTTTGTTGCGCCCCTTCCACCATTCCTCACTCCTCATTCCTAATTCCTAATTATTAAGGTGCGAAAAACGTTCTATGTGAGATAAACAAAGAATGAGAAATAAATAAGCCCTTACGTCGAGATGACGTAAGGGCTTATTTCATGTCAGAGAATCATCTCTTACATAGAGTGTACCACTTGGTGGAAATTATTTCTGAAGAGCTTCAAGAGCTTCGGTAGCACGATCTACATAGAGGCCGCGAACGTTAGCATTTTCACCGAGGCCATGGATATAGGTGGATACATCGAAGCCTGCAGCTTTCAGCTGGCTCTTATGAGAATCTGGATCATCACCAGCCATATCGTTGTTTGCATGGTCGCCTGCTACCATCATGATTGGCATCAGGGTTACATGTTTGTAGCCGCCAGCTTTCAGTTTCGGAATAACGTCTTCCAGGTTTGGACGACCTTCTACGGAGTATACGAATACGTTATTCATGCCGAGCTGATGGAGACGATCCTGGATTACGCTGTAGTAAGCGTTGCCCGGATGTGGAGTACCATGAGCCATGATCAGAGTAGCATCCTGTTTGCCCATCTTCGGGAACTGAGAGGACAGAGCTTTCAGGAAATCAACAACCTGGTCCGGTTCACCTTCGGTGCCCTGGAAGTACATCAGTGGGGTAGCGAGGGAAATCTTCTTGAAGTTGTCTTTCTGCATCTTGGTGATGATGGAATCATAGCTGTATTCCATGCCTGGGATTACGTCCAGGGATACGACAGCAACACGGGTATATCCTTCTGCTTTCAGTTTAGCAAAAGCTTCTTCTGGGGTCAGTTTCTGAATGCCTTCTTTAGCTTTTACACGGTCAATAATGATATGAGAGGTGTAAGCTTCATATACCGGTACATCTGGATGTGCCTTCTGAATAGCTGCTTCTACAGCATCAATGGTTTTAGCACGGGTATCGGTAAAGGTGGTGCCGAAAGTCATGACCAGAACAGCATCTTTATTTGGTGCATCTTTCATAGCCGGATTTTCATGGGTCCATACACCGACAGTGGATGCTTCACGGAGAGCCGGGGTTACATCCTTTACTTCTGGGTTCAGTTCGTAAGCGCTAGCGGACATTCCCATTCCCAGTGCGCACAGAGCTGCCATAGATGCGGTTAATACAGTTTTCAGACTTTTTTTCATGAAAAATCACTCCTTTGAAAATTTCCCATCTTATTATGGGGTATCAGCAAAAGGAAAGGACAAGTTATTTCCCAAGTACTTGTTTTTTCCTTGCTTTTGAATACGACTACATTTTAGTACTATGTTTATTTAAAGTCAATCCTGTTTTACTAAAAAAATAAGAAAATTTTTCAAAGCAGTAAAATTTATTTTTCTACAATTTTAACATGGGTTCAGTAGGCGCTAATTTGTTTGAAATAAGTTGGTGGTGAATAGTAGGCGGTTGGCAGTAGGCCGTGGCGCTAGTGATTTTTTCGGTAGTACCACTAGCGTCTTGTCTTACCCGATGGCAATGTCAGTAAGTTAAGCGAAATATGCGATGATTTCTGCTGGTGGAAAGGTTTCTCAGGTTTCTCAGGTTTCTCAGGCTTCTCAGGTTTCTCAGGTTTCTCAGGTTACTAAGGGTTCTAAAGGTTCTAAAGGTTCTAAAGGTTCTAACGGTTCCCGAATGCAATGATAACGTCAGCGTCTATTGGCTCATTCGTGAACCTTGAGAACCCTTTGTACCTTTAGAACCCTTAGAACCCTTGTACTCACTAGCAGAATCATGCTAACTATTGACAATCCTTAACTTAGCAACATTGCCCGACGGGGGAGACGAGACGCTAGTGGTACTAGCGAAAGAATCACTAGCGCCACGGCCAACTGCCTACTACTAACTGTCAACCGCCAACTGCTAACTATTTCCTCACCTGCCCACTAAATTTTTCTGCTATCCCTATACAAACATGCTATAATAATAAGACTGTTGATAAAAATTAGAGATGTATATCATAGTAAATTGCATGCACCGCTGGTGCATCACTATCAATGAAAATAATGAGAGATCAAGTGGCTAGGGATTGGGGATTAGGGATTAGAAAGAGCATTTCCTAATCCCTAGCTACGAATCCCTAATCCCTATTTTCCTAGTAATAATATAGAAATATAGAAGATGGAGTTGTTGGTTGAAATAAAAGGGTTCAAAAGGTTCTAAGGGTTCTAAAGGTTCTAAAGGTTTCTCGAAGGAGATACTATTCTGAAATATGGTTCATGATGGGTTTATGGTTTATATGCCGAGTTCGGATGTGACAACTTGGCACGGAGAAAATCTCATTGGTTTAAGGTTTAAATACAAACCCAAAACCCAAAACCCAAAACCCAAAACCCAAAACCAATGCCACTTTGGAAAAGGCGAGTTGCCGCAGAAGAACTCGGTACGTAAATCAAACAACCACCAACCACCAACCATCAACCAATATAATGAGGTAATAAACATGAAACCATTTTCCGTTTTATCGAACCAGCTGGGGATCGACATGGGATCCTCCCAGGTTCGTATGTATCAAAAAGGTAAAATGATATTATCCGAAGCCAGCACAGTGGCGGTGGATAATATTGATGGGCATGTGCTGGGATTTGGCACCGAAGCCTTGATTCATTATCATAAAGCACCCGCCAATTACGGCTTGGAATGGCCGATCCAGAATGGGGTCATTGCGGATTACGATATGACCAAATCCATGCTTCGTTTCTTTATCAAGAAATCTCTTCGCCGGTCCGTCAGTCGGCCTACCGTGATGATTGCGATTCCTGGTGAAATCAGTTCGGTTACTCGTCATGCATTGGTGGATGCGCTGATTCATGCGGGAGCACAGCATGTGTATTTGTTGCCCTCTCCTGCGGCAGCGGCCATTGGAGCGGGACGAAATCTGGATGGACCGCGGATGGTCCTCTCCTTGGTGATTGGCCGGGATGTGACGGATGCAGGCATTTATAGCTGCGGCGGTATTGTGGCGCAAGAAAGTATGGCCTTTGGCGGGCATCATATTGATTTGGGCATTTGCCACTATTTACAAGACAAATACCAAGTGATGATTGGCCTGGACCAAGCGGAAAAATTGAAGAGTGAAATGATTTCCTTATCCACCAGTGAAGAAGGAAATACCTTTACCGTGCGAGGCCGGCGCATCATCGATGGGGTGGAAGTGGTGATTGAATTATCCCTGGAAGAAATGAGCCCGGTCATGAAGCAGATTGTGCAGCCTGTGTTGCAATTCATGCATCGCTTGCTGCGGAAGGCGACCCCAGAAATGGCAGATGATTTATTGAAAGATGGCATGCTTCTCTCCGGCGGCAGTGCCCTTTTGGACGGGCTGAAAGATTGGCTGTCTGCCAAATTGGGCATTCCTGTGGTGGTGCCAGAGCATCCTGGCGATGTGGTGGCACTGGGCTGTTATGAAGCCTTTGAGAAATATAAATCTTTGCCATTCCTCATTGAAAATGGTGAAAAATATTATGGAGGAGCTTAATCATGATATTCTTTGGTAAGAAAAAAATGATTACCGCTGTCCTGCTGTTTCTATTCATGGTGGTATGCGGCTGGTTCTGGCGGCATAGAGAATACATTCCTTTTATTTCCCAACCCTTATCTGTGGGGGCGGCCCCTTTTGAGTACGGTGTGAGCCGGATGGCCTGGATGGGGGAAAGCAGCCTGGACATGGTGAAGCAGATTTGGAATAACTGGAGCGAACTGGATGCTTTGAAGAAGGAAAATGAAGGACTTCGGGCGGAGCAAGCCAGATACAGCGAAATTTTGGCAGAAAATATTCGGCTTCGCAATTTGCTCTCCTTTAAGCAGGGCTACACCCAGTACCATTTGACCGGAGCTTCCGTGATTGCCAGAGACTATGGCGGCTGGACCCAGACCATGGTGATTGACCGCGGGGAAGATAGCGGCCTTAAGAAATATATGCCTGTCATTGTGCCCACCGGGCTGGTGGGCTTTGTGAGCGAAGTGTATCAGAATTCCGCTCGCGTGCAGCTTTTGCTGGACCCCCGTACTTCGGTGGGCGGCATCGTGCAGCGGCCGACTTCTCGCGTGGTGGCTATGATTTCAGGAAATAGCGGCAATCCCGGCGAATTGGCTTTCGTCAATCTGCCACGTGAAGCAGATGTGATCAAAGGCGATACCATTGTCACCTCTGGGTACGGCGGCGTCTATCCGAAAGGCATTGTGATTGGTACGGTGGATAAAGTAGATGTGGATGAAGTGGGTGGCACGCAGGTAGCCAATATCACGCCAGCCACCGATTTCTCCCATATGGAAGAAGTGTTTGTCATCACCGACCATATCCAGAAGACCACCCCCGATAGCCTGTTGGTGGTACCACCGAAACGGGAACCACCGATGAATCCGAACAAACATCAGGCAGGTGATAAGGAATGAGTGTGCTAAGTCCTTTATCCATGCTGATTCTGAGCATTACTGCCTTTCTGGTGCAGGCGTCCTTTTTGCCTTTCTTTTTCGATGGCATCACCCAGCCGGATGTGTGGCTCACCCTTATCGCTTTGTCCACTTTGGTCTACGACAAAAAGACGGCTCTCACCTTAGCCATGGTGGGCGGCCTGGTGCAGGACATTGTGATTAGCAATTTCTTTGGGCTTCATTTGTTGCCCTACTTAGTCATTACCGTGCTCTTTTTGGAATTGGGAAGAGAACGATACAACCGGCATTGGTATATTTCCTTACTGGCCGTAGGGATTGCGTCGCTTCTCTATGTGCTTTTATCCAGTCTCATTATGTGGTGGGCGGGGAGGCAATATCCGCCTATCCTCTATTTCCTATACCTGGGGTTGCCCTTTATCGGGATGAATGGAGTATGCACTTTATTTCTTCATCCCCTCATGTGGGGCATGAAACGGGAAGGTGAACCGCAGTGGTAAAGAAACATGTGCCTTCGATTTTGACCAAGCTTTTGAAAAATAAAGAAGAGTCTCGCTACGCCCGCATGATTTCGGCGGCGATTGTGCTGCTGCTGGTACTAGGGGCACGGCTCTTTTACATGCAGGTGGTCGAAGGAAATTATTATAAAGAAGAAGCCGATGGCAACCGCATTCGCCACTTGCCCATGCAAGCCACCCGGGGCGTCATGTATGACCGAAACGGCGTCATCATGGCGGGGTCTCGGTCGGCCTACAGTGTCATCATGCCAGTGGATCGCAAGAAAAATGCACTGAATGATGAAACCTTAAGTCGCTTGGGCGCTCTTTTGAACGTGCCCACCAGCGATTTGAAGAAAAAAATTGAAGATAATAAATTGGCTTTTGGTGCCATTTACCTCGCCAACGATGTGGGCATCGATGTAGCCACCCAAATCGAAGAAAAGAAAGACGATTTCCCAGGCATTGAAATTGAAGTGAATCCGCTCCGGGTCTATCCTTTTGGCAATGCAGGGGCCCAGGTCCTGGGCTATGTAGGTGAAGCGGGACCGGACGATAAAGATGCGGAAGGAAATCCTTACACTACATCCACTTTGATTGGTCGCGCTGGGCTGGAACGGCAGTACAACCAGTACTTAGAAGGAAAGAACGGTTCCAAGACCGTAGAAGTCAATGCGTCTGGGCAACCGGTCCGCTATGTGGGGGGCAATCCTGCCATTTCAGGAAATAGCGTGCGCCTCACGCTGGATGCGAACTTGCAAAAAGTGGCAGAAGAAGCCATGGAATCCCAAGTGAATACCCTCGTTCACGATGGGGTCATGCCTACGGGCGCTTCCATCGTGGCAGTGGATCCCAATAGTGGTGCCATTCTCGCCATGGCAAGTTGGCCCTCCTATGACCCCAATCGATTCAGCAAAGGGATTTCTTCTAAAGATTGGAATGAAATCATCAACAACAAGAACCACCCCATGCAGAACCGCACCATTTCTTCTATGTATCCGCCAGGTTCTCTGTTCAAAGTCATCACTGGGGCGACTGCACTGGAAGCAAAAGCGGTGACGCCAGAGGAACGGATCTTTGATAGCGGGAAACATTGGATTGTAGATAAACGAAATGCCCAGGGCGAAGCCTTCGGCTGGATCAATTTCTACGAAGCTTTGGCGAAATCGGATAACGTCTATTTCTATGAACTAGGCCGCCGCGTGGGTATCGATAAGATTTCTCACATGGCCGAAGAATTTGGTTTAGGGAAACCGACCGGTATTGACTTGGCCGGGGAAGCGGATGGCAATGTAGCCAGCGAAGCGTATAAACAAAAAGTGTTCAAACAGGATTGGTACTTAGGGGAAACTATGGACGCTGCCATTGGGCAGAGCTTCACCTTGACCACGCCGATTCAAATGGCTATGGTCTATGCGTCTCTCGCAAATGGTGGCTTCCGGTACCAGCCTTACTTGGTGAGCCGCATCGATAACTTGGATGGCACGCCGCAGAAAATTTTCTCTCCCAATAAATTGGGCGCCCTGCCGATTTCCAAGAGCACTTTGGATGATATTCACACCGGTCTTCGCATGGTTATGTCCAAAGAAGGCACCGGGGGACAGCTCTTTGAACACTATCCCATCTCCATCGCCGGGAAATCAGGGACCGCCGAAACGAATGGCCTTGATAATGGCTGGTTCGTGGCCTATGCGCCTTTCGATAAACCCGAAGTGGTAGTACTCTGTATGTTTGAACACAGCGGCTTCGGTTCTGATTCGGCGGCTCCGGTGGTGAAGAAAGTCATGGATGCCTATTTCCACATCGGTGAATTTGCCCCAGATAAGGTGAAAGCCAAAGACGGGGTAGCGAAAAAGGGAGGCAAAGAATAATGGCACAACTCTTATCCTTTGCTTCTGGAAAAGGAGGCGTAGGGAAAACCTTACTTTGCGCTTCCTTCGGCATCAGTTTGGCCCGAAAAGGGAAAAAAGTCCTGCTCATTGATGGCGATATGGGCATGAGAAATATGGACCTGGTGCTGGGACTGGAAAATGAATGTTTCTACAACATTTTGGACCTGGCCGCTGGCAAATGCTTTGCGCGAGATGTGATTTTGGAGGCAGATGATCATTTGGATTTCCTTCCCGCCGCTCCTTTTGGAAATTGGGAAGATGTGGTACCGGCGGCACTGGACACGGTGCTGGAAGATGTAGAAAGCAAGTATGATTACATTTTATTCGATTGCCCTGCCGGCGTAGGGGCGGGCATCCGCTTTGCGGCTCGTATTTCAGAAAAATTGCTGCTTGTCGTGGCGCCTTCCTGGGCGTCTCGAAGAACCGCTTCGCAGGTGATGGATGGGGCAGGCAAGAAAGTGGACTGCCGTATTCTATGTAATCAATTTGCGGAAGCGGACGAGACGAAGATTTCCTTTGAAGACATGATGGAAACTGTGGACCCCGATTCCTTCTGCGGCCTGGTGCCGTACTCCGAAGAAGCAGATCGCTTGGCTCATCAAGGACGCCTCGTAGAATTTTCAGAAAATCGTGCCTTTGGCAAAGCCCTTTCGGCGGTACTGAAAGTAGTGCTGGAGGAAAAAGAATTTCCAGAGACCAAGTGGAAGCGGCTCTTGCAGGAAGCAGCGAAAGAAAATAAAAAACCGGAACCGGTCAAAGAAAAAGTGACAGGCCTGTCCTGGCAAAGCAGTAGCCGGGCCTATAAATGGGGAAGAAGGAGATGAGACCCTTGAACCTGATTCGTTATTGGCGGCGCATGGATAGCACCCTTTTGATGGCGGTGCTGGGGCTCGCTGTCATTTGTCTTTTGATTATCGCCAGTGCCACCCATGCCAATATGGAAGGGAAACCGGGACAATATGATTTCGTCGTGAAGCAGGGCGTGTTCCTCTTGGTGGGCCTTTGCATTGCGGGCGGTTCTCTGTATTTCGATTATCGGAAATTGTATCGCTGGGTGCCGGTGCTGTATGGCATCAATGCGTTGCTCCTTCTGGTGGTGAAATTTGCGGGCACCAGTGCCCTAGGGGCGCAGCGGTGGATTCAGATCGGCCCTTTCACGTTACAGCCTTCCGAATTTGCGAAACTTATCATGATTATCTGCTTGGCACGGCTTCTTTCTAATAATAAAAATGGTTTCCAGACATGGAAAAGTTTACTTCCTGTCGCAGGCCTTATGGCACTGCCCACTTTGCTGATTTTTATTCAGCCAGATTTGGGGACCAGTCTTGTCTTTGCGGCCATTACCTTTGGGATGCTCTATATTTGTGGTCTCAAAATGCAACTGGTGAAACGAGCTTTCTTGGCACTGGTGGTGGCATTTCCTTTGATTTGGTTCTTTGTGCTTCATAGCTACCAGAAAATGCGTATCATCGTGTTGTTCAATCCGAGTGCCGACCCCTATGGTTCGGGCTACCACGTGATTCAGTCAAAAATTTCCATCGGCAGCGGTGGATTTTTCGGACAAGGCCTGTTTGCGGGCACCCAAAGCCAGCTGAATTTCCTGCCAGAAAATCACACCGACTTTATTTTTTCCGTCATTGGGGAAGAACTGGGATTTGTAGGCGCCATTTTTGTGCTATTTCTTTATTTTATACTATTGTATAGAACCATCATGATTTCCCGCTCGTCCGGGGATGCCTTTGGCAGTCTTTTGGCCTGTGGTATTTTTTCCATGTGGCTTTTCCAGATTTTCATCAACGTAGGCATGACCTTGGGGATTATGCCAGTCACCGGGATTCCGCTGCCCTTCATGAGTTATGGCGGGTCCGCTCTGTTGATGAATCTCATTTGTGTAGGTATTTTAATGAATATTTATTTGCGGCGTAAAAAGCTGATGTTTGATTAGGAGTGTAAGATGAACCGAGTAACCATCGATCCGGTATGGCTCATGCATATCCAGAAACCGGCCCGATATATTGGGGGAGAATGGAACAGTATTGTCAAAGACCACGAGAAAATTCCCGTCAAAGTGGCACTGGCCTTTCCCGACGTGTACGAAGTGGCGATGAGCCATTTGGGACTGAAAATTATTTATAGCGTGCTGAACGCCAGAGACGATGCCCTGGCAGAACGGGTCTATGCCCCTTGGGTAGACATGGAAGCCATGATGAAAGAAAAGCACATCCCTCTTTTCACGCTGGAATCCAAATGTCCGGTGAAAGATTTCGACGTGGTGGGATTCACCATGCCTTATGAAATGTGCTATACCAATATCCTGAACATGATTGACATGGCGGGCATTCCGGTGTGGGCGAAAGACCGTACCGACGAAGACCCCATCATCGTGTCCGGCGGGCCTTGCGTGTTCAACGCAGAACCGGTGGCCGATTTCTTTGATGTCTTTTTCATTGGGGAATCAGAAGAAGCCATTGGGGAAATGGTGGACATCGTGAAAACGTGGAAGGCGGAAGGGAAACCAGGGGGCAGAAAGGAAATCATCCGCCGCCTGGCGACCATCGAAGGTTGCTATGCGCCCTCTCTCTACGAAGTGTCCTACTACGACAACGGCATTTTCCGCTCCATCAAACCCATCGACGATGCGGCCCAATTTCCTGTGAAGAAACGGGTCATCAAAGACGTAGAGCATGTGCACATCGACGACAAACCGATTCTTCCACATATCGAAATCGTCCATGACCGGGCGGTGCTGGAAATGTTCCGTGGCTGTAGCCGTGGTTGTCGTTTCTGCCAAGCCGGCATGATTTATCGTCCCGTCCGGGAAAAGAGCGAACCTCGTTTGCAAGAAATCGCCGATACTCTCATTAGAAATACGGGGTACAATGAAATTTCCTTGATGTCCCTCTCATCTGCCGATTATTCCTGCCTGCCAGAACTGGTGGACCACCTGCTCCAGACTTTCAAAGACAAACGGGTCAGCGTGAGCTTGCCTTCTCTTCGCGTGGATAGCTTTTCCATCGATATTGCGAAAAAAATTCAGCAAGTCCGGAAGAGCGGCCTTACCTTGGCACCGGAAGCCGGGACTCAGCGTCTCCGTGACGTCATCAACAAGGGCGTCACCGAAGAAAATATCATGGGTGCCTGCCGCAATGCCTTCCAGAATGGTTGGAACAAAGTGAAACTCTATTTCATGATGGGCCTGCCCACGGAAACGGACGAAGACTTGAAGGGCATCGCCGACCTGGCAAATCGCATCAATGAACTTTATCATGAAGTGCGAGGAAAATATGGTTGCCGCATCACCGTCAGTGTGGCTAGTTTCGTACCGAAACCTTTCACTCCTTTCCAGTGGATGTCTCAGTGCACCGTAGAAGAAATCGAACGGAAACAGCAATACTTGAAGAGCCTCTTTACGAATCGTCACATCAAGTATGCCTACCATGATGCCAAGACCGGCTACCTGGAAGCGGTGCTGGCGAGAGGGGATCGGCAACTGTCGAAAGTCATTTACAAAGCCTGGGAAAAAGGCTGTGAATACGACAGCTGGACCGAATTTTTCCATTTTGACACCTGGATGGAATGCTTTGAAGAATGCGGCGTGAATCCAGACCTCTATGCCAACCGGAAACGGGACGAATACGAACAGGAACCATGGGACCACATCGACGCGGGCGTGACGAAAGATTATTTACGAAAAGAATGGCGTATGGCGCAAAAGGGGATTCTCACCCACGACTGCCGCCACCTGCCCTGCAACGGTTGTGGCGTGTGCCCCATTATCGATGTAGACTTGATTGACCATAAGGAGGAAGCGGGACATGAAAAGGCTGTTTTTGTCTATCAGCAAAGGTGAGGAACTGCGTTTCCTGGGCCACCTGGATTACCTGCGTACCATGGAACGCATCGTGGTTCGCTCCGGCATTCCCATTGCCTTTTCGGAAGGTTTCAATCCCCATATGAAAATGGCTATGGACTCTGCTCTGGGGGTCGGCGTCACAGCGGACCCACTCTACATGGAAATCAAACTGGAAAAGGATATTTCCAACGAAGAAGTCCGGGCCATGATGGAACCCCAGCTCCCCAAAGGCATTGTGATTCATGACATCATCGAAGCCAAACAGGAATGGCCGAAATTCGTGGCCTTTTTCAACGAAGATTGCTACGAAATGGAAGGCCCCACCATCGACGGCGCCAACCAGGAAGAAGCAGAAAAGCACATCGCTGAATTTAATGCCCTCACGTCTTTCTTATATAAACGAGTGACACCGAAGAAAATCCGTGAAATGGACGTGAAGCCCATGGTCATGGAACCCATGAAAGTGCGCATCGAAGGAAATCGGGCGTACCTCACCTTCTCCCTCATCCGCAGCAACAACGGTACCGTCCAGCCCAAGGACATTTGGAAAATGCTAGCCGAATCTTTCGCTCTCCCCTGGATCCCCGACGCTTTCATTTGCTCTCGGACGGGGACTTATAGAAATAAAGAGGGAAAACGGCTCACGCCTTTTGAAGAGGGAGTCTTTGATGAGTTTGTGAAGGCGAAACAGGGGGCTAAGGGTTCTAAGGGTACTCAAGGTTCTAAAGGTTCTGGATCTATCAATACCATTTAAAGGAAATAAATACCAATGATAGGTCCATCGGACCTCGCCCCCTCCGGGGGAGATGCCGTAGGCAGAGGGGGTGTATTTTTTTCAGCCGTAGGCTGGTTGTATGGTTTTTATAAATACAAGGCGGTATAAATCGTAATGTTTGGTTAGTGTCAAACTGTTTTTATACCGCTTTGTATTCAGAAAACCATACAACCGGCCTTACGGCCGAAGGAAATGCACCCCCTCTTTCATTCTCCCCCGATGGGGGAGATGCCCGATGGGCCTATCATTAGTATTTAGTGGCTGCTCGTTAATTCATTTTTTCAATAACAAGAACCCAGATTAGCGATTGTTGCTGGTTGTTAGTTGTTTGTTGTTGGGGCCAAACAACCGAC
>CAVBRV010000063.1:0-13346 GCA_963597965.1 Paludibacteraceae bacterium | reverse complement strand
TACCGCCTTGTATTCATAAAAACCATACAACCAGCCTACGGCTGAAAAAATACACATCTTCGCTTCGCTCGAAATGGCGTCTCACTGCATCCTTGCGTCGCTACACTCCTAACGATGCAGTTCGCTTGCACACCCCTCTGCCTTCGGCATCTCCCCCGGAGGGGGCGAGGTCCTATGGACCTATCATTAGTATTTAATACCTGTTCATCAAGCACAAATCCCGTCGGTCGAAATAACGAATACTGCCAACTGCCGACTGCTAACTGCCAACTATTTCCCAACCCCTAGTCACTAGTCACGAGTCACGAGTCACCAGTCACAAAAACGAAAGGAGTAACAACCATGAAAAATACAATGACATTTCTAACCATCTTCCTTGGTGTGATGACAGCCATGGCGCCCTTGTCTACTGACATGTACCTGCCATCGCTGCCAGAAATTTCTTCTGACTTTTCCATTTCCATGTCCATGACCCAACTGACCTTGACCATGACCATGCTGGGCATGGCACTGGGGCAAATTCTTGGTGGTCCGGTGTCGGATCGATTGGGGAGAAAGGTGCCTCTTTTTATCGGGATGCTAGGTTTTACTGTTGCGTCCGGGGTATGTTCTTTTACGGAAAATATTTATGTATTTCTAGTGTTCCGTTTCATCCAAGGACTGGCGGGGGCTTTTGGCATCGTCATTGCTCGCGCCGTGGCGAGAGATGTGGTGAGCGGACCGGCGCTGATGCAGTTCATGGCGATTCTGATGATGGTGAATGGGCTGGCACCCATTGCGGCTCCGGTAGCGGGCGCACAGATTTTGCGATTCACTTCCTGGCATGGCGTTTTTGAAGTGCTGGTAGTGGTAGGGGTCTTCATGATTCTGGCGACCTGCTTCTTCAAAGAAACATTGCAACCAGGCAAACGGGTGCGGAGTTATTCGGAAGGTTTCGAGGCCTTTGCGGGGCTCATCAAGAATCGCTATTTCTTTGGTCAATGTTTGCTCCAATGTTTCTACTTCGGCGCCTTCTTTTCCTATATTGCTGGTTCTTCGTTCCTATTTCAAAATATTTACGGCGTGTCGCCCCAAGTGTATAGTTATGTTTTCGGTGGCATTGGCATCGGCCTTATGATAGCCGGTCTGCTGCCAGCCAAAATGGCGGGGACCGTGAAGGAAATTACTTTTCTGAAATACTCACTCTGGGTGCCCATGATTGCTTCCTTCTTCCTACTGGGCGGGATTTGGCTGGATGCACCGATGGGATACACCTTGCCAGTTCTCTTCCTCACCATCGTGCCTCTCTCCATCATGGGGGCCGCTTCGGTGTCTTTGGCCCTGTCTCGCTGTGGGAAAAATGCCGGCAGTGGTTCTGCCCTGATTGGTTTCTTCAATATGATTCTAGGCGGCGTCATGATGCCCGTCACCGGGATTGCGGGAGACCATACGGCTATGCCGATGGGGATTCTTATGGTGGGATGCTATATTCTCTCTCTTGTGGTGTTTTATACGATGATAGCGCCAAGTCACCGGAGGTGACTACGCCTTTTTATCAAAGCAAGACTTCGTCAGAAAAGGTTACTATTTTGCTGATTTTATTTGTCTAACAACGAGAAACTTCGCTAGTAACAAGGTTATTGTTGTGCAGATTTCTTTTTTCTAACAAAATAAAAATACCGTTACCATGAAGGTTATGAAAGGTTATGCCATTAGCGGCGGATAACCTTTTATAACCTTCATAGTAGCGGTATTTTACTTTGTTAGAAAAAAGAAATTTGCACAGTAATAACCTTTACTTTAGCGTCATCTTGCTTTGTTAGATGAAAAAAATCATCACAATAATACCCTTTGCCTCAGCAGTGTCCCAACAAAGTGGCGATCACTTTTCTTGGCTCCAGCAATATCACCTGATTCTTCCCCGCCTCTTTCGCCTGATAAAGCGCATTGTCCATGCGTTTGTAGAAATCGGTTTCGCTTTCACCGGGCAGTGACGTGGTGACGCCGAAGCTGGCGGTGATGGGGGTATTGTCGGGCATGAGGCCTGTGATGTAAATATTTTCCCGGAGCCGTTCCGCGATTTTTTTGGCAGTTTCCAAGTCGTGACCGGGGAGGAGGATGACAAATTCATCGCCGCCCCAGCGGCCGGCGAAATCGGTGGGACGGATGTGGTTCTGGATGGTGTGGGCCACTTGGAGGAGCACTTTGTCGCCCACATCATGACCGCAGGTGTCGTTCACTTGCTTGAAGAAATCTACGTCCACCATGATGGCGGAGAAGGGGGTTCCGGTTTTATTGCACTCTGTCATATTGGTTTGCAATAAAGTTTCAATGGAGCCGCGATTCAAAAGGCCGGTGAAATTGTCATGGGACGCTGCAAAAGAGAGCTGCGTCATGGTGTCTTGCAATTCGTGCATGGCCACTTTGACGAAAGTCGCCAAGTATTGAATGGTGGAAAGGGAATCGTCCCAATCCACTTCTTTTTTCCGCGGACATTTCTTGGGAACAGGCTTGGCATTTCCTTCGCGGAAGGCGGCGACCACCAACATCATGTTGGAACCCACTACTTTCTTCCCGCGGCGGAATATTTCCCCTTCCACGTAGGAACCGCCCGAATTGGTCAGCCCTTCGTAGTCCGCAATGATTTGATTGCAATTTTCTTTTAGAAATAGACGGCGGGTGTTGCAGTTGATGATGTGAATGCCTTCGGGAGAAAAATGGCGGACTTGGCAAACAATTTTCCGATTGGCCTGCAGCATAGCATCCGGATCGCCATAGGAAAGACGAAGCTGATCACCCACATAGCTGACCGTATTGAAACAAAGGGAACCGTCAGGCCGAGATTCCATGGGCATATGGGCATGACGGAAACCGTACTTGTCATGAATCAGCGGGAAAGGCAGCGTTTTATTTCTGAAATTGGTGTAATGCAAGTATTTCTCATAGAAAAAAGTGGCGGGCTTGTGGTCCAGTTCTTTGATCACCATAGGGCCTTCCATGGCGGTGACGGTCATAGGATTGCCCAGCGGCTGCCAGCCCAGATTTACGTAGCTTTCGATGTGGATGTCACCGCAGTACACAGCCACCACCAGTCCCGCGCCGTGGATGCAAGAGGCACAGAACACGTAGGATTGGTGACCGAAGGTAGGCGTGGCAGCGTAGCCACCCCAGATGGGAATGGAGGGAGACAGGGAATCGAGTTGGTCTAAGAGGGGTTGCAAATCCTGGGGTTGTCCGTTTTCTTCTTTTTTCTGAGAATAGAACAGTTCTACCCCTGCCACGTGACCTAGACTTTGAATATCTTGCAAACACTGGGACGCGATTTCTTCGGGCGTCCTATTTCCTAGGTCGTAGCAAAACATCCGCACTTTACTTTTCTCGAAAATTTGCAACGTCACGCCGGTGCCGGTCTTGTGCATGCGGCCCCTTTGGATGGTACTGGCGGTGGTCATGCCGGCTATGGGCGTTTCCGGAAAGGCACTCGAAAAAGCCTGCTGGAGTTTTTCGATCCATGCAGGTGTATTTAAAGGGGAGGTGAGGAAGAAATAGCCTTCCTGGGTTTTCGAGTCAAAACGGTTTTGGAAATAGCGAACCGCGTCAGCAATATCGGATTCGGTGTGTATGGCGTAAGAATGTTGGATCATACCTCGTCAACCTTTCATTAGGGGACTCGTTTTGGGGTATAGCGATAGTTAGGTGTGGTGATAGTAGGGGTGATTTCGCTGGTGATTACAGGGGGCTAAAGGTTCTAAGGGTACAAAGGGTTCTAAAGGTTTCTCGAATATGTCGTTAAAAGCATTAACGTCTTGTCGCCCCCTTCGGGGGAGATGCCGTAGGCAGAGGGGGATGCTCTAGCGGTTATCTCAATCTGTGAGATAACCGAGTATGAGATTTTTCCATATAGTATTTCATACCGCAATAGCAGCCCCCTCTTTCATTCTCCCCCAGAGGGGGAGACAAGGCGCTAGTGCTTTTCACGATCTATTCAAGGAATCCTAAGAACCTTTAGAACCCTGAGAACCTTGAGCAACTTGTAACTTCTAGCGAAATCATGCCGACTTACTCAAATACCTTACTAGCATTTCTATTTATACTAAATTTATATGTATAAAGTATATCACGTTCGTTAACTGAAGTTAAGATGGGAATGCATATGAATTATGCATAAAAAAGGGAAGTTTATATGCATAAAAAGGATGTATTATGTTTGGGTGACTGGTGACTGGTGACTAGGGGAGTAGGCAGTTGGCAGTTGGCGGTTAACAGTTAACAGTTAACAGTTAACTGTCAACCGTTAACCGTCATTTCGACCGGTCCTATTTGTGCGAAATGAAGAAAGTGGTATAAATGAATTTGTGTCCCTGAGTGGAGAAATCTTTTCAGTACTAGCGGTAAGGGCTTAATGACAGGAACGGGATTCTGTCATCCATATATAGTGGGCTGGGCAGTAATTCAGCTTTTGAAAGGAGCGGTAAGTATCGTCCCCCCTTGAAGAAGGGGGGGCAGGGGGGATAGAGTGTTTCGTTAGAAACACATTCATCGTAGCGCTATAAATCCCCATGTCAGGTTATCTCGAATAAGCACACTCCGCTTTTCTGAAATATGTCCCTCTGGGCCATTCTATCCCCGGCTTCGCCGCCCCTTCTCCAAGGGGCCACACGCTAGTGCTGCTACTGTTATATGATACATTATTTTAAAAGAGGGTATTGGGGCGCTTTATGAATTGTGCGCCCCTTCCGCCACTCCTCACTCCTCACTCCTCACTCCTCACTGTCGTTTGCTACGCAAACGATAAAAAAATCCGCACACGAAGAAGAGGTAGCGCATATGCCTTCTCGAGATTGGCTATGCTTACTCTTTTCTTCGTGGCGGATCTTTTTCTTCACCGCTCAATCCAACCATTTCATAACGCGCGATGGTTGGATTGATATTCTGTTTTGTACAAAGAAGGAAATCACTTTCGATTTCCTCCACCTCAGGACGGGAGTTGTACTTCCCGGTGCGTTGCACTTATGGTATTCACCATCGGTAGCGACTTGCAGCATCCACTGGTCCTATGTCTTTTTGTGGGATCCCTCCATAGGGGCTTCCGCTTCGCTTATCTGTACTATAGCAGAACATTGTGGGAATGTCAAATGGGATTTGTCGGGGGAAGGTTGCACAGGCTTCTAAGGTTTCTAAGGTTACTCAGGTTGCTAAGGGTTCTAAAGGTTATGAAACATTTGCCTTGCTCGCTAGTGCGGGACGCCGATACCGCTTTTTTTACAAAGGAATATAAACCGCTAGTGCGAGCTATCCCCTGCTTGATTCGCTTCGCTCATCCGCTATCCCCTTCCAAAGGAAGGGGACTTTTGGTGCTTATGTCCGCTAGAGGTATCATCGCACTTAAACCCAAAACCTTAAACCCTAAACCCTAGTCACCAGTCACCAGTCCCTAGTCCCTAGTCCCTAGTCACCAGTCACTAAAATCACAACTTCTCCCACAACCTAAACCGTACTTGTCCCACGAAGCCCAGTCCCTTGAGACATTGCTTTCTCGCATCAGCTACGATAGTCACCAGGGATTGTTTCTCTTCTGCTGTCAGTGGCTGTCCGCTGTATTTAGCAGCGAGGAGGGCATCAATTAGACGAGGAAAATCGGCAAAGCGCGCATCGTTTCCTAGTATTTCCTTCCAGGCTCCATAGCTTCCTTGCAAGGGATGACCGGCCCAGGTGGTGAGTCTGGTCATGTAAGAGAGGAAATCTTGCCAGTTGGCATCGGAAGTGCTAGCTTTGGCAAAGAGGCGGGAAATAGCGGTGAGGCGATAGAGAGGATACATAGAAAGCAGAACGAGGAGGAGCAAAATCTTCAGAAGTGGCAGGAGCCAGGAGAAGGCGTTGCTATTTCCTTGGGGTACGCCTTTTGGCGTCAGCTGCAGCTTGGATGTGTTGTCAGAAGGTGGCTGCGTCTCTGGATGAGAAGATGGTGGTTGCTGTTCTGGCTTTTGCTGCGGTTGTTGCGGCTGCTGGGGCGAAGGAGACGGTGCTTCTTGGCGGCGATCCTTTTCGTCGGCCGGCTTGTTGGGCGCACCGGTTTCATCTTTCTGCTTTTCAGGTGGAATGGGGAATGGATTTTCTACCCCATCCACGCCCGGTGTCATTTCGCAGGGACGCCAGCCCAGGCTGTCCACGTAGACTTCCACCCAGGCGTGGGCGTGGTGGTCGTTGATGTCTAGGGCGTGGAATCCTTCCTTGGTGAGGGGCGCTTCTTGGAGTTCGTCACTGCCGACTTCAAGGCCTGTCACATAGCGGGCGGGAATCCCAGACGCGCGGAGCAGCATGACGGCGGCGGAAGCGAAGGAGGTGCAGTAGCCTTTTTTGCTTTCCGTCAGGAAATAGGAAATGAAATCTTTGTCTTTGGGTGTGCGTCCCGGATTGGTGGTGTAGGTGTAGTTGGTCTCCAAGAAATGATGGATTTCTTCGATGCGAGCTCGTTTTTCAGAAAGGGTATTCACTTTAGAAATGGCGCCTAGTGATTGGATGGCTTCTTGCACGCTATCTGGAATGGCGAGGTAGTGGTCATAAACAAATTTCCGGTATTCATTTTCTGCGCCCAAGTAGGTGCTATAGTAAGGGTCGGAAATCGATTCTTGCTGCATCATGGAAAGCAGGGCACCAGCAGGGAGATTCCATACGTCCGTGGAGTAGGCCTTTCCTTCGGTGCTCACTGGGGAGCGATCGTAGACGAAGAATGGGGCGCCGAAGTCCGCATCATAGGGAAGCAAGAAATAGCGGCTGCTATCGTAGACTTGGTCGACGGAAAATTCTTTTCGGAACAAAGAGAGTTCCGTTTCTTGGGTATAATTCAACAGTTTTTGACTGATTGCAGGATTGCGGAGCAGTACTTCCATAAGCCAAGCGCCCTGGTCATACCATTCGCCTTGGTTTTTCGCAAAGAGAGACGCCACTGGCTGGTAATCGCTGTCGGGCAGTTCTTTCCATTGGTTCTTCTCATAGACCCCGCCCACCCAGCTGCGAAGATAGAGAGGATGGGAAACATCCGCCGTTTCGATGGACGCGATGACCCGCCCGGTGTAGCGGATGCCCGGCGTATTTCCGAGACGCTGCTTGCCATCGGCGCCTTTCATCATGCCGGTGTACGCATTTCCTGCATGGAAAATCGGGTCATAGGGATCGATGAAGGAAATAATTTTTTCTTGCATAGAAGAAAGAAAACGGGGCTGGTCATAGCGACTTTCGGGGAAAGCCACCATAAGGAGGAGACCGCAAATCAAGGTCAAAGCGGCGATAGGAAGCTCTGGATGGGCAGGACCGTGATTTCTGAGTGACGTCAAAAGGGACAGGAAATAGCCCGCCAAGAGCAGAATGGAAATGGCGGGCGGATTGACGCCGAAATAAAATCCCAGAAATAGAATCGCCAGAGACACCAAAGCGGAGAGAATTTGTCCCGCTTTAGAAAGAAAACCGGTGAGGAAGAGCCAGGCGAGACCGGTTGCGAGAAAGAGCAGGGCTGGTGTTTCGCTACTAGGCACAGGCAAAACAGGAAGTGCGATTTCTACATCATAAGGTTCTTTCAAGTGGTTCAACAAAGGAATGGAAGCGGCGAGGAAACTCTCCGTCAATGTCTGATGAGCCAAAATCCAGGCGGCAGGAAATAGAAGAAAGAACCCCGCCAGAAGGGAGCGGGATTTCTTTTTATAAAGAGAAAGCAGGCACGAACCGATGCCCACCAGGAAAAAGACCAAGAGGGGATAGGTGTAGGATGTTTCATCAAAGTAGGAAAAGAGGGCAAACCCACATCCTAAGCCGCCCAAAGCCGCCAGGAGCGCTTGTCCAAGAATGGATTTCATCATGAGCGAGGACCTCCTAAGGCATGTAATAGGGCTGCCCGACCAGACAGCGTTGCAGCCGTATTTCCTTCCCGCGCACACCAAATGGTGGGATGGAAGAGAGAAGAAATGACAGGACGGGTATTTCCTGTGATATAGCAAACCGGAAGGGATGGGGAGAGGGACGGATTGGCGAGTGCGTTATTTCCGCCTTGCCAGAGGAAGGCAGAGATGGCTTCTTGCCAGTCCTTTTCGCTTTGAATCAGCAACGTCACGGGCCGTCCTTTTTCCGTGGCCCAAACGAAATGGAAAGGAATGTGAGAGGACACCAACACCAGTCCGGCGGAGTACAGGGCGTCGCCGATGGTATCGCGGCAGGTTTCGTCCTTGTCATAGTCCGCGGCCAGTGCGATTTGCGCCTGACTGGCAGGGGCGGAATCTCGTACGTAGACGTCGTCTTTGCGGGCGGTGATTTTCCAATTAATCAGATGGGGATTGTCACCAGGCTTGTACTCGGTGGCGCCGAAATATTCCAATTCCTCCGCTTGGTGGGCGGTGAAAAGCTGTTTCTTGATGGCTGATGCCTCACCGATTCGTTTCGGAAGAACCAGCATCGTACTGGGCGCAGCGGAAGCATGAAAATGGAAAAAGCCAAAAGGATCTTTCCAGGCCGCGTAGACTTTGGAAAAGGAAATCCGGCCGCAGTGGGGGAGTTCTTCTTGGAAAATGAAATGGAAATTTTTCTTTCCTTCTTCGTAGGCGTCGTATTCTTTCCCGTTCACAAAGGCGGTGAGGGAAGACAGAAAAGGTACTACGCTGCCATGTACTGTAAGGTCGAGCTCCACGGTCTGGCCCCGTCTAGCGGAGGCCGGATGGGAGAGCTGGCAGGAAATTTGTTTCTGAGAGAGAACTCCCAGTCCTAAGGCAATCAGCGGCAGTGCCATCAAAAGGACCGCCAGTAAGAAGGCGGCGTACAGGTCGTAGATGGTCATTAGGAGAAAGGAGAAGATGATGAGAAATAGGTAGATGATGTAGTTCATGGGATCCTCGAATGTATGGTAAGGTTCTGGTGGAACTGTAATGGATAGAGGCGGTTGGTGTGAATGCTGCTGTCAAAGGGTTCTGGTGGAGGGGGAATGGATGGAGGCAGTTGGTGCAAATGTCGCTGTCAGAGGGTTCTGGAGGAGCGATAACGGATAGAGACAGTTGGGGTGATTTTCGCTGACATAAGGTTCTGGTAGAGTGGTAATGGATTGAGTCTGTTGAGGTAATAGTCGCTATGATTGGGTTCTTATAATATGATTGGGTTCTTATAAAATGATAATTTAAATAATTTAGCGATTTTAAATAGTAATGATAGGTCCGTAGGACCTCGCCCCCATTGGGGGAGATGCCGTAGGCAGAGGGGTGTGCAAGCGAACTGCATCGTTAGGAGCGTAGCGACGCAAGGATGCAGTGAGACGCCATTTCGAGCGAAGCGAAGATGTGTATTTTTTCAGCCGTAGGCTGGTTGTATGGTTTTTATAAATACAAGGCGGTATACATTACGATGTTTGTATGGTGTCAAATTGTTTTTATACCGCTTAGTATTCAGAAAAACCATACAACCGGCCTACGGCCGAGGGAAATGCACCCCCTCTTTTATTCTCCCCCGAAGGGGGCGATGCCCGATGGGCCTATCATTTATATTCAAACCCCAAAACCCTAGCATAGCGGAAATCGTGAAATGAAAGTACCACGAAAAACACTCAACTAGAACCCTAACCCAGCGCCGGCAATGCGATGTGAGACAAAAGTTCTCCTAGCACTCCCCCCGCTGTCTTCCCGGCGAACTTCGCATCTCCGGTGAGAGAAATACGATGAGACAGGGTATAGGGTGCCACGGCGATGACGTCGTCGGGAAGCACATAATTTCTGCCTTCCATGAGAGCGTGGGCTTTGGTCATAGCAGAGAGGGCCATGGTGCCGCGGGGGGAAATGCCTAGGGCGATGTCGGGATGATTTCTGGAGGCGTCGGCGATGTCCACCATGTAAGCGTAAAGACTATCATCCACGTGAACCGCTTCTGCTTCCTGGCGAAGGGCGAGCAGGGCGTCGGGGGTGATGACGGGCTGGAGCTGTTCGGCCAAACTCCGGCGGGTGCCTTTCAATATTTCTACTTCATTTTCTTTCGACGGATAACCGACGGTGATACGAATCATGAAACGATCGGTCTGGGATTCTGGTAATTCCTGGGTGCCAGAAGAACCGAAGGGGTTTTGGGTTGCCATGACGATGAAAGGCTGGGGCACGGCGTAAGTCTTGCCGTCCACGGACAATTTCCCTTCCTGCATGACTTCCAAGAGAGCGGATTGGGTCTTTGGAGAAGCGCGGTTGATTTCATCGGCCAAGAAGAAATTGGTCATCGCGCTGCCTGGCATGTAACGGAAAGTGCCCGAATTTTTATCGTACATGGAAAAACCGGTAATGTCAGAGGGCAGAACGTCCGGGGTGAATTGCATGCGCTTGTAATCCAATCCCAACACATGAGTGAAGGCCACCGCAATGGTGGTTTTCCCTACGCCTGGAATGTCGTCAATCAAAATGTGACCGCCCGCTAAGATGGCTGTCAGGATGTGTTTCAATACGTCCTCTTTGCCAAGGACGGCTTTATTGGTTTCAGCCAAAATGGCATCGATGGTTTCTTTGGTGTTCATTGTGAGGCTCCTTTTATTTTAGTGTTGTTGGTTGTTAGTTGTTGGTTGTTTGGTGTCAGACAACTAACAACAAACAACCAACAACAACCGCTACTCCAAATCTTACTATTGAAAATTTAATTCATGAGCAGATTATAATTAAAACAATTAATATATATTATACTCCCTATGGCAATGGGAGTTTGAGGGAGTGGGGAAATTTGATTGGTGAGGGACAAGGTTCTAAAGGTTCTAAAGGTTTCTCGAATGAGATGAATAGGCTAGCGGTATCATATCTATCGTCATTTCGACCGATCCTATTTGTGCTTGATGTTGTAAAAGTATTGAAATGATTTGTGTCCCTGAGTGGAGAAATCTCTTCAGCAGTAGCGGTAAGGGCTTAAAGACGGTAAAGCAATTAGGGAATAGTTGTGTTTATCGGATTATGTCATTACGATTTTCCCGCTACTGCTAATGGGATTTCTCCACTCAGGGACACAAATGTATTTATATCACTTTCTTTATCAAGCACAAATAGGATCGGTCGAAATGACGGATAGAGGTGAAAAAAGCGGATATTGAATATTTTCACATCCTATTTCATACCGCAGCAGCAGCCCCCTCTTTTATTCTCCCCCAAAGGGGGAGACGAGACGCTAGTGCTTCTAACGGTACATTCTAGAACCCTGAGAACCTTTAGAACCCTTAGAAACCTGTACTCTCTACCGAAATCATCCCTACTCATGTAAATCCTTTACATGGAATGCGGTAAGTTTTTTCCCTTCTTCCCCATTTCATGCTACAATATAGAAAATACTATGAGCTGTTTGCTGTAAATCCAAACAACCAACAACCAACAACAAACAACCAACAACCAACAACAAAACACAAAAATCCAATTTCCCTAAGCAGTTACATCAAAGACAAGAGAGGAACCCATCGTGAAAAAAGAAGAGCTCAATGCAGTCAAAGTCAAATTGGTCCCGGTCAGAAAGATTTCCTGGGATGACCTGATAAATATGGACGGTCCTTTTATCGGACAGGCGCCCAAAACCAAGGGGCCCAAAGTGCCACCCAAGGTGCCTTTGGTACGAGAATTACCGGTTGATTGTTTGGCCCTGTCCAATCAGCTGTACAATCTTTTTTGTCGCTATGGGATGAAGAATTGTGGCGACGTGATTTCTGTGCCCATGAAAGAATGGCGCGTCAAACCAGGATTTGGTCCCAAAGCCTTGTCCCAGGTGGAATTTCTTTTGGGACAGCTGGAGAAATACCAGGACGCCCCCATCAATGCGCTTCCCCTGGATGCACCGCTGTGTGATTGGCTGATTGGTTTCGCTACGCCTCTTAGCTTGGTGAAACGAGTGGATTTCCGGCTGGACTATCGCATTCAAGCCATGGGGCTTCTGAATGTGGACCAGATTCGGCACTATCGCCCCCAAGATTGGGAAAGTGTCGCTGGTCTTGACCAGTGGAATAAAAAGAAATATATGGACGACGTGAGAAGCTACGATACCATGGTGCGCTACTCCATTGAGCGGGCCCTTTGCCGCGCCTATGGGGAAAAGAAACCGACCCCGTGGATGGAGCGGCTCATCGATTTTTCCGATTTGACCCATACCATGTACACCTACCTTTTGGATGCTTTGAAACAGGCGGGTTATCCTCGTACCTGGAAAACACTCCAGCATTTCTTGTATGAAGACAAGGAAATCCAGCAGCATATCCGGCAGACCATGCTGGATCGGTTGGAAGAGGAAGAATTTGATTCTCTTCCGGTGGAAACGCTATTTGAATTATTTCCAGAAGAACTGCGAGACAGGGCCGCATTGTCCCATTTCTTGCAGGATATGGAAACGCAGCACCAAGTCGGAAAGCGGGACCAGCGCTACTATCGCATCTATCCGTCCGCTTATGATTTGGTTCGTAACGATCCCGATCCAAAGAGACAGGAACTTTTGCTGAAACGCATCCACGGAGGAGCGGCTACTGACGTTTCCAAAGAAATGGGGGTCTGCTTGGAAACGGCCAATCGCTATCCGGTGCGGTTCATGAAGCGGTTGCCTTTGGTGGAAGAAATGCGATACCTGGGGGAACGAATCCTATCAGAGGGCATGACACCGGAAGATTTCGCCTATGTGTTTGACTTGTCCAAAGATACCATGGATTTCATGGCCTTCTATTTGGATGAACCTATAAAATATTTGAACCGCAATAAACGACTGGCAGGCCTTCATGAGTTGCAAAAAGAAACCACCTTGCCAGAAGACATCCAGCAGCGTATCAATCAGCGAATCCAGTTCATCGTAGAACAGCCCCATAGTCCCAAGGATGAGACCAACGAGCGCCGCCTTGGCCTGCTCCGTCAGGTGATGGAAACCTACGGGAAAGAGGGGATCCCCCATGCAGACATTCTGAAACGATATGCAGAGATGCTGAAACCTATGGATCCAGAGATGCAAAAATTGCTGCAAATTGATGATAATTATATCGCCAATGGGTCACGTTTCCTGTTTTTGTTGGCTTCTTTGGGAAAAATTTGTCGTTACTATGATGTTCCTTCTAAAGATTACGGTCCTTTGTTGAAGGCTCTCAAGCTGAAGAAATACACCTCGCAGCAGGTATCTGCGGCCGACCTGTTCCAGGCCCATCCGAAGCTGATGGCGGAGTATGATATACGAAATGGGTATGAATTGCATAGTTTGCTCCGAAAATTGCGGGTTTTGGAAATCCGAAACGGTAAGCGGTTTCTTCCGAAGAATTTGACATTTGGAAGGTCGCCGACGCTGAAGTTTGGGAAATAGTGGCTGGTGACTAGGGACTGGTGACTGGTGACTGGTGACTAGTAGCTAGGGATTAGGGA
>CAVBRV010000062.1:0-13469 GCA_963597965.1 Paludibacteraceae bacterium | reverse complement strand
GTCTTGGATGCGAACCAATCCGTTCACATCATGGGTCACTAGTTGGCCCAACTGTAAATCATAATTGGTTTGATTCTTCACAGAAATGTCGCTCACACCGTCTAGGCAGATGATTTGTCCATTGCCTGTACTAGAAATGCGGCCAGTCAGATAAATTTGTCCGCCGCTGGCATCCACATTTTCCACCAAAATCTTTTTGGTAGAAGGATTATAGTACACATTGAGCCGATACTTATAGCATCCTGCTTTGGCATCCCAAATGGCACCGCCTTGGATGATTTTATATTGGTCCCACGTTGTCACCGCAGCATCCGACAATTCTCGCTTACCATCATAACGTTGATTAATCTTGTCAATGGCATCTTTGGTAGAAGCATCAGAAATATCTGCATAATAATCGCTATACCCACTTTGGATAACACCATTCACATTGATGTCGGACGCATTGATGTACACGCTGTTTCCCGCAATATAGCTACCGCTTGCCTGGCTACCATCAGAAATATCCGTTTTGATTTGGCTGACCTGGTACTTTCCTGGTCCTTTGCGAATGGCGTCTTTATAGGCTTTATCATACTGATTTCTTACATCGGCTCCAATATTGACAATCCCATCTGTATATCCTTGGGTAATATTTCCGTGCGATGCCTCCAGTACCACTTGGGCTCCGTTAATCGCTACGGCATCTTGTATGCCTTTCCCCTGGATGACAATGCTATCATGGGCACTCCGAATGGTCACTTCTCCTTCTTTGGCATAGATATTTCCTTGGATGAGAATATTTGCCAAAGGTTTCATGGTACCAGAAATTTCTGCTACTTTCTGTCCCTTATCATCCAAGACATCACTTTGATAGTGAAGGGGATTGCCATTGTAATTGCCAATGATGGTGATCTTACCCGATTGTCCATCGGCAGCTGCCAGATTGGTAAAAGAAGAGGTCTGTCCTTTGTTGATGCGTTGAATGGCTTGATTGAAATCCGCTGTCGTTTTTCCGGTAAGACTATTGCCATTAAAGAGGAACTTTCCGCCTGCATCATCCACCGTGATTCCATCAATTTTGGTCATTAGATTGGTGTTATTGGTGATGGTAATTTCTGGTGTGCCCTGGGCGTTCAGTGTGCCACTTCCTACCAAATCATCGGTGTCTACCGTAATATTTCCGCCGGAGCTAACCAATTCTGGAATTTCAACATAATCCACAGAAAGAGACGCCTTCGGGACAATGGTTCCATTACTATCTTTCTCCGCCAATCCCAAGGTGAGCATTTCTTTTTCAATTCGTTCTGCTTCGCTCTTGTACCCTTGGTATGCGGCCGAATCGGTTCCATCCTTGGCATATTCCAACATGAGGTCATGGATTTCCTGGTACCGTTCATACAAAGTGCTAGTGTAATCTTCGCTACCAAACAGAAGAGAATCTTTGGTAAGTCCTGTACTTTCATCAGCTTTGACAGAAATAGAAATATCACTACTATCTTTGGCGCCGCCCACTACGGTATCTCGAAGCTCTTTATTTCTAACAACCACATCGCCTGCTTTGCCGATGACAATATCAATTTGATTTGCCACTCCTGCAATGACTTTTCCATCGACTTGAACAAAATTATTGGATTTCTTCCCCTGGATGGTTTCTCCTTTATCCGTGGTTACGAACGCGCCTTTTTCACTATTTCCATAAATACCCACATACCGATTGGCAGATACATTTGCCATTTCTCGTCCGGCGCTGGCGTAGAAATCTGTATGGCGAACGCTACGGCTGGCACTCTCTTTGCCAATGGTGATTTGATTGTTTTGAGAAATCTCATTATCTACAGAAGGACGAAGAGGTACTGGAATGACACCGCCCACAAAATCAGACCCGATCGCTTCCAAATCCAAAAGTGAAACGCTGCCATCTGCTTGTTTGCCTGCATAAAGATGAATATCCTGGCTGCTGTAAAGACTATTGGCCCCCTGGCTCATGTCAATCCAATTGTTTCTAGTCAACTGATTCTTTAAGAGCGCATTGGCGCCGGACACAATCCCTGTGGCGGTTTCTGCATTGCCATAGGTGTAGAGCTTTATATCGTCCGAAGCAGAGAGTGTCAAATCTTTTCCGGCTTTTCTTGTTTTCAGCTGGCTATCTTTCAGTGTGATGCGGTCATCATTGGTGATGTTGTTGTTTACTCGAATTTCTGCTCCGCCTACCGCGCTCACATTGTACACATAGCCATTGACTTGCAAGTCCTCTTCACTATGACTGATGATTTGAGTCTGTCCCAAAGAAGAGAGCTGCGAATCATTGAAATGAACAGCGCCTTTGGCGGTAATGGTATTGTCGATGCGAGATGTATCGACACCAGTTACACTCCAGCCAGTGCCCATAACCATTTTTTCATAGCCTTTTTTACGGTTCATAGTTACCGCATTTTCGGCATCGAAAAGTACATCTCCACCACTTGTAATTTGTCCCTGGTCTACAGAAACGGAAGTATCTTGGGTAATATGGCTTTCCGCTCCGGCAGCACCACCACCGGCACCGGTCATCGTAAATCCATCAGCCAGTAAATTATAATCTTCTTTCCGAAGAGCGGATACATGCACATCCCCCTCAGAGAGAATCTTTCCTTTGACTGTAGCAGTGGTCTTGGTATCTGCTGTATTTTCTACTTTTGCCAAAAATGGAGAAATCGCAGCAATACCTATGGTCGCCCCGTTAGCCCTGGCTTCTACGGTGTCACTGCTAGAAGCAAACGCATCCAAACTCTTGACATGAAGTGCCGTATTTCCTGTATCAATGGTGGTGATGGCCTGTCCATAGGAATAATTTTGTGCGAAGTTACTGCCACTAGCAGCCAAAAGTCCCAAATCAACGGAACGGATTTCTCCATGAGATGTGGTGGCATGGGAGGCACCTACGCTGACATTGGCATAGGATTCTTCTTTACTTTCTTTTCCATCCTTATTGGTGGTTTCTTCATGAATAAAGGAAGCCCCGCCCAAAGTAGTTGAAGCTTGCATCCCATTATAGGTGCGAACTTTATTGACCGTAATATCTGCTCCGCTGACGCCAATGGTCTGACTGATGGCTTCGGTGGTGAAATAGTCGTCACCCTGTCCGCCAACCGAAGACAATAAAGAAACAGTTCCGCCCTCTTTGCCTGTATCAAAATGATTCTTTTCGTTCACTGACAAATTGGCTTTGCCCGTAGCTCTTGCTGCAATGATCGTGCCCTTGGCTTTGACTAATGACACCGACATATCCGTGTCATTTTTCGTTTTAACGCCCGGTGCATTTTTCGCTTCTACCTGGATGGAAGAAGCGGTGAGCTGATTGCCTTTCTGGCTATTTTCCCCTAAATCAATAGACACTTCACTGCCGTCTTCACTATCTAGCACCATACGCCCTGCGCTGGCTAGTCCTACATTGACACCCATGCCGGAGTTATCAATTTTGACCTGGTTAAGCCCATGAATCCATAGCGGGTTATCAATCGATGTGATGGCACTATCATCTATGGAAATTTGATTTTTCCCATGATGTTTCGTATAACCTGTCGTATCGGCATAGGTTGCCCCGCTGAAACCGCCTTGACCGGTATAGCTTTTGAGCAATCCGTCCGTGCTAGATTCAATTTGGACCTGTTTTCCCTGTAAAATGGCATCAGAAATAGAAATATGCAATCCATCTTCTACTTCTGTGCGGTTTGCTGCCACTGCTACATTGGCGATACCGATGCCCGCCTGATGAATGGAACTATCTACATTCGTGGTGGCTTTGGCATGAATATCTATATTGCCATCTGCTACCAGCTGGCTTCCTTTGATTATTGTTTGCAGTCCACCGATCTTATCGCGAGCGGCAGACGTATCGGTGGATTCCTTTTCAATATGGGTATCGCCTATTTTTTCTTTCGCCAAATCTGCCTGCTGATTCATGCGAGTTAGGGCATCTTGGATATATCCTTGTAATTCTTTGGTCGTATAGGATGCGGTTTCTCCATCCCCACTTCGATCAAACTCATAGGTATCTTTCAACGAGGTCCCAATATTGGTATACATCACATTGACACCTACATTGGCGGCTCCGGTACCTACACCTACCATGGTATTCTGTACATCTCGTTTTTCATCGGTCCCTACCGTAATGGTTCCTGCATAAAGAGTAGCATCTGATACATTGGCTTGGGTCGCGGTCTGAATCGAAACAGCTCCTTTACCTACTGCCACGCCCAGCAAAGAACTCAATCCGGTGGCTACATTTTTATAAGAAGTAGAAATCGTATTCTCAGCGGTCACTTGCATGTTGCCAAATTTTTGATGGGCAGTTCCTAAAACAGTCTGGTCTATGTTTGCCCGCACTTGGCTTTCCAAATTCACATTTGCCACAGAAATACCAGCAGCGCCGCCTAGAGAAATAGCTAATGCATCCCCCGAAAGTTCCGTTGCTAGGTCTGTGTAGTTCTGGGCATTCACTTGTACATCTCCCGCTGTGCCATCGGAAGACAAAGTACTCTTGCTAACTTCTGCCTGGGTTTCACTGGTATCTTGAATATTTGTCACGCCCACACTGGCAGACCCACTGCCTATACCGCCGGAAAGGGTAATGCCATTATTGTAGGTATTGACTTTGGTCATGCGATGGGAAGTGACCTCTAACGAATGGATGGTTCCTTTCATCCCCGAAAGGAGGGCCTGGGTATGACCGGTGAACCGATCGTCCGATACAGAACCAATAGCAGCTGCTGCACCCGCTCCACTAGCACCAGCGGCTACACCACTTTCTGTGATGTACAATTTCATATTTCCTAGCGCTTTGATGACCAAGTCATGCGCATTTAGCCTGTTTTGATTGCCTTTTATCTGTGCTATGGTGTCCCGGCTCACTTGATTCCGATCGCCTGCACCAGCGGCACCAATACCAGCGGTACCAGCTGCACCTACACTGAGCGTTCCCAGGTGAGAAGAAATATCTGTTTTGTCATAGGCTTGCACGGTTACATCCGCTTGGGATGGATGAGAAATCGCTGCATTGATATCCGTATCATTCACTTTCGCACTGGTTTCTCCACCAATGGTATTGATGACAACCGTCCCATCGGCAGAAACGCCTGTCGTCCCCGATGCGCCTACTCCGGCCGTGACAGAAAGATCCCGCAAAGTATGGGTCGCATCTGCTGCTACCAACAATCCTTTTCGAGTGATGGTTTTTTCTTTGACTTGATGCTTGGCATCGGAGTTATCCGCTTTGGTGACATTCCGATCTTTTATGGTCACGCCGTCTCCTTGCCCTAGGGCGGTGATATGACTGTCACTGACAAAGGCTTTGGTATTTCCAGAAATACGATTGCTGACTATGGTAGTTCCTGCTGCTACGCCAACACCGGCACTAGCACCCACACTGATAGTGCCTCCATAATTCTGAAGCTTTTCTTCACTATTGGCTAAGATGGCAACCGTGGCTTCTGCTTCTACGTTGGAATCTGTCAGTGTCACAGTGGTATCATTTTCGATTTGATTGGATACTACGTTTCCTGCCAAAGAAACACCGGTAGCACCAGCACTAGCTCCCACAGAAAGACCGATCCCAATTTGCAACATGTCATTGTTAGAAATAGCCTGGGCTAGTAAATCTCGCAGGAAGAGTTGATTATTCTGGAGTTCCGTTTGTGTATTAGCATTGCTATGAATGGTAGAAACGGCACCGCCAAAAGCAATTCCACTGCCTGTTCCCGCACTGACAGAAAGGGCATCGGCACTATTGGTGATGTGCTGTTCATTCTTGGCTTGTACGGTCACTTTCGCTTTTTGCTTGGCCTGGTCTTCTTTAGAAATGGTGGTATTTTGCAATCCTGCATAGGTATCACTATATAGCGTAGTCACTGCCACACTGCCTTGTCCTGATACGCCAATAGCACCACTACCAGCGCGAACTGCGCCGCCTAAAGCTAAATTCAGCAAGTTGGCTTCATTTGTGGCTAATACATCTACGTTACCATTGTCTGCAGTCGTGATGACGGCATCACTCAATTTCGCTCTCACATGCTGTTTATCTTTCGCACTATGTCCGATTGTATTGTAGCTTACAGCGCCGCCAATGGTTGCCATGGCATTATCACCAGCGCCGACTGCCACAGAACCTGCCACTGCTTTTTCGCTAGAAGTATCATTGGCTTTGATAGAAACTGACTGGGCACGGGATATACGATTGCTTTTGGTGGATGATTTTTCCACAATTGCTTCTGTGTCTTGCGTTCCCTGATTGGATGCATAGGCACCTTCTGCCGCTCCATAGCCGAGAGATACACTGCTTCCTGCCGCAATGGCCCACGTCTTGGCTTGATTATCGGCCCATACATCGAGCTGTGTCATACTATTTCCAACGCCCGAAAGAGTCAAACCACGTGCATAAGCTCCTGTGGTGTTATGAAGTTGATTTTCTGCCCACGTCAATCCACCAGCCACGCCCTTCTGACTGGTACTCACACTGACCTGCCCCGCTACGCTGACGAGACTGGATTTTGTTGTGGCCGATAGATGCAATGCATCAGCTACAATGGTTCCATCTTCTATGGTAGCGGTAGTCTGATTTTCTATGGTTTGTTTCACACCAGAACCAGCGGCACCGAGTCCTATATTTTCACTTCCGCTGATTTCAGCGGCTACACCGGCAGCTACGCCTATCATTCGTGTATCACTGGAGGCAATCACTTTGACACCTGCATCCTTGGCATCACTGGCCTTCGTAGTGATCGATGTCTGTTTCACCTGGGCGGTAAACTGATTTTTGACACGAGAAATAGAAACCCCTACAGCACCTGTGCCACTTCCCTGGTGATTGTCGCCTGCTTTTACGCCCAATCCCAAGGCGGTCCCGACAATGGTATTTCCTTGGTTCGTTACATCCAAACGAGTACTGGTATAGTTGGCGTTTTCCTGCCCGTCAGTCACACTGGCAGTGAAATCATTGCCTTGTTTTCCATTGGCTTCTGACAATGCGTCGCTGCCATCCAAATCAAAGAGGGACGTTTCTTTTCCATTCACTGAGTTGATGACTTTTTTATAACTATTGTCCGCTTCCTCACTGGAAAGTTTGCCATCTTTGGCTTCCACTGCGACGCTACTAGCAAAAATATTTCCTCCTTCTACAGAGGCTTCTACTTGATTGGTCACCGCATTGGTATTGACCGCCACATTTCCCACGGCATAGGAGGTGTTTCCTTTGGAAATACCCACAGAAATAGCACTGCCTACCTGAATCAAATGACTAGCTGCGATGTTTTGCACATTTTGGGCATAGGAAGAAGAGGTACCGATGTTGTTATTTTTCATCGCTGCCTGAATCGTATTTTTTACCTGATTGATAGAAACTGCTGCCCCTATGCTGGCTGTTGCATTGGCCCATTGGGTTGTCACACCACCTGCGACTTGCATATCCTTATCATACGCTATATTTCCTATCGTAGACTGTTCGCCAGTGATTTGATTGTCACTCATAGCAGCACGTACCGTGCTATCCACTCCATTGAAAGAGCCCGATGCGCCTAAATTCACAGAAGCTCCGCCACTTCTTTTTCCTGTTTCCACGCCCAATGATAAACCAGAAGCCACTTGGGCCCCGCTATTCTGAGCTTGGTTTAAAATCGTAGCGGTACCATTCTTTTCTTTGGAAATAACTGTATTGGATAAGGTGGACTGCGTCACTTTTTTCAAATCATTGACGGCAATAGCACCCGATAAAGTTCCTTGGAAACCAGAGGTATTTGTTTCCCCAACTTTCGTCAGTGCCATAGCACCACTATAAGCGCCAATGTAGGACTTGTCTTCTGCGGTAACTTGTACCGAAGCGGAGGAATCGTTTTTCAGCGTTTCATCGGTTACACCTTCTCCGATTTCTGGTGCTGTCAACTGGATGGTTACATTATCCAAGGAAGCTTCTGTATCATCTACCACATAGTTCCAAGATACACTACCTGCGGCATTTACCTTCAGAATAGGATCCGTATCTCCTTCATTTCCTGCATTTAGCTCAACATTTTCCAACCCGCCGGAAGCCTGGCTAGCTCGTCCGCCGTCCGCTGCGACTTGGACGCCACCAGCCTCTCCGTTTTTATTTTCCGTTTTACCTGTTTTGACACCGGCAGCGGTGATGTTATTGATCATCCCATCTGTCACAGCCTGGACGGTCACGCTATTGGCGGAAAAGGACCCTTTCTTTCCTTTGGTCTTCTCTGTTTCTGCGGAAGTTCCATCTGCCTTCTTTTCCAGATTTCCTACTTGTGCCTTGGTTCTGATATCATAGGAAATCACCCCAGTGCTGACACCAATCGCTGAACTGCCAGCACTGGTCAAATTGCCTACCGCATTGATTCCATTGGTATTGTTTCGGGCAGTGATAGCGATGGCGCCGGAAGAGGTTACTTCATCCTCTTCACTGCCATCTTCCTTCTTTACATGCTCCACTTTTTTGTGTGCTTGGAAATCCACATCATCATCGATGAGAGTATCTGCATGAGATGTGCCGCCGATATAAGACACCATGCCTGTGATTCCAAGGCCACTGGTGACAGTGCCGCTAGCTACTATGCCCAAATTCAAAACATCATTCATACTGGAAATAGCAATAGAACCGGCATCGATGGATACACCATTTTTAACGGTCACGCCACTATTGTTATAACTATTTTGTACACCTACGCTGCCACCAATGCCATTTTTTGTGCCTTCTATAGAGGACCATTCCCAAGGAACCAACGAAGAACGACCAATGAGCTGTACATTGCTTTCTGTGACGCCAGCACCCAGGTCGACTTTTCCACCTGCTTTGATGCGGGTATTGGTATCTAAATTGACAAATCCATTGTTATGTAAATTCTGAATCCCAATGGTACCTGCGACCATTGCTGTCGTATCTGCTACCGATTCATCTGGGTCATTCTTCGCCACTGCCGATACGGCCATATGGGCATAGCTAGACCCTTGGGTGAAGGCTTCCAGCGCTTCGATAACGCTTCCTAGACCAGTCACATCTTTTACCAGCTGCAAACCGGCAGCGGCTTTTTCCGCATATTTAGAGCTATTTTTCAAACTGTCTGCGGAATCCGATCCTCTCATTTCTGACAAATCCACCGCAATTTTTTGCAATCGATCCCACCAAGAAGATGTTTTCCACTGCTCTTTGGCATCATCTAAGGCATCTTTCAGGTCTTCGACTAGCTTGTCATATCGATTGTATTTTTGTTCCACCTGGGCCTGGATGGAAACATTTCCTTCCGCGTCCACCGTATATCCTGTTTCTCCATCCACCGTCGCTGTATTGGTCATATTTTCTACAGCTACGGCAGCAGAAACGCCAAAATTCATGGTATCACTGCCATTGACCAGTGCATTGCTGCTGGTGACATGATGGTCCTCGATTATCGTCTGGGCTGCTATGGAAACGTCCCCTTGAGAAATGATACTTCCGGTTGGTTTCAAATGGATTTGGGCCGCATTTTCCGCCTTTGCTAATGCAATAGAAGCACCTACATTGAAATAATCATTCCAATGGGCTTCCCCTTCCGCTTCTTGCACCTGATCTCCGGCGGCATTTTTACTATAATCTCCAAAAATGCCCATGAAATTATTGAGGGTATCTACTTTTTCTTTGAAAAATTCTCGATTGATAAACCATTCAATACCAGAAAATTCACCCCACGGATTATCTTCAGCAGACGTCGTGAAATCACTCAGTGTGTGTTCCGCTTGGATATTCACATCACCGCCTACCACTTCGGCGGCTTGCGTCACTGTGGCATTTCCTTTGGTATTGGAAATATTGACCGTAGCACCAATTGCGGTGGGGTCTTTCGTATCGATCCCCGCTTCATTGGAGAGATTGTTGTTGCTATGAGCCGTAATCGATACGGTGTCTCCTCCTTCTATTTTAGCTTTCTTATTGTTCACTCCCACATTGACGGTAGCCGACGTATCCTGATACACCAAAGTTACGGCAGCAGCCACCATAGGAGATGCATCGATTTGGTCTTTGGACACCACTTTCGGAGCGGATACGGATAAACCTGCTTCATTGGTGTTTTCTGCTTCCGCCTGAATGTCCACATTCTTTTCTGCCTGGAGCATGCCATCTACATTGACAGTGGCATGACTTTGGCTATCTTCATAAATAAAACCGCCAGTGAAATAATGGGACAAATCACTTTTCTCTTGATCTTCCTGCACACGCGGTTTTAAATTAATTGCCATTTGATTGATGGCCTCGCTATGGGCCTGGATATCCAGATTGCCACCCACCGTCTTTGCTATCTCTTTGCCATCCACTTTGGCCGTATAGGTCAGCGGATTACCCTGGGCATCTTTCACCACCTTAGCCGTCAACTGGGCTGTACTTCCTATGGTGGTATTGGCTTTGGCATCGGTGAAATTAAGCGGCATGTAGAGCTGCTGCATCAGATTGCTAATAGTCTGGATAGAGCCATGTCCATATTCATCGTTCAGTCGATTGACCATCAACGTAGAAAAATCGGAATTGAAGAGACTTCCCAAAACTTCTCGATTGATGGCATCCCCTAAGCCACTGTAATTTCTAAAATTATAGTCAGAAATGGCATTTGATTTAACCTGAATATCTGCCCCTTCTATTTTTCCATCTACCGTAACGTCTGCTTTAGCAAAACCCATGAAATCCCACCAATGGTGAAATGTTTGCTTGGGGGATAATTTCGCGGTCGCATCGGCGGTGATGACCACATGGCCTAATGCATTCAATGTGGCCCCTTCTCCTATGTCCACTTTGGCCGCTGCTGTGTTATTGATGCTTTCTACACCCCAAAATTTGGTATTGCTATTCTTCTCGGTTGCACTGGCTTTGATTTGAATGCTGCCGTCCCCCTGTAAATGGGCATTGTCTGGTGCATTCGGATCTGCCAGGACCACCTTTCCTTCTTTTGATAAAGAAGCGGTCAGCTTCCGATTGCTCGATACTAGGGCTTTTTCAAATTGACCACTGGTGTTGACAATATTTTCAAAAATAACACCAGTCTGCAAGAGGGCTTTTTCTTTTTCACTGGCATTGGTTGGATTTTTTCCAATATAAATAGCAGCCGCTTGCAAATCAATACCGGTCATGGTATTGATGGTGCCATTCACGATGATGGAATCTTCCAAGGAAGGAGACACGGCGTAGGTTCCTTTTTTGATGCTGTCTACTGCCGATACGGCTTCATTCATATTTTGGGGTAATTCATTGGTTGTCATGGCCGTCAATGAACCGGCGTTGATGACACCACCTGCTCCGACCACCATCCCTTTAGGACTTAGGAAATATAAATTTCCTCCAATTTTATTCTCCCGAATGGCGTTGACAGTCCCCTGGATATCGATGCGATTTTCCACTGTATTCACCAAAGTGTCCAAAGTCTGGCTGCTATCCTTCTGCTTGAAATATAGATTGGCCAGTTCATTTTGTTTCACCTGGAAATCTTGGAACCGATTGAGACCTACACTCCCAGAAGCCGCTTCGGCGTAAATATCGGCCCGCCCATTCTGCATCAGATTGTCCTTGGGCTGATCCACACGGGTGATGCCTTCTGCCTGTACATCGCTCATTCCCATCCAAGATGCCACAGCCATTCCCAAGGCCATCACAGACCGAAGGACCTGACGGCGCAACACTTTTTTCTGTTCGACCGGAGTATGTGAATATCTTGCTTTTTGCATTCTATATTTCATTTGCTTCACCCTATTCTTTTACTGGTTGAGGGTTGTTAATTGTTAGGATTCAAACAACCCTCAACCATCAACTAACAACATTCACGAAACCGTTGAAAATGAAATGATTGATTGCCCTTTAAAAAGGAGTCACATCATTTCGTATTTGCACATAGACTTTCGCCGGCATGGCAAGTCCCGCCTGCCAACGAAGTTTAAAATGGGAGATACGAGAATAGACGGTACTATTCTCTCGAAAAATAGTTTCTGAAATCGCTGGAGTTATACCTTGGATTCTTTGGTCCGAAAGGCCTTCTCGCAGCAAAAGTTGTATAAATGATTGGAAATGGTCTGTTTGCATCAACCGTTGCTGTTCTTCCGGCCACGTCGCTTTGTTCACCAGAAGTTCCACACCCACCGTCGGACCTAAGGAACCATCTGGCAATATATCCAAATCCAACATGTAGGAAAATAAATGGGTTTTGTCTATTTCTTCTAACAGCTGCATGGCTTCCATATCTAAACAGGGCGCATTCCATTTTTCTAAAATTAGTGGAATATCGGACAATCCATGATGCAAGTAGAGAACCAACCGCAATGGCTTTTCTTCTCGTGCCTCCATAAATCCGATATGCCAAGGCTCGCCATAGAATTTCACTTGGCGAAGTTTGGCAAATAAAATAGTTTCCTCTATTTCTCGCCCTCGGTATTTCAATAACAACGGAAGGATCTCTTCTACAAAGTCCCCGGATAAATTCACAAAAGAAGATACTTCTGGAGACGTTCCTTCTCCAATGTCCGCTTCCAAGTACAGCGTACAATCTGGTAGAAGAGCGGGTTTTCGCTTATCCAATGTCTTGGCATAGTAATGAAAGAAATCTCCTTCCCTTTCTACGCTTCGTCCCTGCAGCAGATTGGCTGGAACAAAAGACGCTGCACTATACTGGGCGGATAAATCCACTCGCGGCGTGCCAGAAAGCACGGCTTCTGCATAGAAATCAACAGGCTCTCCATTTAAAACATAAAGAGGTGCCTGATTCATGAGCCGCTCTTCCGTAGCACCATCCACGCCCCACAAATTTTGTCCTTGTGGAGTAGACAGTGATCGCTTGTGCCAGGAAGCAAAGGCTTCCAACTGTTGCCAAGCACTGGTTCTCATGAGTCATCACCTCTTATTTCTTGTTGATATAGTGAGTGGTCATTCACTTTTCAACTGGCATGAAACTGGATTAGCAATTGTTGTTAGTTGTTGGTTGTTTGGATTCAGACAACGATGAATGCACAGGTATTTACAGAATAGCTTGCATTCATATGCATTTGAACCCTAAAACTTTATCTATATCCAGTAATTATCGGGCGTTAGCGGTATTATATCTAACGTCATTTCGACCGATGGGATTATTGCGAAAAGACTTTACTGAACCAAGCGACTATGTTGGACAAAAGTGGAGAAATCTTGAGACACTATCCCACAAAACAACGTTATTCCCACAAGATTTCTCCACTTCTGTCTAACATAGTCGCAGAAAAGCGATAGAAGCATCAAGCACAAATCCCATCGGTCGAAATGACGCTAGGAAAACGCTGATTTAATCAAAGAGCTTGAAATGATTAAATCAGTGTTTCCCTAACGATGCAGTCTTTCGCTTAACTTAGTGAGTGCTCGTTAATTCGTTTTTCAATAGAAAGAACTCGGATTGGTGATTGTTGCTGGTTGTTAGTTGTTTGTTGTTGGGGCCAAACAACCGACAACAAACAACTAACAACAGTGAGTG
>CAVBRV010000061.1:0-13620 GCA_963597965.1 Paludibacteraceae bacterium | reverse complement strand
CAATCGCTAATCTGGTTTCTTGCTATTGAAAAATGAATTAACGAGCAGCCACTAACTTAGCAATAACCTAGTCACCAGCTATTGCTACTATTTTTCTTCCAGGTGTTTCAATCCCTTATCTGCAATATCCTTCCGATACTGCATGCCTTTCCAAGAAATTTTTTTGACACCTTCATAAGCTTTCGCTTTGGCTTCTGCCAGTGTGGAAGCAATGCCTACTACATTGAGCACGCGGCCGCCATTGACTACGTATTTCCCATCTTTCTTTTTAGTGCCTGCATGGAATACCAAGCAACCAGCTTCTTCTGCCTCTTCAATGCCGGTGATGACTTCACCAGAAGAGTGCGTCGCTGGATAGCCATCAGAGGCCAGCACTACATCTACGGTGTAAGCGTCTTGCCATTTCACATCTTCTTTATGAAGTTGACCGCGGGTGCAGTCCAGCATAACCTGGGCCAAGTCACCTACGAAAAGGGGCAACACGGCTTCGGTTTCTGGATCACCGAAGCGGCAGTTGAATTCTACCACTTTCGGACCGCCGTCTGTAATCATGAGGCCTGCATAGAGACAACCTTTGAAGGGGTATCCTTCTTTGCGCATGGCATTGACAATGGGACGGAGGATGCGAACGTTCACTTCTTCTGTCATTTCTTTGGTCATGACTGGGGCCGGTGCATAGGCACCCATGCCGCCTGTATTGGGTCCTTTGTCAAAGTCAAAAATGCGTTTATGGTCTTGAGAGGAAATCATAGGAACCACGTTGGTCCCATCGCAGAAGCAAAGGACGCTGGCTTCTTCGCCTTCCATGAATTCTTCAATGACTACGGAACGACCCGCACCGCTGAAGGTATTTCCTTCTAGCATATCTTTTACGGTGGCAATGGCTTCTTCTTCATTCTGCGCAATGATGACGCCTTTGCCAGCGGCCAGACCATCGGCTTTGATGACAATCGGATATTTCTGGTTGGCCTGTAGGTAAGCGACCGCTTTGTCTTCGTCATCAAAGACTTCGTAAGCTGCAGTCGGGATGCCGTATTTCTTCATCAGATTTTTAGCAAATCCTTTGGAGCCTTCAATGCGAGCGGCGGCTTTGGATGGGCCGAAGAAGGCCAATCCTTTTTCTGCAAACCGATCAGCTAAGCCTTCGGTCAATACGGTTTCTGGGCCAGCTACGGTGAGGTCCACTTGCATCAAGCGGGCAAAGTCCAATATATCTTCCGTTCCTTGTACCGGAATCGGTGTAGCTACGTCGCTCATGCCGTCGCTGCCTGGAATGGCATATACTTCAGTGACAGATGGGCTATGAGCCAATCTCCAGCAGAGGGCGTGTTCCCGTCCGCCGCTACCAATGACTAATACTTTCATATGTACTCCTTCTTCGTAGACTGTTGATAATCAACAATCTGCTTTTATCATTTATCTTTAGGGATTAGGGACTAGGGATTAGAAATAAATATCCTAATCCCTAATCCCCAATCCCTAGCTACTATACGCTATACCATAAGTATCCCTAGTGAGGCACTGTCCACTATGTATGAACTATGTCTAAAATTGAGTCAGCCGTTTGCAGTCGGCAGTATGCAGTATTCATTCTACTGTTTACCGCTTACTGCCTACTGCTAACTGCCTACTAACTATGACGGAAATGTCTATGTCCTGTGAATACCATGGCGATGCCATATTTGTTTGCCATGTCGATGGATTCTTGGTCACGGATGGATCCGCCAGGCTGAATGACGGCGGTAACACCGGCTTTACCTGCGGCTTCGATGGTATCACCGAAGGGGAAGAAAGCATCGGAGCTCATGACGGAGCCTTTGGCTTTTTCACCGGCTTCCGCAATGGCGATGTCGGCAGAGCCGACGCGATTCATCTGACCTGCCCCTACGCCTAAAGTGGTGTCCTTGTTGGTCAGGACGATGGCATTGGATTTCACGTGTTTCACAATGACCCAAGCAAATTCCAAAGCTTTCCATTCTTCTTCGGTGGGCGCACGGTTGGTGACCACTTTGCAATCCGCTCTGGTTTCGGTGCTGTTGTCTGGAGTCTGAACGAGAAGTCCGCCGGACACTTTGTGCACTTGCAGTTCTTCATGGGTCAGTGCAGGCACTTCGATGAGGCGAATATTTTTCTTGGTTTCCAAAATATCCAGTGCTTCCTGGGAGAATTTCGGTGCCATGACAACTTCAAAGAAAATCGGTTTCAATGCTTCTGCTGTTTCCTTGTCACATTCCCGGTTCATGGCTACGATACCGCCGAAAGCGGATTTGCTATCGGCAGCAAAGGCTTTCTGGAACGCATCCAGCGCACTATTTCCCAAAGCACAACCACATGGATTGGTGTGTTTGATGATGGCGCAAGCGGGCTGGTCTTTCCATTCGCTTGCCAAGTCCCAAGCAGCTTCCATATCCACAATGTTGTTGTAGGATAATTCTTTGCCATGAAGTTGTTTGGCGTCTGCAATGCCGCCCTTCACTTCGGGGTCTTTATAGAAAGCGGCTTTCTGATGTGGATTTTCGCCGTAGCGCAGGTCCTGGACTTTCACGTAAGCGTGGCTATACACATCAGGCAATACATCATGATCGCCATTGACTTCTTTGGTCAGGTAATCTGCGATGGCACAGTCATAGAGGCCAGTATGAAGAAATGCTTTTCTGGAGAGAGCCAGACGGAAATCTTCGGTCAGCGTGTCATTTTTGATTCTTTCCAAAATGTCGGCATACTGGGACGGATCCACTACGATGGTCACGTATTTATAGTTTTTGGCTGCCGCACGAACCATGGATGGACCGCCAATATCAATATTTTCGATGGCTTCTTCGCGAGTCACGTTTGGTGTTGCAATGGTTTCACGGAACGGATAGAGATTCACGGCTACCAAGTCAATGCCAGTGATACCGTGTTCTTTCATGGCTTTCACATGGTCTGGGTTATCGCGAATCGCCAGGATACCACCATGAATCTTCGGATGCAATGTCTTCACACGACCATCCATCATTTCTGGAAAACCAGTCACTTCGGAAACGGATTTCACTGGAATGCCAGCATCCGCAATAGCTTTCATGGTGCCGCCGGTAGAAATAATTTCTACACCCAGGTCATGAAGGCCTTTGGCAAATTCAATCACACCTGTTTTATCAGTAACACTGATCAGTGCTCTTTTGATTGTCATATTTTCCTCCTTCTTATCTCAATGCAGTTAAGGATTGGCATTAGTAGGTACAAGTTCGCTAGAAATTACAGGTTGCTCAAGTTTCTAAGGGTTCTAAGGTTACTCAGGTTTCCAAAATTGGGCAATAGACACCAGTCACAAGATTTCTCCACTTCTGTCCAACATAGTCGCAGAAAAGCGATAGATTCACTAAGCACAAATCCCATCGGTCGAAATGACGATTGGAGATACTGCCTACTGCTAACTGCCTACTATTCTCCCTAATCCCTAGCTACTAATCCCTAATCCCTTTTATAACTACTTTTTTAAGTGTATACCCGCCACGTGATGTCCTGTAATCCTCAGTTCATCATTGCAATAGGCTTTGACCACTCTGACGTAGGCTGGGTGTTCTTGCTGGAGAATGCGGTCTGCTAGGGTGTCTTCTGTGTCATCGTCATAGACGGGAACTGCCACTTGGGTAATGATAGGACCATCATCCAAACCAGTACCTACGAAATGCACCGTGCAGCCCGCCACTTTCACGCCTGCTTCGATGGCTTGCCGCTGGGCATGAAGGCCGCGGAAGCTGGGGAGCAGAGCGGGATGGATATTGATAATCTGATTCGGGAAGGCATGTACCAAATCTTCGCCACAGATTCTCATATAACCAGCCAAGCAAATGAGATCGGGTGTATAAGATTTCGCTGCTTCCAAAATGGCTGCATTGAAATCGTCTTTTGTGTCAAATGCTTTTCGTTCCAATACGGTAGTCGGTACGTTCCAGCGTTTCGCCCGTTCCAAGACCTGAGCATCCGCATGGTCACAAATAACACCCACTACGTCCCCATTTACGGTACCATTGACAGTGGCTTCATGAATGGCTTCTGCATTGGACCCGCGACCGGAAGCAAAAATCAGGATTCTTTTTTTATTCTTCATGGAAAAGACCACCTGTCACAATGACATCCCGGTCACCTTTGGTGATTTCGCCCACTTCGTAAACCGGTTCGCCAATGGATTTCAAAATTTCTTTTGCCTTTTCTGCTTCGTCCCGTTTCATGATGAGCAGCATGCCCAGACCGCAGTTATAGGTACGATACATTTCATGGGCTTCCACGCCACCCTGTTTCATAAGGAATGGGAAAATCGGGAGCATAGGCCATTTATCTGCATCAAGGACAGCTCTAGTGCCTTCTGGCAGGACACGAGGAATATTGTCATAGAAACCGCCGCCGGTGATGTGAACCATGCCATTTACCTTAGTGCCTTTGAGCACAGGCAAAACCGGCTTCGGGTACAGACGAGTCGGTGTCAAGAGCACTTCGCCCAGTGGTTTATCGAAGCCTTCGTAGGTTTCTTTCAGAGACAAGTTGTTATCCTGGATGATACGACGAACCAGGGAGTAACCATTGGAATGAACCCCAGTGGATGGCAATCCCAGAATCACATCGCCTTCGGAAATATCTTCGCCGGTGATGATGTCTTTGCGGTCAACAATACCTACCGCAAAACCAGCCACGTCGTAATCGCCTTTCGCATAGAAACCAGCCATTTCAGCGGTTTCTCCGCCAAGAAGAGCACAACCAGATTCAATGCACGCATTGGCAACACCCTTCACGATTTCCGCCATCAGTTCAGGTTCCAATTTGCCAGTGGCAATGTAGTCCAAGAAAAACAGCGGACGCGCGCCCTGGACCAGTACATCGTTGACGCTCATAGCGACGCAGTCCTGACCAATGGTATCATGGATGCCCATTTCGATAGCGAGACGCAATTTTGTTCCTACCCCATCAGTACCAGAAACCAGAATAGGATCGTCAGAGAGTTCATCTTTCAAGCGGAACAATCCGCCGAAGCCGCCCAAGTCGCCCATGACGCCTCGGGTATAGGTGGCCTGCACGGATTTCTTAATCAGTTCGACTTCTCTTTCACCAGCGTCGATGTCCACGCCAGCTTCCGCATAAGTCAGACCTTTTTTCTTTTCTGCCATACTTTTTCCTCCGTATGAATAACATATATCTTACAGATTTATGCTTACGTGTACACAATAGTGAGGAGTTAGGAATTAGGAGTGAGGAGTGGGAGTTGTGCCAGTATAGCTTGAATAACATTTGTATTCATGCCGCTGGTGCAGCCCCCTCTGCCTACGGCATCTCCCCCAATGGGGGCGATAAAACCGCATAACCTTACCTAATCCCTAGCTACTAATCCCTAATCTCCTTAACCAGTCACCAGTCACTAGTCACTATTATTATTCTTCATCCTCCATAGTGCCCAATCCATTATGGGGTACATGTTCCGGATAAACACCGTCGAAGCAAGCGAAGCACATGTCTTCTTTCTTGATGCAAGAAATAGATTCGGCTAAGCCTTCCTGAGACAAATAGTGAAGTGCATCGGCACCAATCATCTGACAGATTTCTTCGGTGGAATATTTCGCTGCGATGAGCTGTTTTCTTTCGGCTGTATCAATGCCAAAGAAGCAGGGATATTTGACAGGCGGCGAACTGATGCAAAGTTTGATTTCCTTGGCCCCCGCATTTCTAAGGAGGTTGATAATGATACCGCTAGTGGTACCGCGGACGATGGAATCATCCACCAAGACGATCCGCTTGCCTTCTACATTCATACGAATGGGGTTCAATTTCATGCGGACAGCCCGTTCACGTTTCTTCTGCCCTGGCTGAATGAAGGTACGACCCATGTATTTATTTTTAAGAAGTCCTTCAACGAAAGGAATGCCGGACGCCTGGGCATAGCCGAGAGCGGCCACATTGCCAGAATCCGGTACGCTCATGACCACATCCCCATCAAACTGGGCTTCTTCCCAAAGTTTCTTCCCCATGTTCAGACGAGCTTGGTAAATATCCTGTCCATTCATGATGGAATCGGGGCGCGCGAAATAAATGTATTCAAAGGAACAAATCCCGTGTTTATGGGAATCCACCGGGCAGTACATGGTAGAACGGACACCGTTGTCATCAATGGAAACAATTTCTCCTGGGAGAATATCTCTCACAAAGGTGGCATCAATGGCATCGAGGGCTGGCGTTTCGGAAGCCAATACCCAACCGGTTTCCGTCTTCCCCAATACGAGAGGGCGGTAACCATAGGGATCGCGGCAACCATAAAGAGCATCATTGGTGCATGCCACAATGGCATAGGCCCCATGAATTTCATCCATCAGTTCTTTGAATTTTTCTTCTTCCGTTTCTCGGCGGCTCCGAGCCAAAAGTTTGATAATGACTTCCGTATCCATAGAGGTCGAGAACGTGGAACCTTCTAGTAGCAACCGACGGCGAAGGTTCAGGGTATTCACCAAGTTCCCATTGTGGGCCAATGCCATAGGGCCAGTCAAACTATCTGCTTGCAGAGGCTGCACATTAGCCGGAATGGAAGAGCCAGTGGTCGAGTACCGCACATGACCAATACCGATATGGCCTTCTTTTTCTGGCAAGTTACGGAATACTTCCGTCACCAATCCCATGCCACGGAACGTTTCCATTTCCTTTCCGTCTGTTACGGTGATGCCCGCACTTTCCTGTCCACGGTGCTGCAGAGCAAAAATGCCATAGTACACTTCATGAACCGCCGACAGGTCTCGATCAAAAATGCCGAAGACGCCACATTCTTCATGGGGCTTGTCGTCATAAATTTCTGTACTTTTGTACATGCTTATCTCCTGTTTATATCTAGTAGCTAGGGATTGGGGATTAGGGATTAGAAAGCAGAAAACGATATATTCTCACATAATCTTTTATACTGCCAACCGCCTACTATTTCCTTATCCCTAGCTACTAATCCCTAATCCCTAGAATCAGAACTTTTCACCTGTCAAGAGTTCATAGGCTTCTTTGTAGATGCCGATGGTCTTGTCGATGATTTCCTGTGGTACGGTGTCGCCCGGGTGAGCTTTCAGGTAATCTCTGACGAACTGTTTATCATAGGACGGCTGTCCATGACCGGCTTCATAGCCTTTTGCTGGCCAGAAGCGGGAGTTATCTGGGGTCAGCATTTCGTCGCCGAGAACAATATTTCCTTTTTCATCCAGACCAAATTCAAATTTGGTATCTGCAATGATAATGCCTCTTTCTAAAGCGTAGTCAGCGCATTTGTTGTAGAGAGCCAGGGTCAATTCGGACAATTTTTCCATATATTCTTTGCCTTTGCCTGGGAAGAACTGGTTCACCCATTCTACCCCTTCTTCCATGGAAATATTCTGGTCGTGTTCCCCAGCCGGTGCTTTGGTGGATGGAGTGAAAATCGGATGAGGCAATTTCTGGCATTCTTTCAATCCTTCTGGCAGCTGGATGCCGCACACTTTGCCATCTTTCTGATAGCCTTCCCAGCCAGAACCGGTGATATAGCCACGAACGATGCATTCTACGGGAATCATGTTCAATTTCTGGGTCTTCATGGATCGACCTTCAAATTCTGGTGTCTGGAAAAATTCTGGCATATCTTTGGTGTCGATAGAAATCATGTGGTTCGGCACAATGTCTTTGGTCAAGTTGAACCAAAATTCGGACATGCGATTCAGCACACAACCTTTTTCTGGAATCGGGCATTTCAAAATGTTATCAAAAGCAGAAATACGGTCAGTGCAGACCATAACAAGGCTGTCGCCCAAATCATAGAGTTCACGTACTTTACCGGATTTAAATGGTTTGTATTCTTTCATCTTTTTTCTCCTTTATATTTTATCTAACATCTCAAAAAATAAATCAGGGATTAGGGATTAGGAGCTAGGGATTTGGAAATATTCTAATCCCTAATCCCCAATCCCTAGCCACTCATTCTCACTACTTTTTCAGGCTTTCCTGTAATGCCTCGTCTTTCCGATAAATTTCAGCCGCTGCTTCTTCGCGATATTTCTTGTATTTCTCATACAGTTCTCTATCAGAAACAGCGCCGATTTCTATGGCCAGGAATGCGGCATTTTTGGTACCGTCGATGGCTACAGTGGCGACTGGAATGCCAGAAGGCATCTGCACGATGGAAAACAGGGCATCCATCCCGTCCAATTTCGCACCGGACAACGGTACACCGATGACTGGTTTCAATGTCAAACTAGCAACTACTCCAGGCAGTGCGGCAGCCATACCAGCGCCTGCGATGAAAGCGCCTACTCCTTTTTCTTCTTCTGCTGCCACAAATTCCGCCAATTTTTTCGGCGTGCGATGGGCAGAAGCAATGGTTACGTCATAGGTCACACCAAACTCGTCCAAAATACCAAAGGCCTTTTTCATGACCGGCAAATCGGAATCGCTACCCATAACAATCCCTACATGCATGATAATTTCCTCCCTCTACAGCTTTCGCCATAAAACAAAAACTCCTTCTGCGAGCTATACTACGCCATAACCGGCATAATCCCACGCAAAAGGAGTCTATACATATACATAGATGTAGAATGATACAAGGAACATACAGATAGCACTATAAAGAGAAGCGCTGCGCGCGTCATGTTCTTTTCGTTGTTTAAACTGTCTGAGAAAAGTAACTTTATAGCAGACATGATTTCTCCTCTCTATTATGAGATAAAAAAGCCTGCGCCCCATGCACAAGCTCCGTTCTCATCATGTTTTCCGTAGTTCTTTACACATTTTAATATTTCCATTTTCCCTTGTCAATGACAGTAAGGCCTTGAAACACTCATAAATTACTTATTTTTCACAAAAATAATGCCAATATTAGCGAGTACTAATATTGGCATTATTTGGCTCTTTTATTTTTTGAATATTATGTGTTGTTGGTTGTTGGTTGTTTGTTGTTTGGAAGGCCGATAACTAACAACCAACAACTAACAACAAAACCGCATTAGACGCTTTCCTCAAAATGGTGACATTCCTCGTATTGATCCAAAATCCCATTGAACTCTTTTTCCGTCAGTACTTTCATAATTTCCCGTCGAAGTTCTGTGGCTTTGGGGAGGCCGTAGAAATAGCGGCTGGCGTGGGCCCGCATTTCACGAATGGCTCGGTTTTCGCCTTTTTCCAAAACCAATCCATGGAGATGTTCCCGTGACATGGCGAGCCGCATTTCCCAGGATGGTTTTGGCAGCACTTCTCCTGTTTCCAAATAGGTATTCACTTCCCGGAAAATCCAAGGATTGCCCCAGGCAGCCCGACCAATGGCGACACCGGCACATCCCGTTTCTTCCATCAGCGCTTTCGCCGTCTGTCCGTCCACTACATCTCCATTTCCGAAGACAGGAATGTGCACCGCCTGAACTACTTCAGCAATTTTCTTCCAATTCGCTTTGCCTGTATAGAAATCCTCTCTGGTTCTTCCATGTACAGTAATCGCTGCAGCTCCCGCCTCTTCAACAGCCTGTGCCAGTTCCACACAATTTTCTGTTTCCCGGCTCCAACCTAGACGCATTTTCACCGTGACCGGCACATGAACCGCAGCTGTCATGGCCTTCACAATAGCAGCCGCTTTTGGAATATCTTTCATCAAAGCAGAACCGTCTCCATTCTTGACTACCTTCTGCATGGGACAGCCCATATTGATGTCAATCACATCAGGCCCGGCTTTTTCCATTTCTTTAGCACCTAGCGCCATAATTTCTGGTTCACTACCAAACAGCTGCAGGGCCACCGGATGCTCGCCAGGATCAATTTTCAGCATATCCTGGGTCTTTTCATTTTTATAATATAACCCTTTGGCACTAACCATTTCCGCCGTAGTCATAGCCGCCCCATAGCGCCTCGCAATGACTCGATAGGCCAAATCACTGACCCCCGCCATAGGCGCCAGCACCGCCCAACCATCTAGTTGAACGGAACCAATCTTTGGTTTCACAAACATGACTATTTTCTCCTTTAATCGCTAGAGATTTTAGTTAGGAATTAGGAGTGAGGAGTTAGGAGTGAAGGTAGCCTGGCACAATTCATAAAGCCAGGCCAATTATAATAAATCAACATTTCCTCAACTATTTCATAACTTAAACTTCCCACCCGTAAAGTAGTGATTTATTTCGATACCCTCAAAGAAATACGGACTTATGGTAGCATCACTAACGTCATTTCGACCGGTGTTATTTGTGCGAAATGAAAAAGACGGTATAAATGAATCTGTGTCCCTGAGTGGAGAAATCTCAGCGGCGCCAGCGATAAAAGCTTAATGGCAGAACCCCGTTTCTGTCTCTAAGCCCTTACCGCTAGTGCTGAAGAGATTTCTCCACTCAAGGACACAAATCTATTTATTTCTGTATCATCACTTTGTGCAAATACGATCGGTCGAAATGACGCTAGTGATGATGACGCAAATCCTCATTTCTTTGATAACATCGAAATGAATCGTCATTTTACAGGTGGGAAGTTTGCGTTCATAATGATTTGCGGCGCTTTCAAATTTTATGCGCCGCCACCACCACTCCTCACTCCTAATTCCTCACTCCTCACTTCTTTTATTGTATTTCTTCAAAAACCTCTTAAAGAACGTCACCGGCACATCCAGATGTTCCACCGGCATTCTTTCGTCCACTTGATGGGCTTCGCCCCATTGTTCTGTTTTGAGGCGGGCGCTGAAGCGGAATACGTTATCACATACAGCGGAGTAATTTCTAGAATCTGAAGCACCTAGCATGAGGTTTGGCACAATCCGGGTATCTTTCCCGAAGACTTCTTGGATGGTTTCTGTGAGAAGTGCATATTCTTTACTTTCCACGCTACCTGCTGGTTTCGGGTCTTCGGCGAAGGTGGCTTTCACTTGGACGCCGCAGGGCATAATGGATTCCAAGTATTTCTTCACCGATTCCACTGTGTCCCCCTGCAGAATGCGGACGCTCATAGTCGCTTCTGCATGAGAAGGCAGGACGTTCGCCTGGGCACTGGCTTCTGCCATGGTAATGGCAAAGGTGGTATGGAGTTTCGCATCCAATTCGCGATCCTGTTTCGCTAATTTCACCAGTTCATTCCAATGTTTCTTCGGATGGGCATAGATTTTGGCAATCTTTTTGTCCTGAGAAGCAGCCAAGTTTTTTAGGTGCGCTTTCACCAAAGGTGTCAACCGATAAGGCATGGGATGGGCTTCTACAGCCGCCATAGCTCTCGCCACATCGCCAAGCACCGTGCCTTTGCCCGGTTTGCTGGCATGTCCGCCGGCGCCATCTTTGTAGAGTACATATTCATTCGGTGCTTTTTCGGCCAACCCCACCAAAGCCACCGGTGTGGGATTGCCATGGAAGCCTTTTTCTTCTACATAGCCCCCTTCATCAAAGATGCACCCCAGTTGAATGCCTTTTTCTTTCAAATATTGGGCTGCCAGAACGGAACCTTTCTTTTCATCCACGCACTGTACTTCTTCATTGTGACCAAAGGAGAGGTAAATATCGAAATCCGGTGTAAATCCTTCTTCCAATAGTTCGGTGATCGCATCCATTTCCGAAGTCAAAACAGACTTGCAATCTTCACTGCCTCGTCCCCAGATACAGCCTTTGTCCAAAACAGCAGAAAATGGCGGATGGCTCCACTGGTCTTCATGAATGGCTGGCACCACATCTTGGTGAGCCATGAAAAGCACCGGGAGTTTCTTCGGATGTTCCGATTTCCAATGAAATAGCAAACTGGCTTTGCCAATGGTGGTCCATTCCAGTTTTTCAAAAATCAAAGGATAGGCTTCCTGTAAAAACTGATGAAGCTTATCAAACTGAGACCAGTCCGTATGCTCATCATTGACGGAAGAAACAGTGGGAATCTGCACGATTCCCTGTAAATGTTGGATATATTTCTCTGTATGTTCATTCATGATGGATTCCTCCTTATGCGGAAAAAAGAGGGACATTTCGTCCCTCTCTTATTTTATAACAATATATATATGTTGGCTAGATAATTATTTTTACTTTTCAAAAATATTATACTTTGGAAATAGTTAGAAGTGAGAAGTTAGAAGTACGAAATGGTGGATGCGGCGCACAACTTATAAAGCGCCGCCTTTTTATTTTAAAAAGGGTATGGGGCGCTTCTAAATTTTTTGCGCCCCTTCCTTCACTTCTAACTTCTCACTACTCACTTCTCACTGCTTTTTTAGCTGATCAAACAAATTCCTATGATACCATTTTTCAGAAATCTTCTGCAGTGTGCCGTCCTTTTCCAGTTTTTCCAGAGCCGCTTCGATTTCGTCTGCCAGTTTCTGTTCGTTCTTATTGACGATAACTACGGTTTCATTGACTTTGATTGGTTTGTCCAGAGAAACAATTTCAAAGTTCATGGCTTTGGCAATGTCTTCGACCCCCAGGTTGTTTGGATAAACCAGGGCATCGTACTGTCCATTTTTCAGAGAAGTCAGACGTTCGGCTGGGGTAAGACCATCTTGAATCGGTACTTCTTTCAGAATGTTATTATGTTCCTTATTCCAATCGGTAAGCACTTTGTAAATACCGCCGTTCGGTGTATTCGGTACGAGCTTACCACCGCCTTTGATCACATCTTCCAGGCTATGATATTTCGCTGCATTTTCCTTGCTCATGTAGACTTCTACAGAGGAAACACCAATTGGCGTCTTCGGTACGATGTAATCTTTTTCACGGCGTTCGGTTCTGTAGTAACCGCCGGAAGCGACTTTCGCATCGCCTGATTCCATCATCACGTCCTGTGTTTCCGGTGGAACGGCTTGAATATCCAGGTGGTAATCTTTCAGATTTTTATTGACTTCCTGCCAAATGTCATATTCATAGCCCTGAAGTTTCCCGCTTTCATCCGCCCAGGACAGTGGTCTTTCTGTGCTGGAAAGAACCAATTTCACTGTGGTCTTCCCATCAGCGGCAGCAGCCTTGGAAGAAGCGGCTTTCTGATCATCCCCGCATCCAACAAAGAGACCAATGGTTAATGCAGAAGCGGCTAGAATAGTTGCGATTTTTAACGATTTTCTCATGATGTTTTCCTCCCTTAGTATTAAAGTTAGCAGTTTGCAGTTAGCCGTATATGACTATGAAAATAGGGATTAGGGATTAGGGATTAGTAGCTAGGGATTAGGAAAGGCTTATTCTGATCCCTAATCCCTAATCCCCAATCCCTAGCCACTTAATCTCTCATCATTTTCATTGATAATGATGCCCCGGCGGTACATAAAGTTTACTGCCAACGGCAAACTGCTAACTGCCTACTCATTACTAATTCTTATAAAACTGGCGAAACGCTGGAGCAGAGATACCGATGAAAAGCAGGCAGCTGGCAACACCCCATTTTAAATCATTCAGTTCTTTTGCAATCAGCTTACCCATTTTTGTCATCCTCTCTTCTAGAAAATAAAAAAGCTCTCGTCCCCTAAGGGACGAGAGCCGTAGCTTCGTGTTTCCACCCAATTTCATATACCTGTCACCAAGTATACCTTTAAAGGTTCTAACAAACCCCTAGCTCTGTATCGGGAGCTCCCGGAAGACCTACTCAACTTTCAGCCTTACATGCTCAGAAATGCACTTCATCATCCTATCCGTGTCCGCTCTCACTCTCCGGACTCGC
>CAVBRV010000060.1:0-13665 GCA_963597965.1 Paludibacteraceae bacterium | reverse complement strand
TGTTGTTAGTTGTTTGTTGTCGGTTGTTTGATCCCAACAACAAACAACTAACAACCAGCAACAATCACCATTCCGATTTCTTTCTATTGAAAAAACGAATTAACGAGCACTCACTATATAACCTTTATAACCTTGACCGCATCGAGATATGCAGTCTTGCTTGACACAGAAATCAGTAGAATAATAACCTATAAAAAGGGGATTGGGGCGCTATATAATTTGACGCGCCCTTCCACCACTCCTCACTCCTAATTCCTCACTCCTAACTATTAAAAAAAGAGCGCTCCAATGAACGCTCTTTTTATCAAAATCTTACGCTTTAGCTACAGCTTCGCCCAGTTTCTTGCAAGCTTCGAGAGCTTCGTCATCTGGATAGCTATAAGCCTTCACCGGTTCAGCTGCGAGAGCGATGCCTTCATCGTCGAAACGCTGTTTCCAGTTTTCGATCCAGTCGCCCTGGTTCCATGCATAGGAACCGAAAATGCCGACTGCTTTGCCTTTCAGCTGCGGAAGCAGTTCTGCGAAGAATGGTTCAAATTCGTATTCTTCCAGTTCTTCGTTACCCATAGCCGGGCAGCCGAGAACGATGTGGTCGAATGCTGCTACGTCAGCAGCGGTGGTGTCGCTGACGAAAGACAATGTGGTTTCAGCACCTGCTGCCTTTGCGCCTTCTTCCACAGCCTGAGCCATAGCTTCTGTGTTGCCGGAACCGGACCAATATACGATTGCTACTTTTGCCATTTAAAATTCCTCCTATCAATACCAAATAAATTTGGATTGTTATTACTCTTCTATCTTACTGATTTATGGGGGTGTTGTCAAATGGAAATTAGTTGTTGGTGACTGGTGACTAGTGACTAGTGACTAGTGACTGGTGACTGGTGACTAGTAGCTAGGGATTAGGGACTAGGGACTAGGGATTAGGAGTTGAGCGTTGAAAATTGAGAAACTAGCGTCTCATCTCCCCTGGGGGCAATGCTATTAGTTAAGGATTGCGGTATCATATCTATCGTCATTTCGACCGATGGGATTTGTGCTTGATGAAACTACAGAACTTAGCGACTATGTTGAACAAAAGTGGAGAAATCTTGAGACACTATCGAAAACAACGTTAATCCCACAAGATTTCTCCACTTCTGTCTAACATAGTCGCAGAAAAGCGACAGAAACATCAAGCACAAATCCCATCGGTCGAAATGACGACAGCAGTGCTACCTTCTAGATTCAACCACATTTCTTGTCCGCTATTCTGGACGCCGATACATTTTTTTCACAAAACAAATGCAAACCGCTAGTGCGAGCTATCCCCTTGTCCATTCGCTCCGCTCATGGCCTTTCCCCTTTCAAAGAAAGGGGATCTTTGGGCCAATAACCGCCACATTTCACTAGCCTCGTCACCGCGACAGAACCCTAATCCCTAGCTACGAATCCCCAATCCCTTAATAAAAAAATGCGGCGCTTCCCAATTATGATGCGCCGCACCACCATTTCTAACTTCTCACTTCTAACTTCTCACTGCTTTTCAGTACTCTGTCAGCGACGTCCCCCGTTTCGTCAAATCCAAAAGCTTTACCTTTTCCGGGAGCTTCCGCTTCTGTACCATTTTCTGCACCGCAGCGGTGACTTCCTTCTGATCTGCATCCGTAGCAATAATGCCTAACGTGGTGAAATAGCCATCACATTGTAGCACCATCTGGTAGGCTTCTTTATAAGAAATATCCTTCTCTTTCGTGGGAATCACAAAGGAACCTTCCCAGCGAGGATTCTTTTTATCTGCCACTTTCACCAAAGGCATACTTCCACTATACACAGCCCCGGCGGCGATCAATTTCTGATTCAGATAGTCCGCATACAAATCCATCTGTTCTAGCGGAGAGTCCTTCTTATGCTTCATCTCGCCGATATATTGCAAGAAAGGAATGCCCAATTTCTGAGACATGGCCCAGCCATAGGTGTAGTTCGGTGGATTGCTATAGGTCAGAGTGTAGTACTCCCCTTCGGTCAACCCTTTCCGCACGAAATAGGTCTTCACCCCACCGCCGGACACGAAAGGCAGGGCTTCCTGTTTTCCTTTTTCAAAGGTCACATGCTGGGGCACCGTCATCTTTCCGATGCCTGGCAAATTGAGCGTATTCTGAGCAGCCTCCAAGGAAAAAGGACACAACAGTGCCAAGGATAAAAGAGAAGCCGCCATCCATTTATATTTCATACTTTGCCTCGATTTAAGTGACTAGTAGACCAGTGACTCGTGACTAGGCTACGTATTTATTTCCCTAGTCACCAGTCACTAGTCACTAGCTCCTTTTTAATTTTTCTTTTGCATCTTCGCCCAACTATCACGAAGCCCCACGATACGATTGCATACCAAATGGTCCTCTGTGCTGTCCTGGTCGATGATGAAGAACCCCTTCCGCAGGAACTGGAAACGGTCCCCTACGTGATATTTCTTAATTTCCGGTTCCGCCTTGGACTGCATCACCGTTAGAGAATGGGTATTTACCTTTTCCAAGAAATCTCTGCCGTCCTCCACATCATCCGGTGGAATCAGGTAATCATAGAGACGCGTTTCCACGTCCACCGCGGTGTCAGCACATACCCAGTGGAGAGTGCCCTTCACCTTGCGGTCAGCTCCCGGCGTACCGCTCTTCGTATCGAAGTCCACGGTACAATGGATTTCCTGGATATTTCCTTCTGCATCCTTCACCACTTCATCGCACTTCACGATGTACGCCCCTTTGAGACGCACTTCCTTACCAGGGGTCATGCGGAAGAATTTCTTCACCGGCACTTCCATGAAATCTTCTTTTTCGATGTAAATATTTCTACCAAATGGAACCTTCCGTTCGCCCATCGCCGGATCTTCCGGGTTATTTTCCATGGTCACTTCTTCGATTTTGCCTTCTGGATAATTGGTGAGAACCACCTTCACCGGGTCGATGACCGTCATGATACGCGGTGCTTTCACCTTCAAGTCTTCACGGATGCAATGTTCCAGCTGGGCAATTTCCACCAAGTTATCCGCCTTAGCAACCCCCACTTCTTCGCAGAACTTGCGAAGCGATTCTGGGGTGTACCCTCTTCTCCGAATCCCGCTAACCGTGGGCATACGGGGATCATCCCAACCAGAAACGAGCCCCGCTTCTACCATTTTGCGCAGCTTTCTCTTACTGGTAATCATGGTGGTCACATTCAGACGGGCAAATTCAATCTGCCGCGGCTTTTCCTTGCCATCAAAGGCCTGGAGACACCAGTTGTACAGCGGCCGTCTTTCCGCAAATTCCAACGTACAAATAGAATGAGTAATCCCTTCAATCGCATCAGACAGGGGGTGCGCGAAATCATAGAGCGGATAAATGCACCACTTGTCCCCGGTTCTGTGATGAGTGGCATGGAGAATGCGATAAATAACCGGGTCTCTCATGACCATATTCGGAGAAGCCATATCGATTTTCGCACGGAGCACCTTCTCCCCATCGCCGTACTTGCCCTCCTTCATTTCCTGGAAGAGCTTCAAATTTTCCTCGATGGAACGATTTCTATACGGACTTTCCGTCCCCGGATGGGTCAAATCCCCGCGGGTGGCCTTGATTTCTTCGCTGGACTGGTCATCCACATACGCCAGCCCCATGCGAATTAGCTTACACGCAAATTCATAAAGCTGGGGGAAATAGTCCGACGCATAGTGCACCGGTTCCTTCCACTGGAATCCCAGCCATTTCACATCGTCCAGGATGGAATTCACATATTCCACATCTTCCTTGGTCGGGTTCGTATCATCGAAACGCACATTGGTGGCGCCATGGTACTTCTGCCCGATGCCGAAATTCAGGCAAATACTCTTCACGTGACCGATATGCAAGTACCCATTCGGTTCCGGCGGGAAACGGGTCAGCACCCGGTCGTTGGCATATACATGGTTTTCAATATCCTTATTGATTTCCGCTTCAATAAAATTGGAAGCGACTCTCTTTTCTTCCATTATGGTTCCTCCATTCTTGGGATCAGGAAATAGGATTTCAAATTTTCAATCTCTCACCATTTCATATAGAGACAGGCACCATACAAGATGCACAAGAGCTGCACACGAAAGGTATTTTGATTTTGATTTCTATTTTATCACACCATAGGAAAAGGTTCAAAACATATATGTAGCGTGTGGTCATGAATTCACTTTTCAACCAGTGAGAAACTAAATTATCGATTGTTGCTGGTTGTTGGTTGTCTGACACCAAACAACTGATAACCAACAATTAACAACAAAAAAGAGATGTGACTTCATTTCATCACATCTCCCTTTTTGTTTATTCCTCTATTTCATACATATCCAATGCATTCTGCCTGGTCTGCTGGATGAAATCTTCCAGAGACATTTCCTTCAGCCTAGCAATTTCCTGTGCCACATAATACACATTGGATGGATCATTCCGCTTGCCCCGATTGGGTGGCGGTGTCAGGTAGGGACTGTCAGTCTCTATGAGAATCCGGTCCATAGGAATTTCTTTTGCCACTTCTTTCAGTTTCAAACTTTTCGGAAAGACCACGGGGCCAGCGAAGGAAATATAGAAGCCCAGCTTCATGAGTTCTTTGGCTGTTTCCAAGCTACCAGAAAAGCAATGGAGAATCCCTCGCAGATTGCCACTTCGATGGGCTTTCAGAATTTCCAGCGTATCTCCATGGGCATCTCGGTCGTGAATCAGAATCGGCAGGTCCAGTTCTTTTGCCAGTTCGATTTGACGGGCAAACCATTTCTTTTGGGTTTCCTTATCGGTATAAAGGTAGTAATAATCCAAACCGATTTCGCCGATGGCTTTCACCTTGGGATGATTACGTGCCATATCAGCCAATTCGTTCATGGCTTCTTCGCTCGCTTCGTTGGTCACCTGGGGATGAATGCCCACGGCCGCGTAGATGGGGCCGTGAGATTCTGCCAGGGCAATGGCTTTCCGACTGGTTTCTACATCTTCCGATGGAATCACTACGTAGTCCACGGTCTGCAGGACGCGAGAAATCACGTCTTCCCGGTCGGCATCAAAGGCTTTGTCGTACAGGTGCGCATGGGTATCAAAGAGACCCATTATTTCACCTTGCTGCCCGCAGGCATATCCACGAATGGCACTTGCAGGTCGCCATCTTTGGAAGCAGCCAAAATCATGCCTTGGGATTCGATGCCCATGAGTTTCGCTGGTTTCAGGTTGGATACGAAAATGACGCGTTTTCCAATGAGGTCTTCTGGTTTGTAGTACTGAGAAATGCCGCTCACTACGGTGCGGGTATCTCCTTCTCCTACGGACACGGTCATTTTGATGAGTTTATTGGACTTTTCCACTTTTTCAGCGGTCAAGATTTCTGCCACGCGAAGGTCGGTCTTGAAGAAATCGTCGATGGAAATATTTTCCTGTGCTTCCTTCTTTGTTTCCTTTTTAGCAGCTTTCTTTTCTACCTTTTTCGGCGCCGGCTGTTCTTCCTCTTCGATTTCAATTCTGGGGAACAGCTGTGGTCCTTTATTGATATGGGTGCCATCCGCAATGCCGCCCCAGGTCAGGTCATTGTAGCAAGCATCTTTGAAATTGGTCAGTCCCAGCTGGTTCCACATTTTTTCAGAGGCAATCGGGATGACTGGTTCTGCCATGAGGGCCACGAAACGGAGACCTTCACACAGGTGATAGAGTACCGCATCCAGGACGGGCGCTTTGGCTTCGTCTTTTGCCAGCGACCAGGGCATGGTCACGTCTACATATTTATTCAATGCACGAACAAAAGTCCATACCGCTTTCAAAGCATCATTGATTTTCCAATGGCTCATGCCATATCGGAAAGCGTCCAGTGTTTCTGCCGCTCTGGTTTCGATTTCTTTGGAAGCCTCACAAACGGTTTCATCGGAAGAGGCATCGCCCTGATGGAGCACGCCATTTCTATATTTTTCTACCATGGACAAGCTTCTATAAAGCAAATTGCCCAGGTCGTTAGACAAGTCCGAATTGATGCGGCTAATGAGGCGGTCACGGCTGAAATTGCCATCCTGGCCCAGCTGAATATCATTCAGGAGGTAGTAGCGAATGGCATCAGAACCAAATTCCTGCAGCAGCGGAATCGGGTCTACCACATTGCCTTTGGACTTGGACATTTTTTCGCCGTCCACGATGAGCCAGCCATGACCGTAAACCATCTTTGGCAGTTCGATCCCCAGGCTCATGAGCATAATCGGCCAAATAATGGTATGAAAACGAACAATTTCCTTGCCTACCAGGTGCACATCAGCGGGCCAAAATTTCTTGAATTTTTCCGGATCGTCCACAATGCCTGCGGCTGTGAGGTAATTTACCAAAGCATCGAACCAAACATAGACCACATGCTTCGGGTCGAAAGGCACCTGAATGCCCCAAGTGAAGCTGGTACGAGACACGCAAAGGTCTTCCAGTCCGCTCTTCACGAATTGAATCATTTCATTGCGACGGGATTCTGGTTGGATAAAACCGGGGTTGTCTTCGATGTATTTCAGCCAACGGTCGGCATACTTGGACATTTTGAAGAAATAAGCTTCTTCACTGACCCGCTGCAGCGGACGACCGCAATCAGGGCAGACGTGGTTTTCGTCCAATTTATTTTCTGGCCAGAAGGATTCGCATGGCACGCAGTACCAGCCTTCATATTTCCCTTTGTAAATATCCCCATTGTCATAGGCACGCTGAAACAGCATCTGCACCACTTTCTTGTGTCGTTCTTCGGTGGTACGGATGAAATCGTCATTGGAAATATTCAGTTCTTTCCAGAGCTGCTGGAACATGCCAACGATTTTATTGGTGTATTCGATCGGTGTAACCCCGGCTTCTTCCGCTTTCTGTTCGATTTTCTGCCCGTGTTCGTCGGAACCGGTCAGGAAAAAGACGTCATAGCCGTCCAGTCTTTTGAAACGGGCCATGCTATCCGCAATGGATGTGCAATAGGTGTGTCCGATGTGGAGTTTCGCACTGGGATAGTAAATTGGGGTTGTAATGTAATACTTTGGTTTTTCGTTCATTTGATTTCCTCCTCTATGAGATAACCGATGATATTGTCTCATTAGTGTATTCTATTTATTATACCGCGAGTGGGGCGGAAATGATAGAGAGGAAATTGGTTGATGGTTAGCAGTTGGCGATTGGCAGTTGGCGGTTCCTTCGCCCTCGTCATTTCGACCGATGGGATTAGTGCTTGATGCTTCTATCGCTTTTCTGCGACTATGTGAAACAAAAGTGGAGAAATCTTGTGAAACTAACGTTGTTTCCGATAGTGTCTCAAGATTTCTCCACTTTTGTCCAACATGGTCACTTAGTTCTGCTGAGTCTCCTTGCACAAATCCCATCGGTCGAAATGACGAGAAAAAATGACTTTCTTCAGTAAGCATATTTGCAAAACCTTAAACCTTAAACCAATGGCACTTTCTTTTCGTACAAATTAACTCAAATGAACACGGAAAGTAAACCAATAACAGGCAACCAACAACACTCCCCTATCCATTTTCGTCACTAAGCCCTTACCGCTATAGCAGCCCCCTCAGCCTTCGGCAGCTCCCCCGGCGGGGGAGCCAAGACGCTAGTGCGGCTTCCGTTAAATGCACAAGCGCCTCAACTTACTACCAACTGCCTACTGCTCACTGCCTACTTTGAGCAAGTACTGATACACTTCTCTTCGTCCCATATTAAACTTCGCCGCAATCTTTCGAGCCGCTTCTTTTTGCGGCATGATTTTTGCCAATTCCAAAGCTTCTTCCTGCCAGGAAGCACCTTCTGTTTCTTCCTCTTCCATGGTCTCATTCCAACCTTCCACGAGAATGACGTATTCTCCTCTGGGGTCATTTTCATCGAGTTCTTCCCTAAGTTCTTTCAACGTGCCCCGCCGGAAAGTTTCAAATTTTTTCGTCAGTTCTCTAGCGGTGACTGCTTTTCGATTTCCTAGATACTTAATGAGCGTATCCATGGTGTCCTTCAACCGATGCGGTGCTTCATAAAAAATCAAAGTAATAGGCACGCGGCTCATGTCAGTCAGAAGTTTTTTCTGCTTGGCTGTGATTTTGGGAAGGAAACCGATGAATGCAAATTGCCTAGCATCCAGTCCGGAGGCGACCAGGGCCGTCAAGGCAGCATTCGGTCCAGGGAGTGGTACGATGGGAAGATTGGCAGCCAGTGCCAGCCGCACCAAGTCAGCACCGGGGTCGGAAATGACCGGCATGCCTGCATCACTCACCTGGGCGACCGATTTCCCTTCTTCCAACATGGCAATGATTTTCGGTCCCGCTTCTTTTTTATTGTGTTCGTGATAGGAAACCACGTGACCTGCTATGCCCAAATGGTCCAACAGGATGCGGGTGTGCCGGGTGTCTTCAGCAGCGATGATATCCGCCTGTTTCAGGATGTCTACCGCTCTTTCGGTGATGTCCGCCAGGTTTCCTATAGGTGTCGGCACCAGGTACAAGGTGCCGGGGGTTGTTTCGTTCATTTGTATTTCCTTTCTAAGTATGTTTACACCTTATTTAGTGCCCCCTTCGGGGGAAAGGTGGTAGCCTTGGCTACCAAAAGGGGCTGCACTAGCGGGATGAAATACGATGTTACTATTATGAATTACTGGATCCACCGCCCCTAATGTATTGTATCGATGTTATTTAGAGTATTTGCCTTTTAAAGTATTATTGGTTTGTGGTTTACATTCCGAGCTCATGTGAATCAATTTGTCATGAAGAAAGCTTCATTGGTTTAAGGTTTATGTATAAACATATAACCCCTAAACCTTAAACCCTAAACCTATATTTCAATTATTGGCAATTTTGCTAAATGTCAATGATACAGTACACTAGGTATCACCAAACCCACCTGTCATAACATAGTGAAGTATACCGCTACAGCTGCCCCCTCTGCCTACGGCATCTCCCCCAACAGGCAATGTCATTAAGTTAAGCAAAACAAGCGATGAACTCTGCTGATGTAAAGGTTACTCAGGTTTCTCAGGATGCTAAGGTCTCTCACGTTTCTCGAATAGGCTAATGACGCCAGCAACTATTGGCACATTCGAGAAACCTGAGCGACCTTAGAACCCTTAGAACCTTGAGCAACCTGTAATCTCTAGCGGAACCATACCAGCTTACTCTAATCCTTAACTTACTTACCATATATCTCCATCACTTCATCCGTATAGGAACCATCCCGATTGTGCAAGAGGAGCGGTGGTTCTACGGTGAGTTCTGCGTGGCCGCCGTATTTCCATTCGATGAGAACCCGGACGGCAGTATGGCCTTTTCTAGCGTAAATGAAGCGCATTCGTTTCGGTTCCATCCGGTAAGCCCTGCCGATGGCAATGAGGTCTGCCACTCGATCAGCCCGATGAACCATGGCCAGGCGACCGCCGTATTTCAAAAGATACTGGGCCGTCTTGAAAACTTCTTCTAGGGTCGCATTCATTTCATAGCTGGCGCTGGCGACGCCTTCTAAGGTACTCATTTTTCCTGTTCCCATTTCGCGGTAAGGCGGATTCGCCAGGACTAACGAAAAAGAGCCGGAAGGAAATAGGGTATTCACCTTCCGGTAATCGCATTCCACCACATGGATGACCTCTTCTTTTCCGTTTCCCGCCACATTTCTGCGGGCCAGGTCTGCCATAATGGGATTCACTTCCAAGGCGGTAATATCTTTCCCGCCTAAAGCAGACACCAGGAGAGAAATTACGCCAGTGCCGGTACCCAGGTCGGCAATTTTATCTTTTGCTTTGGGCGTCACATAGTGAGCCAAGAGTACAGAGTCCACCGAAAAGCAGAATTGGTCGGGCCGCTGGATGAGTTTCATCCCATCTCGCACCAAGTCATCGAGTCGTTCGTTGTCATGGATTATCCAATCAGTCATTTTCCACCTGTTCTACCTGGTCCCAAGGCATAATTTTCGTCTTCTGCCCATCCAGCTGGACTTTTACCGTATGTTTCTGGGCATTCACATACAATACCTGCCCTGCGCCTTCTTCGGTGATGACTTTCATGCCCACACGGAAATTTTTCTTCTGGTTCTGCGCCATCATGCAGCATTTTTTCCGCTTGCTACGGTCGCCGGTGTATTGGTCATTTTCATACCGAAGGCAGCACATGAGACGCCCACAGACACCAGAAATTTTGGACGGATTGAGCGATAGACCCTGGTTCTTCGCCATTTTGATAGAAACCGGAGCAAAATCTCCCAAGAACGTAGCGCAGCACAAAGGCCGACCGCAAGAACCGATGCCAGACACCTGCTTCGCTTCATCTCGAACGCCTACTTGCCGAAGTTCGATGCGGGTATGAAAGACGGAAGCCAATTCTTTCACCAATTCACGGAAATCCACTCGACCATCGGATGTGAAGAAAAAGACAATTTTATTTCTATCAAACGTATACTCCGCCCGGAGAAGTTTCATGGGGCACTGGAATTTTTCTATTTTTTTCAAGCAAATATCAAAAGCCGATTTTTCTCGCTCTTTGTTTCGTTCCAACTGGGCCATGTCCTTGATGGTGGCTTTGCGAATGACCGGCTTCAGCGGATTTTCCTCATCCTGCTCTGCTTTGTCCGGCAATGTCACCACGTAGCCGTACTCCATACCACGGGACGTTTCCACAATGACCCCATCCCCCACATGGATTTCCAAATGATTGGAATCAAAATAATATATTTTCCCTGCCGGCTTAAAGCGGACTCCTATAATTTGTTCCATTCTTTACTGCCTTTCCGTATATGTTCCAACTGAATCAGAATCATATCCCATATATTTTTCAAACCAATATAACGAGAAACCGCTGTTTCCGCGGTCTTGCACACTTTCATGACCTCATCGCACCGGCCATTTCCCCAATAGGGGGCCAAGGCCTGTTCTCTTTCCCTGACGGAAATACACCGCGCCAGGGCGGGGTTGCCAGTTTCCGCCATCACCATAATATCCCGCCCCACCAGAGTGATCCAGTGAAAGAGACGCAAGAAATCTTTTCGTTCCTTCACGTGCTCCACCCAGGCTTTATTGGAATATTTCGCAAAAGGAATCCCGTCATGAGTCATATCTTCCCAAAAAGTCATGGCAGTCTCTGGCTCCGGGTCTCCTGTCTCATCGCAAACTTCCAATGTCATCCCCGGATTTCCTTCAGACAGCTGATAGAGCATCTGTCCATCCATGCCAGAAGGAAATTTATATTTCGCTGGGTCCGACGCCATAAGGGCTAGGAAATCGATCTCTGACAAAGGAAGAAAGGCAAATCGTTCGCCTCTGGAAATAATCGTCGGGAGGAGGGCATTCAAATCATGGGTAATCAAGATGAAATGAATATTTCCTTCCGGCTCTTCCAGCGTTTTCAAAAGGGAATTGGCTACCGGGTCCATCATGGTCTGGGCTTCGTCGATGATGCATACATGAGGCTTATCGTCAAAGGAAGCCATGGCATCGAGGAATAGGCGAAATTGTTCAATTTTCAGCTCCATTCCCATCGGCCTCAGGTACCACACCTGGTCGTCCGCCATGGTCAGTACCAGCTCTTTCTTGCCATTTTCTTCCCAAGCAGGAAATAGGGACCAAATCTTTTCCATCTTTCCCGTCAGCTCGCCTGCTAAGTCCAGGGCCGCCGTGGTCTTCCCCAAGCCTTCATCGCCATAGAGAATCAGCGTATGGGGAAGCCGGTTTTCGTCGATGAGCCGCTTCCATTCTTTCTTCACTTTTTCCTGTCCATACACATGGGGAAGGAAGTCTGACATGATAGTTCCTCCTAGCACTTGTCGATTTGTATTTTATTGTATCATATCAAGAGATAGTTTGCAGTTTGCAGTTGGCAGTTGGCAGTTTACAGTTTACAGTTTACGGTTTACAGTTTACGGTTTACGGTTTACGGTTTACGGTTTATCGTTTACCATTTATCGTTTACCATTTACTGTTTACCGTTAACTGTTTACCGTCAACTGTTTACCGTTAACTGTTTACCGTCAACCATTTACTGCCAACTGCCTACTGCTGACTGCCAACTATATCCAGAATATCCGTCACCCTCTCCACATAGGGCACGCCTTCTTTTTGAAACATCGGAATGGCACCTTTCCCTTCCAGGCCAGTCAGGATGCCGATGCATTTTGCCCCGGCTTTGCGGCTGCCTAACACATCAGAATAGGAATCTCCACAGACATATATGTCATCTTCCGCAGAAGGCTGCATGGTGCCTTGGCTGTAGGCTTCGTAGTTTTCTCGATTTCTCCCGAAAATCGCAGCAGAGAAAATAAAGGGATTCGGTTTATCCAGCACAGGGCCACCTAGCAGCTGAGCCGATTCCACCGCATCCGAAGCAGTCGCCATGTATTTCGGATCAAATTCTTCATACCAATGGAACATTTTGAAGGGAATTTCCATTTCCTCTCGTGCTCGTCCGGTCGCAATGCCCAAGGTATATCCCATTTCCTTTAAGCGAATGAATAAAGACTTAATCGCTGCCGCCGGTGCCAAGGGCACTTCTCGCTGCAAGAATCCCGGCTTCCCGCTGCTATAGGGCACATGATGCATGAGGGAAATAAAGCAATCGTCCCCCAAGTACCAGGCCTGGAAGGCTTCGGTATGAATTTTCCAGAAGTCGGAACGCAGCTCCGCCCAATCGGCACCCTTCGCAAAAGTAGGTGCCATGGCTTGCGCCAAGTAATGAATCACTGCTTCCCCTTGCAAATCAGCGGGGATTGTCTGCTCCCACTTCTCCAACACCTCTTCTGCCTTCGGCATAGGAAGTCCCATGAGTTCTCGTCCTGCCTGCTGCACATCTTTTGGGGTATGGAAGGAAATATCCAACTTTTCTCCTTCTGACCGCTTCATGAAGGTTTCTCCCATGAGCCAAAGAATGGTGATCAAGTCGGCGTGCACCATATCCCAGTTGGAATTGATGCCCCGTGATTTCAGCCAAGACAAGAGTGTATCATTTCCCCAAACCGTACTCCGGCAACGGGCAATCTGCCCCTCCGTCACGTCAGAAGCCAGGAAATCTTCCTGTTCCGCAGGAAGTCCCATGTACTTCGGGCTATACAATATTTCCCAAACTGTCAAGGCGGAGACGTCAAAGTATCGTTCTTCGCTAAGCAGTACACCATCTATATCAAAAATGACTTTTTTCATACCGTTCCTCCGTGGTGAATATGTTTTGCACGATTATCTAACATATGTATTTTACCATATGCCCCGGAAAGTTGGCAGTAGGCAGTTGGCGGTTGGCAGTTTACGGTTAACAGTTAACAGTTTACGGTTTACGGTCTACGGTCCACCACTAACTGTCTACTGTTAACAGTCTACCGTTAACCAATAAAAAACGGCGCAGACCGAAGTCCACACCGTCGTAATGTGTGTCATTAGTTGTTGAATCAAACTTCTCACCTAAGAAATATCACTTTTCATTGATGCAATCTAGTATTTAAAAATATCAATGATAGGCCCATAGAGCCCTCCAGAGGGAATCTCGTTAAATGAAGAAGAAGGTAGTAGCAAAGCCGTCATTTCGACCGGGCGTATTTTGCTTAATGATGCCGAAATTATGAAATGATTTGTGTCCCTGAGTGGAGAAATCTCAGTGGCAACAGCGGTAAAGGCTTGATGACAGAATCCCGTCTCTGTCTTTAAGCCCTTGCCGCTAGTGCTGAAGAGATTTCTCCACTCAGGGACACAAAT
>CAVBRV010000059.1:6850-14040 GCA_963597965.1 Paludibacteraceae bacterium | reverse complement strand
AAATACACCCCCTCTGCCTACGGCATCTCCCCCGGAGGGGGCGAGGTCCTATGGACCTATCATTACTATTTAAATCCGATAAAACAGGCTATCCCCTTCCAAAGGAAGGGGACTTTTTGTTTGAGACTATGGAACCGTTAACTGCCAACTGCCTACTGCAAACTGCCAACTATTCCCCCAGTCACTAGTCACTAGTCTACCAGTCACGAATTTGATATAATAAGCAAGCATCCTTCGGACTTTCACTCCGATGAGATTTTTCTGGGGACATCCCCCGGAATGATGGTTTAGGAGAAAGTTGGCAGTTAGCGGTTAGCAGTAGGCAGAAACTGCGAACTGCCTACTGCAAACTGCCAACTTCTCCGAAGAAAGGATAAGATATAGTATGACAGAAAAGAAAAAAGTAGTGGTCGCCATGTCCGGCGGGGTGGATAGCACCCTGACGGCGAAGCTTCTTTTGGAAGCGGGGTACGACGTGTATGGCGCCACCATGCACCAGTTTGATGGACAGGACGAAGAAATTGCCGGCGCGAAAGCCATGGCGGATCTCTTGGGCATTCCCTTCCAAGTGGTGGACGTGCGAGAAGTATATCAGAAATATGTGCTCAATTACTTCATCGATGCCTATACGAAAGGCATGACGCCGAACCCCTGTATGATGTGCGATTTCAAAGTGAAATTTGGTCTCTTCTATGACGAAGTGCGGAAACATTTCGATGCGCCCTATTTCGCGACGGGCCACTATGCACGGATTCTCTTCAATCCCGAACGAGGCAAGTACGAAGTTCATAAAGGCTTGGACATGGGGAAAGACCAGTCCTACATGATGTATCACCTCACCCAGGACCAGCTGGCTCATATCATATTTCCCCTGGGACGCACCTTGAAAAAAGACACCCGTTTGATTTCCAAAGAAAAAGGACTTCCCACCTATAATAAGGCGGAGTCCCAAGATATTTGCTTCCTCACCAGCGAAACGTCCTATGTGGAATTTTTACAAAACCATGCGCCCGAAGCCTTCCAGCCGGGGGACATTGTCGATACCAAAGGTAGAGTGCTTGGAAAACACCGGGGCATTCCGTACTATACCATCGGACAACGAAAAGGACTGGGCATCGCCGCTAAGACGCCACTCTACGTGGTGGCATTGAAACCAGAAAAGCGGCAAGTGGTGGTAGGCAGCAACGACGACCTCTTCCGCACGCGTCTTCTCGCCGATGAACTTCATTTCACGGACGACGAAATCTCGGCGCAAGAATTTACTTGTCAGGCAAAAATCCGCTACGGCATCCGCGTCCATGATTGCCTGGTTACCATCGGAGACAATGGCCGGGCGGTGGTGAAATTCAAAGAACCCCAGCGCGCCATCACCCGCGGACAGTCCGTGGTCTTCTACGATGGAGATCGGCTTATCGGGGGAGGAACGATCTTGCGGGCTTTGTGAGTGCTGTGACTTTTGGCGCATGAAGCAGAGAGAAAAGGTTAGCCCTTCGGGCAGGTTATATTTGCTGTCCTTGATACAGTAAACAAAGCACATTTGAAATAGAGAAAGGGTTATAAAAGGTTATGAAACTGTGGCTAGTCTCATAACCTTTATAACCCTTTTAAGTTTGCACGAAGCGGCGAATTTGTTAATGAACTGCCCTGTGGATTTATACACCAAGAAATATAATCTCAAGTTTCTTTCTCGATTTTCAATCGAATCTATCTTTTAGCAGTTAAATCATCATTCAAATTCGACTTCAGAATCATCAATGTCATCCAAGTCGGTGTCTGAAATATGGAATTCTTTCATGACTTCATCCCAATCCCTGGTATTTTTTAAGGCACCATGTTCGATACGCTCCATCGCCATGGCGAGCAATTTCGCATTTTCCACATTTTCTGGTATTTCCAAATCATTCACTGGAGACATCATCATATACTGCACCTCCTAAATGAATCATACTATGTATAGATGGATTTGACAATAAAAATATGAATCAATAGTGTCCATCTATTACTTTAATGCATTTTGAAATGGAAAAAGGATTATAAAAGGTTATGAAACTGTGGTTAGTCTCATAACCTTTTATAATCCTTTTAACCTTGTGTGAAGCGACATCTTGCTATGTTAGAAATTCGTATGCAGTAGAATGATAACCTTTTATTATTTCCCTTTAAATTCTGCCGGCCGTTTTTCCAGGAACGCCGTAATCCCTTCTTTGAAATCTTCGGACGAAGAACACTGTCCCAGGTACACCGATTCGGCTTTCATATATTCCTCAAAGCCCTTGTACATGCTTTCAAACATGAGCTTCTTCATATTTCTATAAGCCAAAGTCGGTCCCTTGGTGAGCTTTTCTGCAAAGGCGTAGACCGTCGTCATCAATTCTTCTTTCGTGGTGATTTCTTTCAGAAGACCAATGTCATAGGCTTCCTTCGCCGTCACAATGCGACCGGTGACGAACAGGTCGAAAGCCCGGTGGGAACCAATCATGCGGGGCAGGAAATAGACACCACCCGTATCGGGACAGAGGCCAATGCCCACGAAAGCCTGGAGAAATTTTGCATTGTCAGCGGCATAAATGAAATCGCAAGCAAAAGCCAAGTTCGCAGCCCCGCCCGCACAAGCACCGGAGACCGCACAGATGATGATCTTTGACATCTTCTTCATGTACAACACGATTTCAGAAAGCTTTCCTGCCAGAGGTCCCATGGATTTCTTCGCAAAATCCGGTTCCTCGCAGTGAGCCTTCATGAAACGAATATCTCCGCCGCCGCTGAAAGCCCGGCCTGCACCTGTGATAACCACCACTTTGACCACTTCGTCTGCTTCCGCCTGATGCAGTGCATCTTCCAGCTCCAACGACATATTCATGTCCAACGCATTCAGGGTGGGCGCATAGTCCAAGGTGATAGTGGCAATGGATTTGGCAACTTCATAGTGAATCATTTGGTAATTCATGGGAAAACCTCCTTTTTGGAAAAACGATACTATGGTTATCCTTATTATAGCTCATGGAAGAAGGAGTGGGAAGTTGGCAGTTAGCGGTTGGCGGTTGGCAGTGGAAATAGGGATTAGTGGCTGGGGATTAGGGATTAGGAAATATGGGATGATAGCGTTTTCATTACTAGCGGAAAACCCTCTTCCTTTGGAAGGGGGGCAGGGGGGATAGCTCGCAATAGCGGGATATATACGATGAGATACTTAGCGGTATTGGCGTCCTGCACTTACGCATTTGTGTCGATAAGGAGAGTGATACACCGCTAGTCTGGACGCCTATATCGTTCTTCTCATCGAGTATATAAACCGCTAGTGCGGGCTATCCCCTTGTCCATTCGCTCCGCTCATGGTCTGTCCCCTTCCAAAGGAAGGGGATTCTTGGTGCTTATACCGCTATATTTCATTAATCATTTCATCGCAGCAGAACCCTAAAATACACATATCATCTCTATGCTCTTCTAACCATGTCATTGCTACAGAACCTTCAAATGCATGCTTTATCTCCATGTTCCTCCAGCCCCGCCATCGCAGCAGAACCTTAAAATGTACGCCCCATCTCCATGTCCCTCTACCCATCTTATCGCTACAGAACCACAATCGCCAAGAATATAATTCATTTCTATCTTGTTCATTAGAAGAATTATTTCAAAATGTGAAACGCTTAACCTCGTGTTCGCTTCCCGGATAGTTTGCTTTGTGTTACTATTCTTATAGGCGAAGCGGAAGCCCCTGTGGAGGGATCCCATAAAAATACACAGGACAGTGGAAGCTGCAGTACGCTACCGATGGTGAATGCCATAAGTGCACCGGGAGGTACAAATCCCGTCCAGCGGTGAAGAAAATAGAAAACGATTTTCTTCCTTGTACAATCAAATATGAAATTCCCTTTCGGAAATGAACGGACAAGAAAACAAAAAGTCCGCACCGAAGAAAAGTGTAACCACAGACGAGATTGCATAGTCTGCTTCTTACCTCTTCTTCGCGTGCGGATTTTTTGTCATTCGCTTTGCGAATGACAGTGAGGAGTGAGGAATTAGGAGTGAGGAATGGTGGAACGGCGGCACAAATTATAAAGCCGCCGGAATTATAGATTTAGGTTGCTCAAGGTTCTAATGGTTCTAAGGGTTCTAAAGGTTTCTCGAATGAGGCTATACTATAAACATTAGAAACACTAGCGTTGTCTTCTCCGGCGAACAATGCTGTTAAATTAAGGAAATGATTTCATCTCTATCCGTCATTTCGACCGATCCTATTGGTGCTTGATGGTGAAAATGTATTGAAATGATTTGTGTCCCTGAGTGGAGAAATTTCTTCAGCACTAGCGGTAAGGGCTTGATGAGTAGGCAGTTTGCAGTTGGCAGTTAGCAGTTCGTCGTTAGTGATTAGCCGTTTTAAATAGTAATGATAGGTCCGTAGGACATCGCCCCCATCGGGGGAGAATTAAAGAGGGGGTGCATTTCTCTCGGCTGTAAGGCCGGTTGTATGGTTTTCTGAATACTAAGCGGGATAAAAACATTTTGACATCAATCTAATAGGTGATTCATACCGCCTTGTATTTATAAAAACCATACAACCAGCCTTCGGCTGATGGAAATACACCCCCTCTTTTTGTTTCTCCCCCGGAGGGGGAGATGCCCGATGGGCCTATCATTTCAATTTAAATACCGCTTGAGTTAAGAAGGTAACATTGCAATCGTCATGGGGGTCGATGGGATTTGTGCTTGATGATTCTATCGTTTTTCTGTGATTATGTGAGACAGAAGTGGAGAAATCTTGAGACACTAGCGAAAGTAACGCTATTCCCACAAGATTTCTCCACTTTTGTTCAACATTGTCGCTTGATACTACAGTGTCTCTTCGCACAAATCCCATCGGTCGAAATGACGGTAGTGATGAAATTCTGCTTCGATGAATAGTTTGCGCTAGGAGCAGACATTACTAAGTCCGATTGAGATAACATTTCGTTTCATGCCGCTATAGCAGCCCCCTCTGCCTACGGCATCTCCCCCGGCGGGGGAGACAAGACGGTGGTGCTGCTAACGCTCGTCTGGACGCCCGGACCATTTTTCTCACAACGTATACAAATCGCTAGTGCGAGCTATCCCCCCTGCCCCTTCCAAATTTCATGTGCTGTCGGTGCATCACTATGAATGAAAATGATGAGAGGTTAAGTAGCTAGGGATTGGGGATTAGGGATTAGAAAGAGCATTTCCTAATCCCTAGCTACTAATCCTTAATCCCTATTTTCATAGTAAAGGAAGAGGGTTGACGCTAGTGTTGCTAACGCTTCTAGGCACATTTGAGAAACCTTTAGAACCCTTAGAACCTTTAGCACCCTGAGAAACCTATTCCACTGCCGACTGCCAACTGCCTACTGCTAACTTTTCACCCACTTGAAATTTTCAAGTGAATGGAATTAAAATTTGCTAAAAGTTTACAAAAGTGATAAAATGTTATTAATTCAAGATAAAAGCCAAGTTACAAATGGAGGAAATGAGATATAGACCGCAGCGTGCGGTGGCTTGAGAGGACAATTCTTATTTTCTTTAAGAAGTAACGTGGCGTTTTTTTATGCCCATGAGGCATGAGAGGAGAAAGTGTATGTCAGGGAAATTTTTAAGTGTAGCCGTATTGGGAACATTATTGGCCAGTCTCACCGGAATTTCTGGGGGGGTAGCTGCTGCCGATACTGAAATTTATAGCTTCGATCCAGTGGTTGTCACCGCTACTCGAATGGAACAGAAAGTATCTAAAACACCAGCTAGCGTCAGCGTGGTGACTGCAGAAGAAATTGCACATAAAAATATTCGTACCGCTTCCGAAGCCATTGCCATGCTTCCAGGCGTATTTGATGGCAGACCACAGGGAATGGCTGATTCGGCTAATGAAATTCAGATTCGTGGCTTTGAAGAAAATAATATTCTAGTACTCTATGATGGTATGCCAATGAATGACGGTTACAGCGGCAAAGTCAATTGGAGTGCTATTGCTGTAGATGATATTGAGCGAATTGAATTGGTTCGTGGGGCTAGTTCATCTCTGTATGGTGGGAAAGCCGTTGGTGGTGTCATCAATATCATTAGTAAGAATCCAGACAAGAATAAAATTCGAGTGGGGACTTCTTATGGCTCTAATAATACATGGAAAAAGAATATTTCTGTTTCTCAAAAATTAAGTGATAAATGGTCTGCTTCTGTTGGTTATGAAAACAAAAGCACTGATGGTTATATGAAAAAATGGGTAAAGGGCACTAATAATTCTTCAGATAAATTAAAATGGTCGAATACACCCCAAGGAACGCTTGTCACAGGTGCAGTTGAAACTGTATCAGTTAAAGGGGAACCAATGTATGTAGCAGGAACTACTGGGCGTGGAGCAGCTAAAGATGAAACTTACAATGCAAAATTGAAATATAAGTTTAGTGATGAAAAATCTTTAACTTACCGTTATACGCATGATAAATTTAGAATTCATGCAAATGATCCAATTACCTATCTACGAGACAAAGATGGAAATCCAGTATTTAGTGGAAGCATAGATTTAGCTGGAAAGAGCAGTTATGGTCGGTATTTAAATTTTACAGAAAATGATTTTACCGATTATCTTACATATAAAGATTCCAGTTTGCATGCCTTGCAATATAATGATGAAAAAAATAAATTTAAAATCGATGCAGCTATTTCTGATATTACATCTAGTGGATTTTTCCAGGGAACAAAGGGGACGTTGGATGGAAAAGGTGCAGGAAAGAATACGTATTACCCCAGTAAGGAATATAGATTAGATGCACAAAAGGAATGGAATTTAGGAAATCATGATTTAATTGCTGGCTTTAATATGCAACGGGATGAAATGAATTCTACTACTGATATTTTAGCTAATTGGAAAAATGGATCTTCTGTAACAAGAGTAGATAATAAACTAGGAGGGAAAGATTTAATTCTTTCTGCTTTTATTCAGGATGCATATACATTTAATGACCAATGGAAAGTTTATGCCGGTTTACGTATGGATCATTATAAAAAATATGATGGGTATTATCGTGATGCTAAAAGTGATAAAAAAAGAGATGATGCATCATATACGGAAATTAGCCCTAAGTTGGCATTTGAATTTACGCCTAATGATGAAAGTCTGTATTATTTTTCTTATGGTCATTCCTTTAACCCACCAAGATTATATCAGCTTTATAGAACTACAAGCT
>CAVBRV010000059.1:0-6779 GCA_963597965.1 Paludibacteraceae bacterium | reverse complement strand
AATCAGATACTTTTGAATTAGGAATGAAGCAAAAACTTGATGCTAAAACGAATTTAAATGTAACTGTTTATCATACTAAAACAAAAGATTTAGTTGTATCTGGTAAAACACCAGATGGGAAAAAGAGTACCTACGTAAATAAAAATAAAGCAAAACGGACTGGTTTTGAACTGGAACTCAATCATTCTATGAATGATGCATGGTCAATGTATGCTAACTATGCATTTGAGGATGCAAAAGATCAAGCTGATAAACGACTTTATTCCATTCCACGGCATGTATTCCATTCTGGATTGAGATATGATAAAAATAAATGGGACGGATATTTCGATGTTCAATATATCAGTGAAAGAAATGATCCTGGACAAGTTGCGCATAGACCATCCTCTGATGATGCCGTGTATACCATGAATCTTGGCGTCAATTACGAAGTCGCTAAGGGAGCATTGCTTGGCTTTGCAGTGAACAATTTGCTGAACCGTGATTATTGGTCCTTCTACCATGCGGCTGGCCGTACTTACACCATGTCTCTCTCTTATGAATTCTAATGGTTGCTGCTGATAGGCGGTTCAAACAACCAACAACTAACAACAAACAACCAATAAACAGAGGTAAAATCAATGAACTGGAAAGCACTGACACTGGCTGCCATTTGCACCTTAGGCCTGACAAGCGTTTCTGATGCTCGCATGGCAGAACCGGATTTCATGCCGGCTGCTTTGAAGGGCGGGGAACCGCACAAACCAGAGGTGGCGCAGTACTACTTGCAAGAGCTGGTCAAGGAAGGCCAAATGACCCAGGAAGAGGCGGATCGGACCGAGGTTTATATGATTTTCCGCAACGCCCGCCGCATGCAGGATTTCAAGGACGTGGAAGGGCTGTCCAAGGAAGAACGCCGGGCCGTGATGGCACACAAGAGGGAACTCCGCGGCAATCCGCTGGTGGAGTACGCCAATTATTGTGGCCTTTCTCTGGAACGTGCACGGGTCTTGATGGATCTCATGCACGGTTCGGATAAGGGAACGAAGTATTTTGAAAAGGCTGTGGCTGGTGACTAGTAGCTAGTGACTGGTGACTGGTAGCTAGAGATTAGGGAAACCGCTTCAGGTGATGAGGGTATCGTCATCTGGGGTGGTTTCTTTTTTAGTTGGCAGTTGGCAGTAGGCAGTTGGCAGTGGGGCTGTAGTGCTTTTGAATAGTAGTGATAGGTCCGTAGGACGTCGCCCCCATCGGGGGAGATGCCGAAGGCAGAGGGGGTGTATTTCCTTCAGCCGAAGGCTGGTTGTATGGTTTTCTGAATACGAAGCGGAATAAAAACATTTTGGCATCAATCTAACATGGTGATTTATACCGTTTGGTATTTATAAAAACCGTACAACCGGCCTTATGGCCGAAGGAAATGCACCCCCTCTTTTTATTTCTCCCCCGGAGGGGGAGAGGTCCTATGGACCTATCATTGGTATTTAATATCGCTTGATGCTAAATTGTATTAATGAAAAGTGGTGGGAAGGTTGAGTGAAGATGAGGGGAACATCGCAATCGTCATTTTGACTGATGGGATTTGTGCTTGATGATTCTATCGCTTTTCTGCGACTATGTGAGACAGAAGTGGAGAAATCTTGTGACACTATCGAAAGCTACGCTAACCTCACAAGATTTCTCCACTTTTGTCTCACATAGTCGCTTAGTTCTGCTGAGTCTTCTTGTACGAATCCCATCGGTCGAAATGACGGTGGTGCTTCTAACGCTTGTCTGGACGCCTGGATCATTTCTCTCACAACGTATACAAACCGCTAGTGCGAGCTATCCCCCCTGCCCCCCTTTCCAGTGGAAGAGGGCTTGCGCTGGTGCTTCTTTCGCTATTTCTCACTTCTACTGCCAACTGCCTACTCATCAAGCCCTTACCGCAAGTGGTGATGAGATTTCTCCACTCAGGGACACAAATGTATTTATGCCGTTTATTTCATTTTGCGCGAATAGGATCGGTCGAAATGACTGATAGAGATGAAATTCTGCTGCGAGGGTTAGTTTACGCTAGGAGTGGACATTACTAAGTCCGATTGAGATAACATTTCGTTTCATGCCGCTAGAGCAGCCCCCTCTGCCTACGGCATCTCCCCCGGCGGGGGAGACAAGACGCTGGTGCTTCTAACGCTCGTCTGGTCGCCTGGACCATTTTTCTCATAACGTATACAAGTCGCTAGTGCGAGCTATCCCCCCCTGCCCCCTTCCAGAGGAAGAGGGTTGACGCTAATGCCGCTACCATTTCTAGGCACATTCGAGAAACCTTTAGAACCCTTAGAACCTTTAGTACACTGAGAACCCTATTCCACTGCCCACTGCCAACCGCCAACTGCCTGCTCATCAAGCCTTTACCGCTATTGCTTCTGAGATTTCTCCACTCAGGGACACAAATGTATTTATACCATTTATTTCATTTCGCACGAATATGATCGGTCGAAATGACGATTACTGCCAACCAACAACCAACAACTAGCAACCATGATATAAACGCATAACTACTCCAATTTCCTATGCCTAACCAATATTTGATATTATTCGATATGAAGTGTATACTTGACAGTATCGATTGCACGAATAAGTGTATCATATAGTTGGCGGTTAGCAGTCAGCAGTAGGCAGTCCATCGAGAAACGTTTACTGCCAACTGCCTACTGCTTACTGCCAACTATCATTTAAATGGGAGGCTTTAGTTATGGAAATGTTGTTAGGCTTTGCGGTGCTCTTGGGATGTTTGTTCCTGGGCATCAAGCATGGCGGTATTGGGCTGGCTGTCATCAGTGGGATCGGCCTTACGATTTATGCGTTTATTTTTCACTACAATCCAGGGTCCCCGCCTATTGGCGTAATGTTGACCATTTTGGCCGTGGTGACTTGCGCTGGGTTCTTGCAGACCTCCGGCGGGCTCACGGTAATGCTGAAGTATGCGGAAAAGTTCCTGCGTAACAATCCGAGACATATCACCATTTTGGCACCGGTGACCACTTGGTTCCTTACGGTACTGTGCGGCACGGGTCATGTGGTGTATACCATGTTCCCCATTATTTATGATATTTCTATCAAGCAGAATATCCGTCCGGAACGTCCGATGGCGGTGGCTTCTATCGCTTCGCAGCTCGCGATTTCTGCTTCGCCTGTATCGGTAGCGGTTGTTTCCATCGTGGGCTTCATGGCGGCTGCTGGGTATGAATACACATTGCTACAAATTTTGGCGGTATCGATTCCGGCCACTTTGATTGGTGTCATTTGTGCCGCTTTGGCTAGTTACAAACGAGGCAAGGAATTGTCCGATGATCCTCGTTTCCAGGAAATGATTAAGGACCCGGAACAGCGGGATTATGTGTATGGGGAAAATGAATCTCTCCAGGGCAAGGAGTTGCCGGCTGCTTTCTATCGGGCCACCATTATTTTCCTGCTCGGCATTGTTTTGATTGCAGTTCTGGGGAATTTCCCGGACCTGCTTCCTCACTTTGCGGATGCTAAAGGGAAGGTGAAAGCCCTCTCTATGACTACGGTCATTCAGATTATCATGCTGGCTCTGTCGGCGGTGATGCTCTTCACTTGTAAGGTCAAGGCGAAGGATGTAGGAAATAGCCAGGTCTTCCGTGCGGGCATTGTGGCACTGGTTTCTGTATACGGCGTGGCATGGATGGCTGATACCTATTTCGGAAATCACATCGCTGTGCTGAAAACGTTCTTGGGCTCTGTGGTGACGACTTATCCATGGGCTTATGCGATTGTGTTGTTCTTTACGTCGAAATTGGTTAATTCCCAGGGTGCCGCTATCGCTATCGTCATGCCGATGGCGCTGAACCTGGGCATGGATCCGGTCATGGTGCTCTCTTTCATCCCGGCTTGCTATGGGTATTTCTTCTTACCAACCTATCCGTCGGACCTGGCTTGCATCGGCTTCGACCGCAGTGGTACTACCCGTATCGGCAAGTTCATTTTGAATCATAGTTTCATGCTGCCCGGCCTCACCGGCGTCATCACCGCCTGCATCGCGGGATTTGTGATTGCGCACATTTTGTACTAGTTGGCAGTTTGCGGTAAGCAGTTAGCAGTTTAGTCAATAAAATCCCGATAGGGTCAGAAGTAGTTCTGGCTCTATCGGGATTTTTTGCATTAGTAGGCAGTTAGCAGTAGGCAGTTGGCGGTAATTGAATACTGCCAACTGCCTACTGCTAACTTTTTTACAACTCACTGAACAACGCACTATAATTCATGAACCCCGTGCACACCGAAATTGTCACACACAACGTGAGAAGTGTCAGTACGATGCCGTATTTCATTTGCGAGGAGGCGGAGAGGCCGTAGCCTATGGGGATGGCGCGGGTGGAAATGGGGAGGACGTAGGCGCAGTTGGCGGCTACGATGGTGCCTAGGATGTAGGGCACTGGATTGAGGCCCAGAGCTCCGGTGAGGCCGGTGACAACGGGGATGGAAATAGAAGCAGCGGCGGTGTTGCTGGAGAGTTCGGAGAGGAAGGTGGCGAAGAGGCAGGAAATCGCCATGACTGGGAGGCCGCCTGTGAGGTGCAGTTCTGCGATGAGAGTCGCCAGTCGGTCAATAGCGCCAGTCTCGATGACGAGGCGGCCCAATGCGAGACCGGAGGCGAAGAGGCAGATCATGCCCCACATGATGTGGGATTCGGCGTATTTCCAAGTCAGCATGGGCTGTCCTTTTTCATCTTTCAGGAAGAACATGAACATCCCTAAGGTGAGGAAGATATAGGCCGGTTTGAGCCCCGGCAGGTATGGCGCGAAGAGGGGACGAATGAAAGCGAGGAGTGTAGCGAGACCAAAGAGGGTGAGACCAATGATTTCCCCTTTCCGCATGGCGCCGAATTGCTCATACATGGTTTGGAAATAGTCCCGCGTGCCTTTGAGCTCTTTCGCAGGGACTGGTAGGAGCCAAAGGAAAATCAGATTCACCAGGAAGACAATCGCTAGCAACGGCAGGAAGCGAATGACCCAGTCGTAGTACATAAATTCATGGCCCGTCAGTTTCTCTAAATAAGACACAGCGACGAGGTTGGCGGAAGAACCGATGGGAGAACCAAATCCCCCAATGCCGCTGCCCCAGCCGATGGCGAGGAGAATGGGGAGGGCTAATTTACTCTTGGAAATATCCGTTTCGCCGACGAAGTGGAACATAGCCACCGCAATGGGACAGAAGATGGCGGCCACCACCACATTGGGAAGGAAAATGGAGAGCACCGTGGAGGCGAGGAACCAGACGAAAATCTGATTTTTCATAGAGGTGCCAATGTAGCAAAGGGTTTTCACAGAAATGCGTTTGTCCAGTCCCGTGGTGGTCCAGGTGAGACAAATCAGATCAGAACCTAGGAGGAGCACCGCGATTTCTGAGAAATACTGGCTAATGACGTGGCTTTCGGGAATAAGATTGAGGAACGCGTCCACTACGATAGGCACAAAGGCGGTGACGTAAATGGAAACGGGCCGAAGGATCCACCAAAGCGCCATCCAAACGGCGGTGGCAATGGCGTAGGCCGCGGGGAGGGTAAAGGTGCCGTTCAGCGCCCAGGCGGTGAGGGCGAAACAAAGGGGACCGGAGAGGGTAGCGAGAATGTGTTTCATGGAGATCACTCCTTCTTTCTTTTCTTTTGGGGTGACTGGTGACTAGGGAAAGCATTATCCAGTCACTAGTCTACTAGTCACCAGTTACCATAATTAGTATAACGTGGTATAGTAGTAAAAGAAAACTGTTATTTCTTGTCTGTAATACAGGAAAATGGTTGTGACTGGTGACTGGTGACTGGTGACTAGGGGGATGATTCTATCAATTTCTTTTGCGTCCATGGCAAGAAATCGGTTGGAGAAAAGGTTATTTATTCTTTCTTGAACGGTATTCAACAGGGAGCATCTACCGCTTGTCACAAGGTTATAAAGGGTTATGCCTCAAATTTCTCACCTAAGAAATATTACCATTTTCATTGATGCAATTTAACATCAAGCGATATTTAAATTGAAATGATAGGCCCATCGGGCCTCTCCCCCATCGGGGGAGAAATAAAAAGAGGGGGTGCATTTCCATCGGCCGTAAGGCCGGTTGTATGGTTTTTGAATACAAAGCGGAATGAAAGCATTTTGCCGCCACGTAAACATCGTGATATATAACCGCATAGTATTTATAAAACCATACAACCAGCCTACGGCTGAAGGAAATACACCCCCTCTGCCTACGGCATCTCCCCCGGAGGGGGCGAGGTCCTACGGACCTATCATTACTATTCAAAACCGCTAAATGACTTAGATTATATCGGAATGAATCACCATTTTACGGGTGGGAAGTTTGAGTTATTTATATCGCCTTGTATTTATAAAAACCATACAACCAGCCTATGGCTGAAGGAAATACACCCCCTCTGCCTTCGGCATCTCCCCCGAAGGGGGCGAGGTCCTACGGACCTATCATTCATATGTAAAGCCGCAAATCTCAAACCCCAAACCCTAAACCGCCGACTGCCAACTGCCAACCGCCAACTGCTAACTAAAAAACTGTATTGGCACATTCGAGAAACCTTTAGAACCTTTAGAACCTTTAGAACCTTTAGAAACCTATTTTTTAACATCTCCTTATGTTATAATTAAATTAATTAGTGGCTGGTCAATAATTCAAATTCATAGAAGAACGAGATATCCTGCAAATACCTATGTGCTCACTGTTGTTAGTTGTTGGTTGCTAGGGAAACGCTGATTTAATCAAAGAATTTGAAATGATATGAATTTTTATCC
>CAVBRV010000058.1:5768-14210 GCA_963597965.1 Paludibacteraceae bacterium | reverse complement strand
ATTTATACGATGCCCATTTTTCCATTTATTAGATTCAATACGTGTATTATAATTTTCTCTCTTATAACTATATCCAGCAATTAAACTATTTTTACCCAAATTCCACTTTTTCTGCACATCTGCAATATAACTGCTCAGATCTGCATTAGAATCAGTTGGAGCATTTTTAGCAAAATCATATCCATCAATCAATCGATAATTATATCCAATAGTTGCTTTTATCCCATTCTCTTTTCCTGTATATGTTAAGCCAGTATTAATACGCTTATCATTATATCTATAGTTGTACGGAACTTTTTTCCCGTTTACCATTGTATATGGATTCCAACTACCTCTAGTTGCATTGCCATCATTATACATAAAATTAAAACCAACTTCATCGCTCAATTTAGCAGCAATAGCAGCACGATTCGCTTGGCCTTTTCCAATCCACCAATCTATCTTAGAAAATTTAGGAGATTTAACGCCATCAAATGCATTACTATGGTCATAACCATCTGTATATTCTCTTTGCAAAGAAACAATCATATTCGGACCTGAGTAAGTCACACCGTAGTCACTATAGAAGTTACCTACAGTGCCTTTAACTGTAAAAGTTTCTTTTTCATTTGTTGGTGTTTTAGTAATGATATTAACAACGCCGCCCATGGCTTCTGAACCATAAAGAGTACCAGATGCGCCCTTAACAACTTCTATTTTTTCAATCATATCAGTTGGAATCCCGGAAAGAGAATTGTAAGTCTTTAGATTCATTGGAATCCCATTAACCATAACTAAAGTACCGCGATCATAACCACGGACAATAGTACGTCCTGCATTCAAACCATAATCAACGCCAGCATCGCCATAAGCAGTACTTTCTACGCCCAACTGAGATTGGATGGCATCAAAGGCATTCTTATAGCCAGCTTCTTCAATTTTCTTTGCGGTCACAACTTCTACGTTAGCAGGTACATCAATATCCTGTTTTTCTGTTCTAGTTGCGGTAACGACGACTGGGTTCAGGCTATACACTTCCGGTTCTTCCGCAGCGTAGGAACTAGTGTTTACCCCCCCCGACTACGCCAGCAAGCAATGCGGTCGTAATGAGCCATTTGGTCTGTTTTCTCATAATATTTACCTCTTTCGATAGAAATGTGGAAACGGTTCTCGGTGTTTCCGTGAATAAGTGATGACCATGCTAGATCGCATCATGATGCATGAAAATATCTACCTTCGGTGACTGGTAGACTAGTGACTCGTGACTGGGAATCAGATTTCTCCAGTCACAAGTCACCAGTCACTAGTCACCAAATTCATTTTCTCCGCTATCCATGCTTATGATCAAGCAGTCACAAAATCCCCTCATACCAATCGATTCCTTAATCCTCTTTCGCTTTGTACCGTTTCATTTCTCTCGAAAAAACTGTCCATACATTACGTCCAAAAATTTAAGTTACCGCAAAAATTAATTTTATTATTTATTTTTATTATTGTACATTAATCATTATGGGGCTTCATGTAATTTTTGTCAAATACTTTTTTGAGTTAATAGTTGGCGGTTAGCAGTGAGCAGTTGGCAGTTGGCGGTGAGGATTTGCGTGAGTAGGTATGCTAACGCTTGCGATTACAGGGTTCTAAAGGTGCTAAAGATTCTAAGGATTCTAAGGGGCTTTTCTCTCATGTCATTTCGACCGATCGTATTTATGCAAATTGAAGGAAGTGTGATAAATGGATTTGTGCCCCTGAGTGGAGAAATCTCAGCAGCACCAGCGGTTAAGGGCTTGATAACAAAATCCCGTCTCTGCCTTTAAGCCCTTACCGCTAGTGCTGAAGAGATTTCTCCACTCAGGGACACAAATCCATTTATTTCTGTATCATCACTTTGTGCAAATACGACCGGTCCCCATGACGCTAGTGATGATACTATAAAGCCTTATTTCTTTGATAGCATTGAGAGATTGCTACAGGTTGTCCAAGGTTCTCAAGGTTTCTCGAACGAGCTAATGACGCTATCGTTCGCCGGCACATTCGAGAAACCTTTAGAACCCTTAGAACCTTTAGAACCTTGAACAACCTGCAACCTGTAATCTCTAACAAATTCTTATCCACCAATCTCAACTATCAGCTAAAAATTATTTGACATTTTTATCATCGTCCTATATAATACAGACATAGCAAAGGGATGAACTCGTAGCGCACGGCGCCGAAAACAAAACGCTATCGGGATAAGACCTGCAAGTTGCTAGCAGGATGATGAAATCCAAAATAAGGGCCCAGGTCAGACATGGCCGTTCAACCTGGGTGGAAGCACAGAAATGGGTTTCCACAATGTAAAATCAAATATTGTATGGCAAACAAAAGCCCACATGAAAAACAAGTGATTGCCTGATAGTTGCAGTCAGGTGCCTAGGTTGTTTTTCGTGTGGGCTTTTTTGCGTTGGTCGTATGTGGTTCATGTTTCCTTAAGCGAAATATGCGATGATTTCTAATGATATAAAAGTTTCTCAGGTTGCTAAGGTTCTAAAGGTTTCTCGAACGAGCCGATGACGCTAGCATTCACCAGCACATTTTGAAAAACTGAACAGCCTTAGTACCTTGAGAACTTTGTGTCCCCTTTTTAATAGTGGCTTCTCGTTAATTTGTTTTTTCAATAACAAAAATTTGGATAGGGCAGTTGTTGCTGGTTGTTAGTTGTTTGTTGTTGGGACCAAACAACCGACAACAAACAACTAACAACAGTAAGTGTAAAGGAATCTGCACAATAGCCCGTATTTCTTTGCACTTGAATGTAAAAATTTCACTGCATGTATTTAGTAAACATCGGGCGTGTGGATTATCGAGCAACCACTAAATACGCAATAAAAAAGTAGGCAGCACTCTTTCACTGCCTACCGCCTACTGCAAACTGCCTACTTTACTGGCAAGGTATATTGTTCTCTTGCGCCAATTTCTTTATATATGCTACTGGTTGATCTGTATTTTCTGAAATGACTTCCAAAGGCATACGATTCTGAAGCATACGAACAATGACCTTATTCACACCTTTACTCATGCCAATGGCCTCGCCTTTACTCATGCCAATGGCCTCGCCTTTGCTCAGACCAATGGCCTCGCCTTTGCTCAGACCAATGACCTCACCTTCTTTGATACCTTTTTGGTATATTCCCATGCTCAAGTTACACATATCATTCATCTCCTTTGCTTCGGTTTCTTCTAAATCCACGTCATACTCTTTTTGCAAAATCGATTTCTTATTTGCGGCATTATTATCACTCTTAAAGAGTGTATACAAAAGACCCATCAGACGGTTCCCGAAATCTTTGGGATGAGAGCCTATATAGACCATGACGGCTCGAATCAGATCGTAATTGGCTTTTTCATCATGGATGTCTTCCCACAAACAATGTTCTTGCATTTGGTACTGGGTAATGCCGCTTTTATCTGCCTTAGCGTCCATGCAAAGCCAGATGCTATAGACTTTCTTGATGTGTCCATACTCAGCCTTCACGAAATCCACTTGGTATTGGGAGGAAATCAAGCGACTACAATAATACAGTGCCCGTTTCACCAGTGGATAGCCGGGTGAAATATTCTGCTGGGCTTCTACGTTGATGATGAGTTCGATTGCTTCATCCGCCGGCGTGATGGCACGGAAGCGAATATCGAAGGTCACTTTTCCTTCCGTCACTGAGGTATCTTCCGTGCGCTCTCCTTGGATATAAGAAATCGCATTGGTCTTATCCGGCTCTATCGGGACGGACGCCACTTCTGGCTTTCCTACGATGTATCGATCTCGAATGTCCGCGATTTCACATTCCATAAATTCTTCTACGCAGTATTTCAAAATCCAGGCTAAAATCTTTTTGCTGGAAAGCAACTTCTTCGCCGCTGCATCATAGGCAGCCCGTTGCTTTGCCAGCCATACGTCGTCCACAGATTGTATTTCTTCCATGCCATCGCCTCCTTCTATTTGTATTGTATCACAATTAGTCAGCAGTTCGCAGTAAATAGTATTTGCTCGTTAATTCATATTTTCAATAGCAAGAAACCGGATTAGCAATTGTTGTTTGTTGTTGGGGCCAGACAACCGACAACATTAGAAAGCAAACAAACTAATCTGCTCCTCCTCCGGCAGTCCTTTCAAAATCCCCATAGAATCCATAATGTCCACGATGCTCTGGCTGACTTTGCCTCGTTTTTTCAAATCCTCTTTGGACGTAAAACTATGTTCATTTCTAGCTTTTACAATTTCCTTTGCCACTGCGTCCCCCAATGCAGGGATGCAGTTGAAGGGCGGTAGCAGTTTGCCATCGACCATCTTAAATTCAGACACGTCGGACTTGTTCAAATCGATGGGCAAAAATTCCATACCGCGGAGATACATTTCTGCGGCCACTTCAATGACCGTGGCATTTCCTTTTTCTACTGCACTGGGTTTGTCCAGAGCAGCAATGCGGGCCAATTCTGCTTTTTGGGCTTCCAGGCCTTTTAGGATGACCGGCGCATTGAAAGAACCTTCGGCGCGAATGGTGAAGTAGGCCGCGTAGTAAGCCAATGGTTGATACACTTTGAACCAGGCGATACGGAAGGCCATCATGACGTAGGCGACGGCGTGGGCTCGTGGGAAGAGGTAGCCGATTTTCAAGCAGGAGTCGATGAACCATTGCGGGATGTGGGCGGCGTCCAGTTCGGCCCGGTTGTTGGATCCCCCTTTTTCCAGGCCCTTCCCTTTACGGACATTTTCCATGACTTTGAAGGAGGTCAATGGTTTCACGCCGTGCTGGATGAGGAAGTTCATCACGTCGTCTCGGGTGGAAATGGCATCTTCCAGTTTGACCGTACCATTTTTGATGAGGTCCTGGGCGTTGTTTAGCCATACGTCGGTGCCGTGGGAGAAGCCGGAAATACGAACCAGTTCGGAGAAGTTTTTCGGCCTCGTATCTTCTAGCATACCACGGACGAAGGGCGTGCCATATTCAGGAAGACCTAGAGCGCCGACAGTGACGCCCTTATTTCCTATGGCACTGGCTAGCTGCTGCGGCGTGAGGCCTAGGGCTTCCGGGGAACGGAAAAGGGAGAGTGTTTTCTGGTCATCGAAAGGAATTTTTAGCGGGTCGATGCCGGTGATGTCCTGGAGCATACGAATGACTTTCGGATCGTCGTGGCCCAGAATATCCAATTTCAGCATACGACCGGAAATAGAGTGGTAATCGAAATGGGTGGTGATGGTGCCGGGAATTTGTTTCCCGTTTTCATCTTTCAAATATTTCTTGTTGGCCGCATATTGGAGAGGCGTGAAATTGTGAATGTCCATATCTCTTGGACAAACCATGATGCCCGCCGGATGCTGGCCGGTGGTGCGTTTCACCCCTGCCACGCCAGCGGAAAGTTTTTCGATGAAAATATCATTGAACGAGAGGCCGCGATTTTCGGCGTAATGTTTTACGAAACCATAGGCGGTCTTGTCCTGAATGCCAGCGATGGTTCCGGCCCGGAAGACGTTATCTCGACCGAAGAGTTCTTCTGTATACTTATGGGCCACGCCCTGGTCGTCGCCGGAGGAGAAGTTCAGGTCAATATCTGGGACTTTGTCTCCGTCAAATCCGAGAAAGACGGCGAATGGGATGTTGTGCCCATTTTTATTCAAATCATGACCGCACTTCGGGCATTTCTTATCGGGCAAGTCGAAACCGCCCCCCACAGAACCATCTTCAAAGAAATGGGACCAGTGGCAATTCGGGCACACGTAGTGCGGCGGCAGCGGGTTGACTTCGGTGATACCGGACATGGTAGCAACGAAGGAGGAGCCAACGGAACCACGAGAGCCGACCAAGTAGCCTCGATCATTGGAATGTTTTACGAGTTTATGAGCGATGTAGTAGAGCACGCCATAGCCATGATTGATGATTGGTGTGAGTTCCAAGGTCAACCGGTCCTGCACCACTTTTGGTAGCGGATCACCGTAGATGGCTTTCGCATTGGCATAGCACATGTCCACCAATTTTTCATCGGCGCCAGCGATTTTCGGGTTGTAAGATTTCCATTCTTCTGCCAGCGGTTTCAACACTTCGCATTGGTCCGCAATCTTTCTTGTATTGGTGATGACAATTTCGATGGCTTTTTCTTTGGGTAAATAATCAAATTCATCCAGCATTTCCTGGGTGGTACGAATGTACACGGGTGGATGAGATTCAATTTTCCCTGGCTTCTCCCAGTTGGACAGGAGAATGTCGCGATTTCTCTGGTTCTCCGCAAACATGTAATGGGCGTCTGATGTGGCACAGCATGGCATGCCAGCTTTGTCCGCAATTTCAATGACTTTGCGGTTCAAATCCTGCAAGTCTTTTTTCGTATTCACATGAGGGTACTTGTCATCGTTCACCAGAAATTCATTATTTCCTAAAGGCTGCACTTCTAGGTAATCATAGAACTTCGCCTTTTTAATCAGTTCTTCGTCGCTTTCTCCCTCCAAGACCGCCCGGAAAAATTCCCCCATCACGCAAGCCGAACCATAAATCAGCCCTTCATGAAGTTCTTCCAAAATGGGCTTCGGAATGAGGGGCCGCTTTCTGTAATATTTCAAATGAGACAAAGTCACCATGCGATACAGATTGCGAAGACCGGTAATATTTTTCGCCAAGATAATGATGTGCCCATACTTCTGACGGTCCGTGTCCGGGTCTGCTGGAATTTCATCAATCATGTAGCCTTCCATGCCATAGATGACTTTCTGGTGGTATTTCTCCGCCAAGTCCTGAATCTTCGGAAAGGCCTGGATGACGCCGTGGTCTGTGATGGCGACGGCAGGATGTTTCCACTTGGCAGCGGTCTTGATGATTTCTTCATTATCGATGAGACCGTCGAGGCTCATTTTCGTATGCAAATGGAGTTCCACGCGAGGCGTGGGATAATTGTCTTCGTGGTCGATGGTCTGAGCCTCGCCCTTCTCGATTTGCTGGAGTTCCAACACCAATCCGCCGGAATATTTATCGAGGCGCACGTTGCCCCGCACTTTGACAGTAGTCCCTTCTTTGAGTCCTTCTACCCCAGCCGCTTCTTCGGGACGATCGAAAAATTTCTTACAAGGAATCCCGTTGGTCTCATCAGCCAAGCTCATGAGAAGCAATTTCTTCTTGCTGCGAAGTTCTCTGACTTCAATCTTAATCACCGTACCGACAAAGACGACTCCATCTTTTTCTTCTTTCACATCCCGAATGTCGATGGGATCCCCCACGATATGCTTCTTACCCAGGTACATGCCATTCGGATTGGCACCCTTTTTATCTTCTTTCGGAGCGGCTACGAAAGCGCTCTTGGGAAGCACACTAGTGAGGCTAGGGAGGCTATCTGGCATGGCAAGGCCCGGCATGCTTTCTGCATCTGGCGCAGGAGCCGCCGATTCCGCAGCCGCCGCTGCAGCAATATCTTCAGCCGTAGGCAGTACAGGAATCTCTGGCATAGAGGAAATATCTCCATTTCCTGGACCTTCATCCATGGGCTCTTCCGGTAGCGGTGGCATATCTGAAGGGAAATCCGCAGGGGGCATCGGATTTGTTTTCTCCTCATCCGATTGCGCTGCCATTTCCTCTGCTACTGTCTCCATCATATAATGAGGCGGTTTCGATAAAGAGGAAAAGATTTCCTCCGATACATTTTCCCCATTGATATAAATGGATTCCACGCAAAGAATGGCCTGCCCTAAATCTTTCAACGCTTGCAGGGCCGCCTCTTTATGTTCTGCTTGGATATACCAATCTCTTGATTCTGTATCGATTTCCAATAAAGTAATCGCCGAACCCGCTTTTTTGGATTGTAGACGATATTTTCCCATACATATAGCTCCTTACTATTTTGATACTCTTTCAATCGCTTATCATATCACACAAATTCGTAATAGTACAGGAAGGAACGCACCATATAAGAAACTCCTCCCTTGGCTATGAAATGTAGCCCGTGACGGGTAACTCGTGACTAGGAAATAAAAAAACGCGTCACCAGTCACTAGTCACCAGCCACTAGTCACCTATTGCGGCAAATCTTCATTCAAAAAATAGAAAGCATCCTCTGCAGACAATGGTTTCCCTTGTTCTGCCAAACTTAAACACTCTAATTTCCGTTCTGCTTCCCCCATTTCATATTCCATCATAGCCAATTCATAAGCCTGTCTACTTTTATCGTAGTCTGCCCAGCTATACAAATCTCCTAGCATTTCATAGCATCGGCCTGGTTCTACCCATTCACTTTCCATGTCTTCCAATTTTTGAAACAGGTCTCTTGCCTTATTATAATCCGGATTCGTGCCAATACCATATCTATAGCAATAGCCTAACAAAAATAAACCTTTTTCATTTCTAGCATTGCCATACCCTGCCGACTTTTTCGCCCAGGAAAACACTTGCTTCTGATCCTTTCCCAAATAGTTGAAAGCAATGCGTAAAGCCGCCGCACTGGCCAAAGCTT
>CAVBRV010000058.1:0-5758 GCA_963597965.1 Paludibacteraceae bacterium | reverse complement strand
ACTGTTCCTCATACAGCCGGGTATAGAATGATATGGCAGATCCTCCAGATATTGTTGGAGCCGGCTTCTCATGGATAAGTTGAGACGGTAAAAACAATTGATTTTTCTCCAGATTCACATGACATTCCAACATTTTAGCCAGATACCACAATCCAATAGGATCGTTGCACATATCTCCTTGTATATGCGCCCAAGAGTAAACATCCGACACCTTGCCTTGCCGCAATTGATGATCAATCACCTGCCGCATGATATCCCACTTTTGCTCTTCCTCTGCATGGTAATAGAGCTCTTTCCCTACGGATACATACGAATCACTGACGCGCTCTTTGAGTTTTTTATCTTCTAACTCATTATATATATCGCCTAACATTTTCCATGCTTCCCACGACCCGCTCAATGACAATTCCCGTTCCCAAAACCAACCTGTATCAAAATCTCGCAATCGGTCAAAGCATTGTACCAATTCTCCGCACAGAGAATAACATTTCTTTTCTACCGCTGCATATATGTTCGATGTCTCTTCATCAGAAAGCTTAGCCTTAGGGAAATACCATTTCAGTGCCTCATAGGCTTCTTCATAATACATTCCTGCTTTTTCATCATCTTTATCTATGCCGCAAGCCGCCGATCCAGAGCAATACACATTTCCCATCCATTCAGAGGCCATCCAAAATCCCGCCTCTGCGGCTTTCTTCATCCATTTTGTGTCCTCCATAGGATACAGTTGAGAGGCGCCCAGCGCCCACATGGCTATGACATCACCATTTTTCGCTAATTTCTCTGCCGCTTCATGGACTTGTTTCCTTTCTTCTGTGTAAATATCCAACGTGCTCATCTGGCCCCATATACCTTGTGATGTCGACCTATCCCAATCGAACATTGTAAAAAGGGCTAGCCTGGACAATATTTCACCCGCTTCTACTCCCCTTCTTCTTGAAATCATTGTGGCGTTCAGCTTTTCCTCTAGCCAAGGCAATTCCCCATTGTTCAAATAGCCAAAATCCTGACAAATACCACACAAATAAATCGCACGACCTACACCTTGATTGGCGAGCTGCTGTAAAAGTGGTATCGCTTCACAAATATTTCCCTTGATAAATAAATTTTCTGCATTTCTCAGTTCTTCATCTGTATTCATTTGACATACTCCACATTCTTCATCATATTAACAATGGGCCGTTGTACCGATTGGAACAACAACCCATTACATAGAAAATGTATCTAGTGACTAGTGACTGGTGACTAGAAAAATGCATGGTCCAGTCACTAGTCACTAGTCCACTAGTCACCAATGATCACTATTTTCATACATAGTGATGCACTAGCGGTGCATATGGTTTGGCGAGTAAAGAGATTGATAGGCCAACAACCATAATCGTTTTCACTTTTCTCTTTGCGCCCAATGAGAGAGCTCCTGTAAAGGATCCAATGGATTCGATTTCCAGTCTCCCTCTCTGGCCTCGTCAGATTCCCGAAGCCGTTTCAATGCGATATCCCACCAATGAGACGCCTCTTCCTTTTTTCCCAATTGACTATAGCAATAAGCAATTTCATCAGCTATTTGTGCAGCTTCATTCAAATCAAGCTGCTTGGAAAGTTTTGATGTAGACCGTTCTGCTACTCGATATGCCTCTTGATAGGCTTTGATAAATAGTGCAAGCGCCTGATGCAAATCTTTCTGCATACCATGACCACCTTCATAGCACCACGCCAGGAATGTCATGCTATCCACGCTCTGTAACTCGCTGCCCCGTTTGGCCCATTCAATAGCTTCTTCCAATCTATCTTGACAATTACATAGCTCCACTAAAGCCCCTGCGGCCTGTCCATCAAAGCCATCATGCAACTCATACAATCTTTTCCACAATTTTTCTATCTTCTCTGCATCGGAATTTCCAGAAAAAAATAATTCCTTAGCGAACATATCATAACTAGAAAAAGGTTTGTCCTTGGTTCTAGGATTTTCTAAATCAAGTAACCTCTTGGGGGTAGTCAAATACTGAGCCAAGTAACACATCCCTATTTGACTTCCTAAAGCCACTGCTTTTTCGTACCAAGTCTCTGCGTCTTCAGCTCGTTCTTCTAATTGCTTTTGCAATTCCTGATATTCTTTTTTTAGTTCTTGTACCTCTGGCAAATCACACTTGCCCTTCAGACTCTCCAAATCACTCTTCAGTCGAATCACCTGATTTTGCAACCCCATGGCCATATGTTGATAGGCTATCCCTACTTCGGCCGCAGCGTCTCCCGCCCATTTTCCCTGTTTCTCATAGACGGGCAAAAGATTTTTGATAATCCTCTCCTTCTCCTGCACAGGCGCATAGATCCCAACTCTTTCACAACGTGCCCAATAAATTGTAGCTTCTTCATTTCCCTGGTCTTTCAAAGTCTGAAATAAAGGTAAAGCCTCTTTCCGATCACCTTCCTGATATAATTTCTTTGCTTCTTCCAACATGTTCTTTTCCATTGTAAGCATCTCCTATTCTGGAATACATAAAATAACCTTCTTACAAACACAGTATATCATTCACCTTGGACACATCCTGTCCTTATAAAAAGCTTTTATAAGTTTTTTTGATTTTCTTATTTTTGTATATCCACTATAATGAAATTAAAGCCTGTAAAAATCATTTTATAGAATCGAAAGGAACCCTTATTATGAAAACAAGAAAAATTTCTGACAACATGCTTCAAGCATTCCTAACCGGTGAACTCCATCGTTTGCTAGAACTAGTACAACATGACCAGACCTTAGATATGGAACTCAGAGGTGATGTGGTAAATATCTACTATCGTGGTGGCAGTCTTTTTAAAATAAAAGAAATAACAGAAAAATCAGCTAATTCATTTTCTATTTCGTTTAATACTAAGTATTGTAACAGTCTGCTTTCAATGTTATATGGACCGCTCTCTACCACGCCTTCTGTAGATGAAGCTATCCAAAATTTACCTTTGTATAAGCAAGTCATGGATTTATGGTTTTCTGAGCATCCTAAATGGGAACGAGAAATCCAACAAGAAATCGTCATCGAAAATAATAACCACGGTAAAATTTCCTACGGAACCGACTATTACATCGTAGATATAGAATATGCAGACACAGAAAATAAATCTCGTTTTGATATGGTTGCTATCAAATGGCCTTCTACCCCTAATGGTAGACAAAACGGAAAACCCGCCACTTTAGCTCTCGTTGAACTTAAATATGGAGACGATTCTATCGGTGGAAAGTCTGGAGTAAAAAAGCATCTCAAAGATGCAGATGCCTTCCTAAGTGATAACAAAAATCTCACCGATTTTTGTGATGATATGGTTCAAGTATTTGAACAAAAATGCAAACTAGGCTTAATCAATGGAATAAATGATAATTATCCCACTATCACAACTGACACCCCCGAAATCATTTTCATTTTCGCTAACCATAAGCCAGCTAGCAACATATTAAAAAACGAAATTAAAGGGCTTACTACTCAATGGAACGTTCGCTTTGCTACTGCTTCTGCTATGGGATACGGGCTGTATGATGCTAAAATGAAAAGCGTCAATGATTTTTTGAAGGACCTATAATGAAACTTTGTATCCATCGCGGCACTCACCAAATCGGTGGCATGGCGACCGAAATTGCCACTGATCACGCCAGGATTCTTATTGATATGGGAAGTGAGCTTTCCTTAGAATCCCATTTCAAAGAACATCCTCTTTCCATTCCAGGCATTACAGACGACAAAGAGCATTGGAATGCGGTCCTATTGACTCACTACCACGGAGACCACATGGGACAAATCCTTCGCATCCGTTCTGAAATACCGCTGTATGCCGGTGCTTTGGCCCAAGACATCATGAAACTCTCTGCCAAACATCACCATCAAGATGATCTCTATCAACGAATCTCGACCATGCGAACCTTTACACCAGGGAAGCCACTTTTCATAGGTGATATGAAAATCACCCCGTTTTCTATTGATCACTCCGCCGTGGATAGTTATTTCTTTCTCATTAGTGCCCAAGGCAAGCGACTCCTATACACTGGCGATTTTCGCCTTCATGGCATCCGCCATAATGCTATGGAAAAGCTGCTCAAACGTATCGGTCATGTAGACGTTTTGGTAACCGAAGGAACCACCCTTTCCCGTTCTCCCAGTGCTACGCTCACAGAAAGGGATTTAAAAGAACGACTCAAAGAATATCTAGCCCAATATAAATATGTCTTCGTCCTATGCTCAACCACCAACTTAGACCGTATTTTCTCCTTTGCTCAAGCTGTGCCACGAGGAAAATACTGTTTATGCGATGCCTATCAAAGAGAACTGATACAAACGGTAGCCAATCACTGGTCGGAAAAATGCGGATTCTATTCTATGCCTAAGATGAACACCTATGGAAACAACATATTTCCCAATTTCAAAGAACGAGGCGGTCTTTTCTTTATTCCCGGGACAGATTATTTCAAAAACATCGTCCAACACATTGATAAGAGCCAGAGTCTCATGATTTATTCTATGTGGGATGGCTATCGGACAAAAACCGGTAGCCCTATTCCGGCTTTCCTTTCTTTAGCAGGACATTGGGAGCGATTACACACCAGTGGGCACGCCACGCCAGAAGAAATTCAAACCTTAATCGATGCAGTAACACCCAATATTGTCATCCCTATGCACACCGATGCACCAGAACAAATCCAACCCCTCTGCAGCAAGGCACAAGTTCTTCTTCCGAAGGACAATGAAATACTTTCGTTGTAACCACCAAGTGGTTGTAAATAATTCGCAGGAGGTTAGTCAAATGGCAGAAACAAAAGTAATTAGTGTTACTAAAAATAAATGCCCTATTAGATTCATACACTATTTAGCGACCCCCGTCATCACTACGGTAAATTCGGACGGTTCTGATACTATGCCTGGAACTGCGATTCAATTTCATGTTATCGCTGAAGTATCTGCCACTCTTTTTGCCTCGTTCATACTGGACTGTCCGTTTTATGGCGTGAGCGATCAATTTATCTATTATGATAGACTCCACCTTGATGAACACTCAAGTTTTAAACAATACATGGTGGATTTCATGTTTATTGACGGTAATAATAGCTATTTATTCATAAAACAAACACATTTCCAAACTACCGAAAACCACTTTTTAAGTGTAGATACTGTTACTGATTATTGGGAAGAAGTGCCATATCGTATCGAAATTGGCCGAGATAGTCATTTTTCCACCCTATGTCTTCCAACAAAATCATAATATTATTGCAACTTTTCTCAAAGTATGCCAAGACTATATAGTGAGTGGTCATTCACTTTAGAGCTGGTAAAAAAACAGATTGGTGATTGTTGCTGGTTATCTGTTTCCAACAACTAACAACAGTGAGTGAATAGGTATTTGCAGGATAAATCGTATTTCTATGCAAACGTGAATGATTGATAGCCACTAAAAAAATGGAGAAATCTTGAGACACTATCGAAAACAACGGTAGTTTCCCAAGATTTCTCCATTTTTATTCAACATATTTACTTAGCACCATAGAACACTTCTTGTACTAATCCTCTCGGCCCCCATGATGATAGGGAATCGCTGATTACTGATTATGTTCCTTAGGGCATTCTATCCCAGGCTTCGACGCCCCTTCTCTAAACTTCATGCACCGCTAGTGCATCACTATATATGAAAACGGTTAACGTAGGTGACTAGTAGACTAGTGACTCGTGACTAGACATGCGTTTTCCCAGTCACGAGTCACCAGTCACTAGCTACCAGATAC
>CAVBRV010000057.1:0-14288 GCA_963597965.1 Paludibacteraceae bacterium | reverse complement strand
AATAAAAATTCAAGAATCATTTCAAATAATGATTAAATCAGTGTTTCCCTAGTGAAAAGGAGAAATAGAAAATGGAAATTTCAAAATATATCATGATGGAATCCAGCCATGTGGATTTTAAGGAAACGCTAGAGACGAAGAAGGCTAGAAGCTGGCTGAAGACTATTTCTGCTTTTGCTAATACAAATGAAGGGTATTTGCTTTTTGGTGTGCGAGATACTGATAGGAAATTGGTTGGCGTGAAGGATTGCCAGGGAGTATCTGAAAAAATCAGTGAATTCATCAATGCAAGAATCCAGCCGACGCCAGTATATATAGTGGATTGCATTACAGAAAAAGAGAAAAGTTTTGTACTGGTAATTATCAAAAAAGGAACTCATACACCGTATTATTATGCGCATGAAGGAACAAAAGTTGCTTATATTCGCAAGGGAAATGAATCGGTAGAAGTATCTCCTCATGAATTGAATACATTAATTTTGCGAGGGAATAATCAGACTTTTGATGAAATTCCGGCTTTTGCTTCATCTTTTCGCCTGAGCTTTACTTTATTGGGAGCTACCTATGTACAGCGAAATCCAGGGGAAATATTCAATGAAGAAAATGATTTAATTTCTTTTGGATTAAAAACGACGGACGGACAGGTAACCAATGCAGGGGCTTTGCTATGTGATCAAGGAATTATTCGCCAATCCAGAATTATATGTACCCGTTGGAAAGGGAAGGAAAAAGGCAGTTTAGATTTAGATGCCATTGATGATAAAGAGTACACAGGGAGTTTAATTTCCTTGCTAGAAAATGCTGTTCAATTTGTGCAAAATAATTCTAGGAAAAAATGGGTTATAAAAGGATTGGAGCGGATAGAAGAAGAGGATTATCCGACACCGGCCTTACGAGAAGCGATTGTGAATGCGTTGATTCATCGCGATTATCAAATCAAAGGGGCAGAGGTGCATGTGGATATGTATGATGACCGGCTTACTGTATCTTCGCCAGGTGGAATGTATAACGGTTGGAAGATACAAGATTTAGATTTAGCGCATATACAATCGGTACGAAGAAATCCTGTCATTGCAGATGTGTTTGGAAGACTCCATTTTATGGATCGCAGGGGGAGTGGGATTCAGAGAATCTTAGGTGCTTATCGTAAGATTGAGAGAAAGCCGGAGTTTTATTCAGGGGTAGATTCTTTTGTGGTGACGTTGCCGAATGTTTCTTATGAAAGATCTATCTGGATGTATGAGATTGGACAGAAATATAGTAAGAAGACACAGCAACAGGTACAATTGTTATTAAAAGAAATGGTAGTAGGACAAACATATACTACAGCAGAATTAACAAAACGTATTTCTTTATCTCCTACTAGGATGAGGCAGCTACTGAATATATTGATTGAAGAGGGTAACGTAGGCAAAACTGGTAGTAAGCGGGATCGTCATTACTATAGAATGAAATAGGTGCTCTTTATACAATCAAATAAAAAGTGTTGATAAAAGTGTTGATAAAAGAATAAATAGAAGCAGTAAATGTATAGTCTTTAGCGGAATTTTAGTAATTAAACTGCAAATGAAAATAAAAAGTGTTGATAAAAGTGTTGATAAAAGAGTAGCTGTACTGTAGAGAGATTACTATGGAAGTGCATCTGGTAGCTAGGGAAACGCTGATTTAATCAAAGAGTTTGAAATGATATGAATTTTTATCCAAATCTTCGTCAAGAAAATCCTTAAATAGCTCGCTATTCGCGGGTTTTCTTTCCTCGCTTTGAATAAAAAATTCAAGAATCATTTCAAACAATGATTAAATCAGTGTTTCCCTAGTTCCTAGTCACTGGATGCAAAGATTAGCTTCTTGGAAGACATATAGAGGATACATATGAAACCGAATTTACAAATTTTAGTCAATGCCGACGACTTTGGTCGACATGTGTTAATTAATGAAGCCGTGGCGAAAGGCGTGGAGCAAGGCATTCTTCGATCGGCTACGCTAATGCCGGGCGGGAAAGCTTTTGATGATGCCGTGGAGGTGGCGAAGAGCCATCCAGAGTTGGGGGTGGGGATTCATTTGACTTTGGTCAATGGATTTCCTGTATGTGATCCAAAGGATATTCCATCTTTGGTCACTAAAGAGGGTGTTTTCCTCAATGATTATGTACAGTTTGTGAAGCATTTCATTACTGGGAAAATTGATATGGCCGATGTGCGGCGAGAGCTAATGGCTCAGGCGGCGAAAATGGAGAAAACCGGATTGGCTTTGACCCATGTGGATAGTCATCAGCATATGCATATGTTGCCGGGGATTATTGATGTGGCGCTGGACGTGGCAGAGTCGGTGCATTTGGATGCCATGCGTATTTCCCGTACGCCGCTGTTTACGGGATTTTCTGGAAATATAGGTCAGCTCATTGGTCGGCTTGGTTTATTTACTTTGGCAGAGATGTCTCAATGGAAAGCCAATCGCCGTCGTTTCCGCACGCCAGAGCATTTTGTTGGAATCGTGGCAGGTGAAGCGGTGCATGAGGGGCATTTCAAAGATATAGTGAATCATTTGCAACCAGGAACCACAGAAGTCATGATGCATCCGGGCATGAATAATGAGGTACTCATCAAAGATTGTGTCTGGGACCATGATTTTGAAGCGGAATTGCAATCGATTATTTCACCAGACATACGGGAGATGTTGAAGAAGAAACAGGTGAAGGTTGTAAATTATAGGGATTTGAAATAAATCCATGCTTTTCTAGAAAGAGTGAAATCAAATAATTGGTTATTAGTTGTTGGGGAGACAGACAACTAACAACCAGGAAGAATCATTAATCCGGTTTTTTACCAGTTGAAAAGTGAATGACTACAATAATATTTAAGAAAGGTTTTGTTATGGAGCTGAGTAAAAATAAGAAGAATAAATTTTGGCTGAGCTTGTTAGGTGTATTTTCATTTATGTTTCTTTTGAATCTCTTGATGCCGTTGCATCGAGACGATTATGATTATGCATTGGTTTGGGAGACTACGAGACATCTATCCTCTGTAGGGGATATTTTGGTATCGTTGTATCGGCATTATTTCATGCATGGCGGGCGAATGGTTGCTTTTTTTACACAAGAAATATTTTTGCTGCATGATAAAATTTGGTTTGATATAGCCAATGCATTCATTTGTATAGGATTGCTAGTACTTTTGATGTGGCATAGCCTTCGCTGCGTGACATTTCACCTGTCTATGGCTTTTGTTACGAGTGCTTTTGGGCTGTTTTGGCTGGCTATTCCGCATTTTGGAGAAGTGGTAGTATGGATGTGCGGCTCTGTTGTCTATTTATGGACTGGCTTTTGGGGTGCACTGTTTCTGCTGCCCTATAATTTATATTTGGCAGGAAATTTTAAGAAGAAAGGTTTCCTCATTGCGGCTAATATGTTTGTATTGGGACTACTAGCCGGTTGGTCGGTTGAGAATTTTTCTGTGACATTGAATGGTATCGCTTTTCTTTCTATTTTATATTGTTTGAAACATCATATTTTGCGGAGCTGGATGGTGACTGGTTTTCTGGGGTCCGCTATGGGATTTTTATTGCTTCTGGCAGCACCGGGGAATTACGTTCGCTATGGAGAACAAAGCGGCGGAAAGGGGATTCTCATTCACATCGGAAACCAGTTTGCGGGGAATGGAGAGATGCTTCTCTATGTACTTCCTGTGATTTTGCTACTGCTTCTGGTGTGGCGTGGTTTGAAGCTCCACATGGTAGAAGAAAAAGGGCCAATTTTTGAAAAGCATCTTCTGCCATTTGGAATGGGACAGGGGATTATCCTGGTGATTCTAGCGGTGGTGCTGGTGTCTTATTTCTCCGGCGGCTGGCTGGCGAATGGGCTTCGGGATTTCCTAATTGCTCATGTGCTGACGCCTCTGCATGTGACGCGGCCGAAGACGATTGCCCAGTTTGGTCATGTGATGGCCGGTTTTGAAGAAATGGTGATTTATTTAGGAGGCATCGCCTTTATTTACAGTTTGGCAAAGAAGGCGATGGGACTTTCTCGTCAGGAAATCAAAACATTGAATCGTCTGGTTTTGGCTAAAGAGGTATGGAAGAAATATTCGGCGGTGCAGTTTGCCAGTGTGCTTTTTGTGATGGCTCTTTTCAATAATTTCGTTATGATTGCGGCACCTACGTTTCCGGTGCGGGCTACGTTCAGCTCAGTGTGTATGATTCTGGTAGGCACTTTGGCAGTGCTGGCTATGCCGGAAACAAAGGCGGCATTGGCTGGCTCTGTGGGGCGAATTGTGAAAATCGGTGGTGGAGCGATTGGCCTCTTTTTGGCAGTGAGTGCGGTGATCGTATCGTATACGATGACGCAGGAGCACAATGCCCGTATCGCGTATATTGAAAGTAAAGTGGGAACCAATGAGGTGGTGGAACTGCCGCCGATAGAAATGAAAACACGTGCGATGCGGCATGTGTTCTTTGTAGATTTCGATAATGGCGTTACCAAAGGCGGATTGTGTCATTATTATGGAATCAAGGATATTCGAGTGGTGCCAGGAGCAACGATGGGAAAATGATGATTAACTCTATGATACAGCTATTCTGACATAGTATAGATATGGCTTGTGAAAGGGTTATTATTCTACTGGTTCCAATAGAGTAACAAAAATAAAACACCGCTAGCATCGGGGTTATAAAGGGTTATTTCATATGTCATAACCTTTTATATAACCTTGATGCTAGCGGTGTTTTTTATTTGTTATGAAACTGTGCTTGGCAGAATGATAACCTTGGACGAATGCGGTGTAAAAGACTGATGAAGAAATCGGAATCAGTATAATCATAACCTTAGTGGCTGCTCGTTAATTCATTTTTTCAATAGCAAAAAAACAGATTAGCGATTGTTGCTGGTTGTTAGTTGTTTGTTGTTGGGACCAAACAACCGACAACCAACAGCTAACAACAGTGAGTGCAAAGGAATCTGCACAATAGCCCGTATTTCTTTGCACTTGAATGACAAAATTTCACTGCATATATTCAGTAAACATCGGGCGTATGAATTATCGAGCATCAACTAACCTTATGATTTCGATTTGTATGACTACTAGTGCTATCGGAATTTTCATCACAAGTATTTCTTCAACACCCCGTACAATTTCTCCATGTCCAAGGGTTTCGCGATGTGTTCATTCATGCCGGCCTGTTTGGCGTGGAGAACGTCTTCGGCGAAGGCGTTGGCGGTCATGGCTATGATGGGGACGGTTTTGGCGTCGGGGCGGCCTAGGTGGCGAATGGCGGTGGTGGCTTCGTAGCCGTTCATGAGGGGCATTTGGATGTCCATGAAAATGAGGTCGTAGGCGAATGGTTCTGAGTGCGTGAATTTGTGCAGCGCTTCTTGGCCGTTTTCGGCGATGTCGATGGTGGCGCCGGTCATGCTGAGGATTTCGGCAGCGATTTCGCTGTTGAGCGCGTTGTCTTCGACCAGGAGGATGTGTTTCCCGTCCAGGCGGAATTGGGTGAAGTGATCCAGCGTGGTTGTCACGGCGTGGGCGTCGGATTTCCCGTTGACTAGATTTTTCAGGAGGGAAACGAGGCGGGAGCGGAAGAGGGGTTTGGAAATAAATTCATTGACGCCTGCTTCTTTTGCGAGATCTTCTATTTCACTGAAATCATAGGCGGAGAGGATGATGATGGTCACGTCGGGACCTACGATTTTGCGGATGCGGCGGGCTGTTTCTAGGCCGTCCATGCCAGGCATTTGCCAATCGATGATGATGGCGAAGTAATTGTCATTTCTTTCGTATCGCTGACGGGCTTTTTCGATGGCTTCTGGTCCAGAGGTGACGGATTCGCCGTCGATGCCAATTTCCTGGAGCAGGCGGACTGTATTTTCACAGCAAACCGGATCGTCATCTACCAGGAGGACGGGGAGGTGAATCAATTCGTCCAGCGGCGTGAGGTCCACGTCTTGCCATTTCAGGCTGACCGTGATGGTGAAGCGGGAGCCTTTGCCCAGCTGGCTTTCTACGTCGATGTGTCCATTCATCATGCGGGCGATGTTTTGGGCGATGGCCATGCCCAGGCCGGTCCCTTGGATTTTGCTGGTTCGTTTGTCGTCGGCTCTGGTGAAGGGTTGAAATAGAATTTTCTGAAATTCTTGGCTCATGCCGATGCCGTCGTCTTCGATGATGAATTGGTAATATCCCGTTTCTTGAGAATGGGTGGTGATTTCATTGATGGCTAAGGTGATATGGCCGCCGTCGGGGGTGTACTTGATGGAGTTGGATAAAATATTGGTCAACAGTTGTTGCAAGCGGAGGCTGTCGCCGCAAACTTTTTCGTGATGAATCTGGTTGATGTGGACTTCCAGGTGGTGATGATGGAAATCCAAATCTGCCTTATTCATAGCAATCAGGTTGTCCACCAATTCGGGCAGGGTAAATTCCTCTTCGTTCAGGGCGAATTTGCCACTTTCGATGCGAGACATGTCCAGTATTTCATTAATTAAATTGAGCAAATGACGGCTGGAGCGGGTGATTTTTCCCAGGCAATCCAGAACGCGATCTTTCTGGTCGATGTGAGCGCCGGCGATGGCGGTCATGCCGATGATGGCATTCATTGGGGTGCGAATGTCGTGGGACATGTTGGACAGGAAATCGGTTTTCGCCTGGTTTGCCCGGTTCGCTGCTTCACAAGCGTCCCGGAGGGCTTTGCGAGATTCCTTTTCCATCAGTTTCTCTTTGGTTGTATTTTGCCCCATGATGAGCACTTTTTCTAGCACTCCATTTTTCCAGGAAAGGGGCGTGACAGCGAGGCTCTTGAAATTTTGTTCATCGTAGGACGCGTACTCCAGTCGATACACTTCGGTCTGGTCCATGAAGAGTTCTCGCAAATGGGCAGGCGCATAAAATTCTTCCCAAGTGACGCCTTCCGCCAGGGGCTTGTAGTAAGGAATCATGAAATCCTTAGCGAAATCATGCAAAGCGCCGTTTCCTAAAGGAGACAGGTGATTGTGGCAGAAATAGGCTTCAAAGGTGTCATTTTCCAAGTCTAAAATAGCCAGGCGGTCGATGAGTTGGCTGGTCCCTTGCAAGAGGAGGGACAAATCATCATTTCTCTTAGTCAAATTTTTCAAATGGGCCGCTTCTGCTTTGGATTGGGTAATGTCTCGGATGATCACAATCACGCATTGGGTATCGTGGGCATCTTTGTCTCGCAAAATCACATTTCTTACCCAACGCATTTCTCCATTGAGACGGATGCGGCAGTCTAGGCTGAGTTCATATTGGCCGGCATTCATCTTATCTTTGATGTAGTCCTGGTCAAGAAATAGGGAAACCGCGGCCTGGTCTTCGGGAGCCACGTAGTAGCTCACATAGGAGGCGATCAGGTCCTCCCAGGTGCCTTTCTTTTCATAGCTGCTGAGAATGGAGGTGCTATGTTTCATGGGGTCAAAGGTGTGGTGGGTGAGGTCCAAGTAATATTCGCACAAGTTGGCTTCGGTGTAGGCTTGATGGAAGGCGTGACTGCGCTGCGCCTTTTGTTGATCCTTTTTCTTTTGGTCGATATTAATGAAAACGCCCACCATGCGAGCCGGTGTACCATCCAAACGGCGATTGATTTCCCCGCGGTCCTGGAACCATTGGTACGTCCCGTCCGCCATACGCATACGATACTCTACATTGTACTTGGTCTTGTTTGTGTGATCTGCCAAAGAGGACTGCAAGAGGGAAACCGCTCTTTCCCGGTCATCGGGATGGAGATAATTCACCCAAGAGTAGAGAGTATTCGGGAAATCTAAGGTATCTTTGTAGCCTAGCATGGTGCGGAAATTGTGGCTGTAGAGAATTTTCTGGATGCGCCCCTGGGCATCGCAATCGAGACTCCAGAAACCGGACTGGATCACATCATTGATGAGGAGCACATTTTCCTTCATCTGGTCCACATAGACAGAGAGCACCCAAATCGAAGTCCCATTGGCATCGGTGTCTTCGGTCTTGTACAAATGGGTGATGAGGGGAATGCCGCCTTTCGTGACAATGCTGCCTTCCCCTTCGCCATGAATCTTCGGCCAGCGGTCTGGGGCCAAGAAACTTTTATTTTCTCCCCAGAATACATTTTTCAAAGAACCATGGGTGACCTGCATAAATTCATCGTAGGTGTAGCCGATGTTGTACAGGAAATATCCACTGACTTGGGAAATGGTGAGGTCTTCGTCGTAATAGCCACAGAGAAATCCGACGGCGTGGTTCGCTTGCAAGGTTTTGCGAATGGTGTCCTGGTTCTTCGCGGTCAAAGGAACGCCGACGCCTGGTGTGGTATAGACTTCGGTTTCGTTATTGAGATGTTCGGTCATGATGGATGCTCCTGCTTTTGGGTGGACTGGTGACTAGTGACTAGCTACCAGATATATTAGAGAAATAAATATTATAAACTATTATAGAAGCTTTGGAAAGACAAGTAAAGAAGAAAAAGATTGGTAGTCATTAAGTTAAGCAAAATATGCGATGACTTCTGCTGATGCAAAGGGTTCTTAGGTTTCTAAGGGTTCTCAGGTTTCTCGAATGAGATGAATACGCTAGCGTTTATCGGTGTATTCGAGAAACCTAAGCAACCTTAGAACCCTTAGAACCTTGAGCAACCTGTAATTGCAAGCGTTGGCATACCTACTCACTTAAATCCTTAACTTAACAGCATTGGTTACAGGATGGAGGAAATATGATATAGTATTTTTAGGGATTAGGGATTAGGGATTAGGGATTAGGGATTAGGGAAAATAGTAGGCAGTTAGCAGTAGGCGGTAGGCAGGATCCTATCCCTAATTGTCATTTCGACCGATGGGATTAGTGCAGAGTGACACCATAGTGTAGTTCAGTACTATGTTAGACAGAAGTGGAGAAATCTTTGCGTTATTCCTGGACGTACCATGTGTGCAGAATGGAATGAAATGAGACATGGCGTCTGGGGCGTCTCATTCGAGGCTGACAGATAAATCGGCTTATACCATTTGCTACCATCCGCTTTTCAGTTAGCCTTATAAACAAACGGCCCAGACGCTAAGTCTCATTTCAATACACTTATTTCAAAATGCACTAAGACGAATAACGCAAAGATTTCTCCACTACGGTCGGAATGACGGAGATAAAATACCGCTTTTTTTATAAGATTTTTTGTCTCCTTTGAGGCCCCTTTAGAACTCTTAGAACCTTGAGTCCCCTGAGAACCTTTGTGTTAACAAATCCCATCACCCCATGATGCAAACCGATTAGGGATACATATGTCCTAATCCCTAATCCCTAGCTCCTAATCCCTTATAGTCACGAAAGGAGTCACCTATGATACATATCAGTTCCAAGACCGCCGCCATCTTAGCGGCATTTACTGCGGTGAGTGCGCCCCTCATGCTTACTGGTTGCGGGCAGGAAAACCAGCAGCAACAAGGGGAAGCTTTGACCGATGACCAGGGGCGGACTTATCATCTCATTAAAAATGCGGATGGCACCGAAACCGCCCGCTATGATAATGGGGAAGAAGTCACCTTCCGTCGGGATGAGGACAACAATTTGAACTACGTGTCCGGCATGTCCAGTTTGCTTCCTATGATGCTGGCTAGCTATTTCCTTTTCCACGGCATCGGTGGCTACTCCGGTCATTACGATAGAAATACAGGAAATGTATTGAACAATAAACCTGCCTACCAGCAGCAACAGCAACAACCCAATGCAGGCGGCGCTGGGGCCAATGCAGCCAATAATAAAAGCGGTACCTATCAACAAGGTACCGCAGGAAATAATGGAAAATCCACTGTCACTGCACCGGCCGGCGGAAAGACTGGATTTGGTTCAGCCGGTGTACGAAGCGGAGGTGCCTCCTAATGGAAAAGACCTACATGGACGATATCGATCGAAATATATTTCCCTATGTGGAATACCCCGGCTATCCCTATCGCTACCCCACCCATTTGCCATTGGTGATTGACCGGAAAGAAGCGGATCTTATCCGGCGGGTGAGCGGTGAGCTCTTTGCGATTTTTGCGAAAGTGACGAAACGATTTCAAGAATGCGGGGATGAATTTTTCGATGAAATGGAAATCCCTCACCCCATGCGGAAATATTTGTGTCAAGGAAATGCCATGAAAGATTTACCCAGCTGGATTTCCCGCTTCGACTACGTCATCGACAAAGCCAGCGGACAGATTCAGATGGTAGAAATCAATGCGGACACCCCTTGTGCTGAAATCGAGGCCTACTATGCCAACGAAGTGGCGGCGAACTATTTTATGAAGGAAAATCCGAACGCCTACGAATGGGACAAGCTCCGAAATTGGATGAAAGATATTTTCCTTCGCTGTTGTGGAAATAAAAGTCACGAAGAACTGTTGCAGCATCCGGTGCTTTTCAGCTGCTTCGATGACTACATCGAAGACCTGGGCACCACCACCTTCATGATGAACGCCATGAAAGATGCCGTGTCATCCGACATGCGAGATACCATCATTTTTGAATCCTTCTACAACCTAGCGGTCATGGAAGACGGGAGTCTCGCCCTTCCCGATGGGCGGACCGTTTCCTTCCTCTATCGCATGCACCCCATGGAAATCCTCATTGATGAAACCGCCACCCAAGACGGTTCGTCTCTGGGCGAACTCATGATGGACGGCTATATTTCTGGGAAATTCCACATGATGAATCCACCGGAATCGATCATCATGCAGTCCAAAGGATTTCAGGCCCTCATTTATGCGCTGCTGGAAAGAAGTCCAGAATTTTTCACGGCAAAAGAACGAGAAACCATCCGCCAGTATTTGCCAGAAAGCTACTTTGAGCGGGATTTCAAACTGGGCGACATGCCAGAAGACAGCGAATGGATTCGCAAACCCATCTGGGGCCGGGAAGGTCGAGGCATCGAAATCATCAACGGCCGAGGTGAGCGGATTTACAAAAAGAAACTGGCCGATGATGAAGACATCGTTTATCGGGACAGCGATTCCAACCTGGTGCAGCGCTGCATCCCCCAGCAGAAAATTATTTCCAAAACCGACGTGGGCATCATGGAAGGCTACGTCACTATGAGTTGCTTCATGCTAGGCGATACGCCGTCGGCTCTTTATGCGAGATTCAGCGATGAACGGATTGCGGGAAATGAGGCGTATTGGATACCGATATTGTATTGAAAGTTAGCAGTAGGCAGTTAGCAGTAGGCCGTATACAGTTAACTGCCAACTGCCTACTGCTAACTGCTAACAAATAAAAAAGCGGGCATCCTTCTACCAGCATAGAAAGATTCCCGCTTTTTTGTATGGCTATTCAGTTAAGTGACAGACAGATGCGATGATTTCTGCTGAGGTAAAGGTTACTCAGGTTTCTCAGGATGCTAAGGTCTCTCACGTTTCTTGAACGAGCTGATGACGCTAGCGTTCACCGGCACATTCGGGAAACCTGAGCAACCTTAGAACCCTGAGAACCTTGAGCAACCTGTAATTTAGACACCACAAAAAGGACAGACGATCCCCTTTTGAGAAGCCGGACTCTCAATACCCCACACGAGTCGATAGCCAGCGCATTCGGCATACTCATCCGCAGATGAATAGCTCGCTCTTAGGGCGTATCCTCGCACAGCTGCACGGGTCAGGGCTTATAATGTTTCGGTTTTCGTCTATCCTTTATGCAGTTTGTTTTGGCGGCCGCCGTAGAGGGATGAGACCTATAAAAGGCGTATTTCCTATTTCCTTCCCACTGCCCTTTGCAAAGTTGGTACCTAGCAGATGATGAAAGGCTTTCAGAAATAGTCTTTCCACGTGGGGTCTCATTTGTCCCTCTATCTATATAGTAAAATGAGAAGGGGAAAAGTTTACATCGAGGTGAAATTTTTTGTTGATTGTTGTTGGCTGTTAGTTGTTTGGAGCTAGACAACTAACAACCAACAACAATCAAGAATCCGTTTCCTTGCCCGTTGAAAAATGAATTAATGACCACCCGCTACATAGAAAAATCGTATATGGAATAACAAAAATTCCGTTGACCCTGTCACAAATGACAGGGTCAACGGAATTTTTCTTTTGTATAATGAAGCAAAATAGGAGGATTGGCTTTGCCGTGCTATGCTGCGAAGCTAAGTTTTGAGTTAATAGGTATGATTCCGCTAGGGATTACAGGTTACTAAGGGTTCTCAAGGTACTAAAGGTTCTCAGGTTTCTCGAATGTGCCAATAGGCACTAGTGTGGTCAGCTCGTTCAAGGAACGTGAGAACCTTTAGAACCCTTTTCATCAGTAGGAATCAGCATACAGTTCACTTCACTTAATGGTATTGCGGTCATTCATTATATAGTGACTGGGGCGTTAAATTACTTTTCAACTGGCAAGAAATCGAATGAGCGATTGTTGTTAGTTGTTGGGACCAAACAACAAACAACAATGAGCACTAATGAATGAGTAGTTATTTGTTACATAAGATAAACATACAAAGGGGATGAGGCAATGATTCTTGATAAGAAAATCAAACTATGTCTAGGGGCTATGAGTTTCAGTATGCTCTTGGGAGCGCAAGTGCTAGCAGCGGATATACCGGACGCTGCGAAGGTCATTTCCAATCGAGCACAGCGTAGTACGGAAGATTATCAGAATGTGGCTTCCTATTACAAATACAGTCGCTATCGGGATATCGTTCAACCGAAGAACGATGTGACTGTAGAGACGAAGCAGGCGGAAGAAGAGAAGGGGGAGCTCTCTTTTGAAGTGAAAGAAATTCGCGTCACGCCGTCGAAGCTTTTATCCCAAGAAGAAATCGTGAAAGCCATTCATTTCAAAGGGGCTGGCACCATGACAGTCAGTGAATTGCAAGCCATGGTGGATCGACTGAATGTGCTTTACCAAGAAAAGAAAATTGCTACGGCCCAGGCCGTATTGCCCCCACAGAAAGTAGAAAACGGAATTGTCTATATTCGTCTCATCGAAGGGACCTATGGGAAAACCGTAGTGCAAGGCAATCATCGCATTCACGAAGATACTCTGCTCCATCGCATCCGTGCGGTACATGGGGACTTAGTGGATGTGGATCGGTTGCAAGATGAACTCTTAACCTATAACTCTACCAATACCTATCAAATCCAAGCAGAATTGGTGCCAGGCGAAGAAGAAGGCACATCCGATGTTCACCTGACGCTGGTGGAACCGGAAAATCCAATGACCAGTTTCCTCTTTGCGGATAATGCAGGGCAGAAAGAAAGTGGACGCTATCGTATTGGGGCATACAGTGAATATCGCGGCATCGGTGGACACGACGCCAGCTTGGCCGTCGCACCGGTGTGGAGCGAAGGCACTTGGGGCGGCTCGATCATGTACGATACCCCTTGGGGCCATCATGGTACGAGAGCCACTGTTTCTTATAGTAGAAATATGGTGGATATCATTGATGGGGCGTTCAAAGACTTTGACATGAAAGCCAATTCCAACGATATGGCTCTCTCAATCACCCATCCGCTCCATATTACGCCACTCTCGAAGGTGGATGTGTTCCTGGAAGGGCATCGCAAATGGTCCGATACCACCTATGCAGGCATGGATTTGGCGGACAATGTAACCCGAACGGTGAAAGCCGGCATCAGTGCACGAAGTTTCGATGAAAATGGACTTTGGTTTGCTATGGCTAGCGTGACAGGTTATAAAAATGACAATCGCATCCGGGAAGAAGACAATAATGGCTCTTACTACAGTGCCTACCTCATGCGGCGGCAAAATCTATCGGGCGACCAATACTTGATGTATCGCCTCTATGGACAATACACGGCTTTCCAAGAACTCCCCTCGACAGAACAATTTTCCTTAGGCGGCATGTCTAGCATTCGAGGATTCAAAGAAGGACTTCTTTCCGGGGATAAAGGTTGGGCGCTAGGCTGGGAATATGGTTTCCCTCTAAGTTCCGATCACAAAACTTGGCGAAGTTTCCTTTTCCTAGACCATGGCGTGGCGTATAACAATTTCAGTAGCGCTGGCACACAGAAAGATTTCCTCACCAGTACGGGGCTGGGCTTGGAATACAGCAAAGGCGGCTGGTATGGGAAGGCGGTTCTGGGGATTCCACTGAATCATTCCGAACAAATTCATAGCCAGCATCCACGGGTGCATTTCTATTTGCAGAGAAATGTGTAAAAGCAGTGAGAAGTGAGTAGTGAGAAGTTAGAAATGGTGGTAGCGGCGCAACAAGAATAAAAGCGCCGCAAAAATATATAGTGGATGCTCGTTAATTCATTTTTCAATAGCAAGAAACCGGATTAGCGATTGTTGCTGGTTGTTAGTTGTTTGTTGTTGGGGCCAAACAAC